>JACQGN010000025.1 GCA_016199545.1 Betaproteobacteria bacterium | reverse complement strand
GGCGTAGTCGATCTGTTCGCGCCCGAGACGCATGTCAAGGCTGTAGATGCTCATCAGCATCCCGAGCACGAAAATGTTCTTGCCGCGGAGCGGATCGGATACGAGCGCGCGGAAAGAACATGTTCGTGCTCGGGATGCTGATGAGCATCTACAGCCTTGACATGCGTCTCGGGCGCGAACAGATCGACTACGCCTTCCGCAAGAAGGCCGACAGCGTCGTCAAGTCGAACATCGCGCTGCTTGAAGCCGGATACCAGTGGGCGGAAACCAACCTGGATTTCAAGTACCGGATTCCCGCCACGCGCGCGAAAGAGCCGCAAATCGTGGTCAACGGCAATACGGCGCTGGCGCTGGGCGTGCTCGCCTCCGGCATGGAAATCTGCGCCATGTACCCGATCACGCCGGCGACTTCGGCCTCCCACTACCTCTCCGATGTCTTCGAGAAAGTCGGTGGCATCGTTCACCAGGCCGAGGATGAAATTGCGGCGTGCGCCTTTGCCATCGGCGCCTCGTACGCCGGCAAGTGCGCCTTGACGATCACCTCCGGACCGGGCTTCTCGCTCAAGCAGGAAGCGCTCGGGCTGGCGGTCATGACCGAGGTGCCGCTGGTGGTGGTCAACGTGCAGCGCGGCGGCCCCAGCACCGGACAGCCGACCAAGGCCGAGCAGGGCGACCTGCTCACCGCCTGCTTCGGCAGCCATGGCGATGCGCCCAAGGTCGTCATGGCGGCGAGCAGTATCGAAGACTGCTTCTACTCGATCATCACCGCGCGCAGGATCGCCGAAACGTTCAACATGGTGGTCGTAGTGCTCTCGGATTCGGGTCTCGCCACCTCGCAGCAGCCGTTCCCGCGTCCCAGGTTCAACGAGGCCTGGCTCGCACCGCCGATCGACCAGAGCGCGCTGCCTACCGGCGCCAAGCCGTATGACTGGGATCCTGCGACGGGGATCGCGCGGCGCTTCGTTCCCGGACAGCCCAACGGCATGCACACGTTGACGGGGCTGGCGCACGATCGTCTGAGCCACGTCGCCTACGATGCGGACGCGAATGAGGAAGGCCTCCGCTACCGCAGCCTCAAACTCGCCGCGGTGCAGAAAACACTCAAGCCGCCGCCCGTATTCGGGGCCCCGGAGGGCGACCTGCTCGTCATCGGCTGGGGCAGCACCAAGGGCGCAATCGAGGAAGCCGTGGCACGGCATCAGGGCGAAGGCCGCAGGGTCTCCTCGATGCACCTGCGCTTCCTGCAGCCCATGCCGCCGGGCATCAAGGAAGCGATGCAACGGTTCAAAAAAGTAATGACCATCGAGAGCAACTGGTGCGACCGCCCCGAGGACGCCATCATCGACGAAACCAACCGCCGCTACTCGGCGGTGGCGATGATGCTGCGCGCGCGCTATCTCGTCGACGTCGATTGCTGGAGCGAGGTGAAAGGCCAGTCGATCAAGCCCGGCACCATCTACCGCGTGCTCCACGCCAAGCTTCAGGAAAAGGACTAGATCATGACGATACATGCCACCGAGTGCGTGATGCGCATGCACGACGATCACCACGACCTGGAGGAGTACCAGGGCAGCATTCCGCGCTGGTGCAGCGGTTGCGGGGATAACGCGATTCTCGCTGCCGTTCAGAAGCTGTGCCGCAACGAGAAGCTGCGCCCGGAGAAGACGGTGTTCGTGTCCGGCATCGGTTGCTCCAGCCGCTTCCCGCACTACATGAAGACCTACGGCTTCCACGGCATCCACGGCCGCGCCCTGCCCGTCGCCGAGGGCATCAAGCTCACCCGCCCCGATCTGCACGTGTTCGTGAACACCGGCGACGGCGACTGCTGCAGCATCGGCGCCGCGCACTGGATCCACGCCGTGCGCTACAACATGAACATGACGCTGATGCTGCACGACAACTACGTCTATGGCCTCACCAAGAAGCAGGCTTCTCCGACGTCACCGAAGGGACTGCGCAGCAACACCACGCCGCGCGGCGCCTACCTGGACCCGCTCAATCCCCTGACCATTACGCTCGGCGTCCAGAACGTGTCGTTCGTGGCGCAGGCAGTGGACTGGATACCCGAGGTGGTGTACGACATCCTGGAGAAAGCTTTCCACCACAAGGGTTTCTCCTTCGTGCGGATCATCCAGCGCTGCCCGGAATTTCTGCCGGACATGTTCGACGCCTGGTTGCACGATCCCCTGCGCACGCTGATGCTGACCCACGAGAAGGGATTGCACCTGAGCGCAGGTCTTACGAAGGTGTACAAGAATCAGAAGGAGCACGATCCGCTGAACATCGACCGGGCTCGCGAGCTCGCGTCGATCACTGATCCCATACCGGTCGGCGTCCTCTACCACAACCCTGAAGTGCCGCGCTACGAGGAGACGCGGCTGTCCCCGCACCTGCGCACACCCGAATACATCAAGGCCGGGCTGGAATCGGAGTTCGACAAGTTCACTGTATGGCCTGATGAAGGGCCGGCCGCACGGGCGGCTGCGTAAAGAGCGAGTGACAATGGATATCAAACTGCAAGAGCACGTTGCCTTCCACCTCACTGGAAAACGGGTTGGCGTAACCCTGGAAGCACCCGAAGGACTCGGGCTGCGCCCCGCGCTGCTCGCTCCGTACAAGGATCTCACCACGCTGCGCTACGACTTTCCGCTGGTGCTGGCGAAAACCGATGCCGCCGCCGACTGCGTTCGCTCCCTGTCGGCCGTCATCGACAGTCTGTTGCAGGAGGTCGCCCCGCGCGGGCTCGACGGCGAGCGCACGCGCAGACACGTGCTGGGACTCGAACGCGAAATCCGCGGTCTGGTTGCGGAGGGCGCGAAGGGACCGCTTTCCGATCTGTGGGAAACCGCAGGGAAACTCCTTGCCGCGAAAGGCGGGAAGGAGTCGACCGCGAGCCTGGCGCGCGCACGGGCCGCGCTCAAGGTGGACGGCGCCGTGATCGGCTGCGAACCGGACACACCGGCGCGCCTTCTCACGCACGCGTGGCAGTTCGTGCAGCAGACCAAGACGCGTGAATTCAAGGCCGAGATCGAACGGCTGATCGTGAAGCTCACCGAGGTGCTGCGCGCGGACTTCATTCGTTCGGATGCCGGCCGGAGCGCGGAGAAATTGCGCGCCTCGTTCGGCACCGCGCACGCGGACGATTTCGATTTCGAGGCGCTCTCGCGCATGCTGTCGGACGCCGCGCCCAAGGCCGCGCTCCCTGAGGGCCGGCGTCAGCGCATCGAGGCGGCGCTCGAAGTGCTCAGGTCGCAGCGCTTTTTCGAGGCCAAGGGCGGCACCGAGACGCCCCACTCCTTTGTATTCGACAGCTGCGCGGCGGCGCTTTACGCCTATCGGCGGCAGTTGCCCGAGATGGTCGAACTGATCAAGGCCGTCACCATCGCCGAACTCGAGATCGAGGGCCGCTATATCGACTCGCATCACCATGTGTACTTCGAGGAATTCGACGCCAACTCGCTGCGCCCGCAGGACCTGAACCTGTTTCCCGGCTACCTCGTCTGCATCCGCGCCGCTGGCGGGCCCATGGGGGACAACGCCGGCTTGATGGAGGTGCTTTCACTGGGCTTGCCGGTGAAAGTCCTGGTGCAGATCGACGATATTCTCGAAGAACCGTCGGTGAACGACGGGCACTTCGCATTCAACGCGCGCAGCGCGCGGCTGGCGAGCATGGCGATCGGATTGAATGAGGTTTACGTCATGCAGTCGAGCAGTTCCAACCTCTATCAGCTCCAGGACCGGATTTTGAAGGGCCTCCAGTATCCCGGACGGGCGCTGTTCAGTGTCTTCACCGGCGCGAGCGGCCGCTCAGCCGGCCTGCCGCCGTATCTCGTCGCGGCGGCTGCAATGCAGGCGCGCGCTTTCCCGGCCTTCACCTACGATCCCTCGGCCGGAGCCGACTGGGCCTCACGCTTCACGCTCGAGGACAATCCTCAGCCCGAACTCGACTGGCCGGTCGCCAACTTTGCGTACGAAGACGAGGCGCGCCAGAAAGTCTCCGAGGAGGTCGCGTTCACCTTCGTCGATTTCGTTGCCTGCGATCCCCGTTACGCCAAGCACCTCGCGGGCGTTCCGCGCGCGCTCTGGAATGGAAGCCTGGTGCCGGTAAAGGAAAGCCTCGGCCACGACGTGAACGGTTTCCCGGAGAAGGTGCCGTACCTGATGATGGTCGACCGCAACGAGGCTCTGCACAGAGTGATCGTGGACGACAAGCTGATTCTCGCCGCGCAGCGCTGCCGCGATATGTGGCACGGCCTGCAGGAACTGGGCGGCATCCGCAATTCGTACGCCGAACGCATGCTTGCCCGCGAACGGCAGGTGTGGGAAATCGAGAAACAGCGCGAGATCGAAGCGGTGAGGCGCGAGGCACGGCCGGCGACGGCGCCGGTCGCCGCTCCGTCACCCGCGCCCGCCGTTGCGGCGAGCACTGCACCGTCCCCCGCACCGACCGCGTCGGCACAGCCCGCGCCGCAACCGAGCGCACCCGCGGTCGAGGAACCCAAGTCGGACGAGGCGTCCATCGAGACCCCGCGCTGCACCACCTGCAACGAATGCACGCTGCTCAACGACCGGATGTTCGCCTACGACGAGAACAAGCAGGCCTACATCAAGGACATCACCGCGGGCACCTATCGGCAACTGGTGGAAGCCGCGGAAAGCTGCCAGGTCTCGATCATCCATCCCGGCAAGCCGCGCGACCCGAACGAGCCCGGCCTGGAGGATCTCCTCAAGCGCGCCGAGCCGTTTCTGTAGGCCGGCAATCCTTTGCCGGCATCACGCTGATCGCGAATCAGCCCGTGCGCATTTGGGTCTACAATGCCCGATCTCGCGACTGCGTTCCATGTCATGAACCGCCCCGCTCCCGGCTCCGAACTGCTGCGCAAGCCGTTTCCCGCGGAACTGCTCTCCTCGCTCCGCGAAAGCTTCGGCGAGCGCGTGACGACCTCGGCGACCGTCTGCGAGCATCACGGCAAGGATGAGTCGGCGCATCCGATTGCTCCGCCCGACGCGGTGGTGTTCCCTGAGACCAGCGAAGAGGTATCAGCCATCGTCAGGCTGTGCGGCAAGTACGGCGCGCCCGTCATCGCTTTCGGCGTCGGAAGCTCGGTCGAGGGTCACGTGCTCGCGGTCCACGGCGGCGTGAGCGTGGACATGAGCCGCATGAACCGGGTGCTCGAAGTCAATGTCGATGACCTCGACACCACGGTGCAGGCGGGCGTCACGCGCAAGCAGTTGAACCAGCAACTGCACGGCACGGGGCTATTCTTCCCGATCGATCCCGGCGCGGACGCAACGCTGGGCGGCATGGCGGCGACGCGCGCTTCCGGCACCAACGCCGTGCGCTACGGCACGATGAAGGAGAACGTGCTCGGGCTCACGGTGGTGCTCGCCGGCGGACAGATCATCCACACCGGCGGCCGCGCGCGCAAATCGTCCGCCGGCTATGATCTTACGCGGCTCTTCGTCGGCTCCGAAGGCACGCTTGCCATCATCACCGAGATCACGCTGCGCCTGTATCCACAGCCGGAAGCCGTCTCGGCGGCGATCTGCATGTTTCCATCGGTCGATGCCGCAGTGCGCACCGTGATCCAGACCATCCAGCTCGGCGTGCCGATCGCGCGCTGCGAACTGCTCGATGCGCTCACCATCCAGGCGGTCAACCGCAACAGCAAGCTCGGACTGCGCGAGGCGCCGATGCTGCTGTGCGAGTTCCACGGCACGCAGGCGAGCGTCGAGGAACAAGCGCAGACCGTGCAGGAGATCGCGAAGGAACTGGGCGGCATGGATTTCCAGTGGGCGACGAAGCAGGAAGAGCGCACCCGGCTGTGGCAGGCGCGCCACGACGCCTACCTGGCGTGCCGGCGGCTGCGCCCCAACAACCGCGCGTTCTCGACCGACGTGTGCGTGCCGATCTCGCGGCTCGCGGAGTGCATCGCAGAGACCAACCAGGACATCGCGAAGGCTTCGATGCCGATCGCGCTCTTCGGCCACGTCGGCGACGGCAATTTTCACCTGGTCGTCCTGATCGATCCCGACAACCCGGCCGAAGCCGTCGAGGCTGACGAACTCAACCGCCGCGTCGTCATGCGCGCGTTGCGGATGGGTGGCACCTGCACCGGCGAGCACGGCGTGGGACTCGGCAAGCTCGATTATCTCGACGCCGAGCACGGCCCTGCCGTCGCCGTCATGGCCGCAATCAAGCACACCCTCGATCCGCACAACCTCCTCAATCCCGGCAAGATCATCCGCTGACAGCGGATGCAACTTACTCGGTCGACCTGTGTCAGTAACAAAATGACGTGCGGATGGATGTACCGCAGCGTCATTTTCAGCGCGAACTGCGACTCAAGACCCACAGGAGACTGAAATGGCAGACTCTACCAACACGATCGTGGTGACCGACATCAAGATTCCCTTCTGGTCCTTGGTGGTACTGATGGTCAAATGGGCGTTGGCGTCGATACCTGCAGTGCTGATCCTGGTTGTGATCGGCGCCATCGCATCAGCGGTACTGACCATGCTGTTTGGCGGAGCGTTTCATTGGCCCTGGGGCCCGGGCCGCATGATGTAGCACGCCATGAACAACGCCGACCTCATCGTACGAATGCTCAAATCAGCCGGCGTCACCCACGGCTTCGGCGTGCCCAGCGGCAACGTGCTGCCGTTTATGGAAGCGATGCGCACCGGCGGCATTGAGTTCGTGCTGACGGCGCACGAGGGCTCGGCGGGCTTTGCCGCCGACGTCACGGCGCGCATGACCGGCAAGCCCGGACTCTGCATCGCAACGCTCGGGCCCGGCGCGACCAACCTCGCCACCGGCGTCGGCTGCGCGTATCTCGACCGCTCCCCTCTCATCGCCATCACCTGCACGCTCAACCAAGCGCAGCTCGGCCGGCGCATCCAGATGCGGATCGATCATCACGCACTGTTCAAGCCCATCACCAAGGCGACGCTGCCGCTACGACTGGGAAAGATTGCATCAGTGCTCGCCGAAGCACTGAAGATCGCCATGAGCGAGCCGCAAGGCCCGGTGCATCTCGACCTGCCCGAAGATGTCGCGCTCGCGCCGGCGACCGATCCAGTCGTCCCGATCCCCGATCCGGTTTCGGTCAGCAGCGCCCCCGACGCCCACATCGAAAGAGCCGCTGCATTGCTGCGAGCGGTAAAGCGCCCGGTCGCAATCATCGGCGCATCGGCAATGCGGATGAAGTCGCCCGACCTGCTGCGCATATTCGTCGAGCGCCACGGCATACCCTTCGGCGTGACCACCATGGCCAAGGGCCTGATCGACGATGATCACCCGCTCGGCATCGGCTGCATCGAGCGCGCGAGGCGCCAGTTGCAGCGCAAATTCCTTCGCGGCACGGACCTCATCATCGGCTTGGGTTACGACACCGTCGAAGTCGAGTACGAAGCATGGGCCGGCAAAACTCCGATCCTGCACGTTGATATCGAGCGCGCGGATGTCGATGCATCGGTCAATGTGGCACATGAAGCGATCGGCGATCTCGATGCCACACTCGAGCGGCTGACCGCCCCTGCGCCCATCCGCAACGAATGGTCGCCCGAGGCGCTGCAGCGGCATCGCGAGGAATTTCAGCGTTTGCTGCGCCCCGTCACAGCAGACTTCAGCCCGCACCAGGTGATCGATGTAGTGCGGCAGGTCCTGCCTCGCGACGGCGTGCTAGCATTCGACGTAGGCGCGCACACCCACCAGATCGCAAGTCAATGGAGCGCGCACGCCCCGCGTACCTTTCTCATCACCAACGGCTGGTCATCTATGGGCTTCGGCATCCCCGCCGCCATCGCCGCCAAGATTGCGCGTCCCGACCTGCCCGTCGCGTGCATCGTGGGCGACGGCTGCTTCCAGATGACCTGTGGCGAAGTCGCGGTTGCGAAACGCTTGGGACTCACCATCCCCTTCGTCGTCCTCGACGACCGCTGGTTGAGCCTCATCCGCGTCAAGCAGGAACGCCGCGAATTCGCGTACTACGGCACCGACGTGATCCCAGGCGATTACTCCGACCCACCCGCGCACTACTTCGGCGTTTCCGTTGTAGCTGCGCTCACTCCAGATGCCCTGGAGCATGCATTATGCAAAGCGTTCGCCGCCGCCGGCCCCACCGTCATCGAGGCGATGGTCGATGGCTCGCATTATTCCGAAACCGTTTACGACTGACGGATCCCGCCTCGGGGGCGGCATCCGGCACTCAAACAAGATCATATGCCCGTAGATATATGCCGGCATATGCAGATATATACACGTGCATGCTTGTCTATACCGGTATATAGGTTTAGCATTTTTCGCATGGGCTCGATTTCTAGTTATGTGGCTCCGGCGGAGCTGAGTCATGAGGAATTGATACCAATCAGCATTGGAGCGCCATAGGTACAACAGAGAAAGGGGAATCGCCCATGCCAGACGTTTTCGCGAACATCACGAATGTTCCGCCCGCCATGCTCGATGTAGTTGCCAATGTTCTCGAGACAAGGGCGGCAATTCCTTCTCAGCAGCAAATGATCGCCTCATATCTGGGCGAGATCGAGTTTCCGAAGAATGCGCGCGTACTCGAAGTCGGTTGCGGCACGGGGCCAATCTGCCGAACATTAGCTTCAATGCCAAACGTGGGCGAGGTGATTGGGGTCGATCCGTCCGAGCATTTCCTTGCCAAGGCACGCGAGCTTTCTCCGAAATCCGCGCGCATCATGTACCAGCAAGGCGATGGAAAAGCCCTGACGTTCGAGAGCGCGTCATTCGATGCGGTCATTCTCCACACCCTTCTCACGCACGTTCCGGGTCCCGAAGCCATTCTCGCCGAAGCCAGGCGGGTATTAAAGGCCGGTGGCTGGCTCGGAGTTTGCGATGGCGACTTCGACACTGCGACACTGCGAATCGCGAACCCGGATCCCCTTCAGGCGTGCTGCGACGCGTTCGTCGACAATTTTGTCACCGACAGGTATATGGTGCGCAAGATGTCGGCGCTCGTGCACGCGTCAGGATTCGAGGTGCAGCCGCTTCGCAGCTACGGTCTGGTTGAGACCCTTTCGCCGGGGCTGACCATGAGTTGGATCGACCGCGGTGCTGATGCAATGGCGCAGTGCGGCACAATCAGCGCGACGCTCGCCGCGGCATTGAAGGCAGAGGGCCGAGCGCGCGCGGAGCGCGGCGGGTTCTTTGGATACATGGCTTACGCCAGTCTCATTGCTCGTAAGCCTTAGTCTCAAGACGAGCGACGGGCAAGCAGCATTCAAACATGCGAAGTGCCACCAAGATCATGCCTGGCGCGCCACATAACTTTAGTTCGAGCGGACGCGAGGAAGCGTGAGTGGTTTGCCCGTAACGGTGTTGGTATGCATGTGGTGTCGCGCGCGCCGCTCAACAAATCGTTAGACGCCACTATGGCGTAGCGAAGGGAGGATCCAGTGGAAATGCTCTTTTTGATTGTCGCCTTCGTGATTGGCGGAATCGTTGGGGCGTTTACGTTGGGACAAATTTTTATTCTCTCGCGCTTCGCTATTCCCACAGCATTTCGTTGGTACAAAATCGGTTGGCTCACGGCCCCCGCACCGGTGTCACGCTACATCATCAGCCTGTTCTTTTTGATCCTGCTGTTCATTGTGGCGACGTGGATTGCTGTACGCTTTTTCCCAGCGTACGCGACTGGCTATTGGGTCGGGGTCGGCATCACAGCTCTTTTCGGTCTCGCCAATAGTGGTGCTACGAACGACAACATGGCCGATTTTGTTCGAACGAACATGGCTTACATTGACCATGCCGCGGCCGACGATCTAGTTAACAAACTGGGGGTGGCGGATGCCCTCAAGGGTGCGACAAAGAGCAATGGCGTCTAGCCGCGCAGCCCACCCGGACACGTGCGCGAGCGCGGTGCCTTGCAACCGTCTGCCGGGCGCGCGAGCCGGTGGCTGCGGACGTTAGGCAGCATCAATGGACCCATCCTTGAAACCCGATCCGCTGAGGAAGGGCTCCTACTATCGGAGAATCGAAGACATTGCGCGTGCGCTCAAAATCCTACAGAGCAACAAACTTTCCGAGACGGTCAACGGAACGGGGTCAGGTCTAGCTTTGTAGCATCTCCCGCTACGCGTCCCGATCTGACCCGTCGCGAAGGAACAGCGATAAATTGGGGGTCAGTGTAGGATTTCTATCAGGCGTGAGG
>JACQGN010000275.1 GCA_016199545.1 Betaproteobacteria bacterium | reverse complement strand
TCTCGAATATGACGTTGCTTGAAAATTATGATCTGGATCAACTCAAAGAATTTGCGAAAGTCTTCTTCCCCAACAACTATGGCCCCAAAAACATGTGTATATACCTATGCCTCGATGGGGGTGGGTTAGGGTGGGGGTGTTGACACATCCACGGCAGTGAGGAACTCATGGCGACATTTCTGAAGCGCCGCATCAGCCAGGCGCAATCCGACGCCGCCGACCTGGAAGTGCGGCGTACCGTCGAGGGCATCATCGCCGACATCGGCAAGCGCGGCGACGAGGCGGTGCGCGAGCTGTCGGCGAAATTCGATCGCTGGTCGCCGCCGAGTTTTCGCCTGAGCCAGGCGGAGATCGACAACCTCATGCGTAACGTGCCGGAGAGCACGCTCGACGACATCCGCTTCGCGCAGGAGCAGATCCGCACCTTCGCCCGGCACCAGAAGTCGGCGCTGCGCGACATCGAAGTGGAGATCAGGCCCGGCGTGAAGCTCGGGCACAGGAACATCCCGGTGGCAAGCATCGGCTGCTACGTGCCGGGCGGGCGCTATCCGATGGTCGCCTCCGCGCACATGAGCATCGTCACCGCACGCGTGGCCGGTGTATCCCGCATCGTAGCGTGCACGCCGCCCAACGCCGGCGCGCCGCACCCGGAAACCATCGCCGCGATGGTGCTGGGCGGCGCAGACGAGATACATGTGTTGGGAGGAGTCCAGGCGGTTGCCGCGATGGCTCTGGGCACCGAGAGCATTCCCGCGGTGGACATGCTGGTCGGTCCCGGCAACGCGTACGTGGCGGAGGCGAAGCGGCAACTCTTCGGGCGGGCGGGCATCGATCTTCTCGCCGGGCCGACCGAGATCCTGGTGATTGCCGACGACAGCGCGGACGCCGAGATGGTTGCAGTCGACCTGCTGGGTCAAGCCGAGCACGGACCAACCAGTCCGGCCATCCTGATCACCACGTCGCGCCAGCTCGCCGAAGCGCTGCCCGCCGAGATCGAGCGCCAGTTGAAGGTGCTCCCTACCGCCGATGTCGCAGGTGTGGCGTGGCGCGATTACGGCGAAATCATACTCGTGGGCGATCCCGACGAAGCGGTGCGCGAGGCCGACCGCGTGGCCGCCGAGCACGTCGAGGTGCTCGCGCGCAATCCGCGCTGGTACCTGGAGCGCATGAAGAATTACGGCGCCCTCTTCCTCGGGCCTGAAACCAACGTCGCTTACGGCGACAAGGTGATCGGCACCAACCACACACTGCCCACGCGCGGGGCGGCCCGCTACACCGGCGGGCTGTGGGTCGGCAAGTTCATGAAGACCTGCACCTACCAGGAGTGCACGCCCGAGGCGAGCGTCGAGATCGGCGAATACTGCTCGCGGCTCTGCGCCATCGAGCGCTTCTGGGGCCACAAGGAACAGGCGGACCTGCGGCTGCGCCGCTACGGCGGCAGGGACGTGGGCCTGCACCGCGCAAAACCGGAAAGCATATGAGTGCGGCGGCGCTGCCCGCTTTCCTAAGTGGCTGTGCGCTCGATGGCCGCGTCGCGCTCGTCACGGGAGCAGGGCGCGGTCTGGGGCTTGCTGCAGCGCTCGGTCTGGCGCAGGCGGGCGCCGAGGTATATCTCGTCAGCCGTACGCTCCGGGAATTGGAACAGGCCGCCGAGGCGATCCGGTCAAATGGCGGCGTGGCCGCGCCGCTCGCGTGCGATGTGACCGATGGCACGCAGGTGCGCGCTGCGATCGGGCGTATTCCCCGGCTCGACATCCTGGTCAACAACGCCGGGGGAAACCTGCCGGAACCCTTCGTCGAGGTGACGGAAGAGCGCCTCGATCGCATTCTTAATCTCAACGTCAGGGCGGCGTTCCTGGTTGCCCAGGCGGCGGCGCGCAAGATGCTGGAAGCGCCGGACCGCAAGGCGCGTGGCGGGGCGATCGTCAGCATCACTTCGCAGATGGGCCACGTCGGCGCCGCAGGGCGCACCGTCTATTGCATGACCAAACACGCCATCGAAGGGCTCACCAAGGCGCTCGCGGTGGAGCTTGCGCCGCACAACATCCGGGTGAATTCGGTCGCACCGACATTCATCGAGACGCCGTTGACGAAGCCTTTCTTCGAGGAGCCGCGCTTTCGCGAGTGGGTGCTGAACCGCATTCCGCTCGGCCGCCTTGGCCAGCTCGACGAAGTCACCGCCGCGGTGGCGTTTCTCGCTTCCCCCGCCGCATCCCTCATCACCGGCACGAGTCTGGTGGTCGACGGAGGATGGACGGCGCAGTAGCACCGCCAGCGGCCGGTACCAGAGCGTTTTTTCGGAGGCGGCATAAACCGGATCTCCTCGTCATTTCGCAAGCGTAGTCTGAGGTGAATGGCGTGAACCCCAACACAATGAATCCGAATGCGATGTATGGAGATTCCGAAAAGCTATCGAGAGGTCATCGAGCCGCTGATTGCCAAGGCGCGGGGCTTTCTGGAGGCAGGTGAGACGCTCGCGCCCTTCGCGTTCGTCGGGAATTTCGCGACAAAACAGATACTCCCGATCTTGATCAGTGCCAAGAATGAGGAGTCGAAGGACCGTGCGGCGCTCGCCATCCAGGCAGCCGCCGCGCAGATAAACGCGGATTTTGTGTTCACGATCATGGAAGCCTGGGGGCTGCCGAAGGACAAGCTTCCCCGTTACTGGGAAATCATGGACCGTTACGGTTCGCTCGCGAACAGTCCCTACAAGATCGATACCGTCGGGTTGACCTTGGAGACGCGATATGGGATCTGGGTGGCGCAACCTCTGATCAAACCCAAGGGGCACAGCAAGAAGAAGCGCACCATCGGCGAAGTGATATTTCAGTACGCAGACCGAGGTGAAGGGCGCTTCGCCGGCCTGCTGCCGGTGCCGGACAATGCCGCGTCGGGCGCGGCGCCGCTGCATTGACCCGGCGTCATGCCCCCCGATGTGGCGGAAACGGGCGTTGTCAGACGCTTGGGAGCAGCGCCCGGTCGTAACGTTTTGACCTGGTGACAAAAAACACGCCAGATTCCGACTTCACGCAGCGGAGGCTGTTGGGTCGTAACCAGCGCCCGTTCGGGCCTGTCGCATCGCCCGAGCGTTAAACCGGAGGTCTTCATTTAGCGCCATTTCGCTGCCGCAGGATTCGCACCAATGTACCCGGAAAGGTACCTCGGCGCCTTTGTCGCCAATCTTGACCGCTCTCATCGATTCGTCGAGGTGAAGGGGTCCGTCGCCACAAAAAATGCACGTGATGCGATTGTTGTCCATGTGATTATCTCATCCAGAGGAGAGCGGACAGCGAAACGGGAATGATTCTGGGGTCCGGCACGCGGACATCGTCCTCAAGCGTAACCAGCAATCCGAAGGGGGCGTTGTAGACTGTTTTTTCGATGAAAGCCCGCAGACCGCGCGTGTCATCGTGAGGATCGATCCGCCTGCGGTACTTGACCTCGATCGGGATTCGTCTGGTGCCAACCGTGAGCACGAAGTCCACCTCTGGTTCCGCTCCCCTCGCAGGAAAGTGCGCCAGTTCCAGGTTCGGAATTGAAGCGAGGAAATACCCGAGAACGCTTTCAGCCAGATGTCCGGCGAGATCGGTAAGCTGAGAGTTCGCGTTTAGCCCCTGCGGGTCCAGCGGCACGATCTCCTGCAACCAGCTCGCGCGCAAGCTGTGATCGCCGAGGCAAATCTTGGCCGGCGCCTTGCGCTTTTTGAGTCGGAGCTCCATTGCCGGAATGAGGCGAACGAGCAGAGTTCCGTCGAGGAAGCGCATGTACGTGAGAATCCGGCTCCACCCGATGTTGGCGGCGAGCGCCTGGCGAATTTCGGGAACGAAGGCGCTCTGTCCCGCGGCCTGGCCGGCATAGCGGCAGCACAGCCGGAACACCTCTTCCAGCAGTTTCTCGTCGCGTTTCGCGCCTCGCGGCCCGAGCCGAAGATCGTGCTGTATCGCGCGCTTTACGATGGTTTCGTTGAGATAGCCCGCCATGTCCTGCCACGGCGCATCGGCGCGCTCGTGCGCGATCGGGTAGCCGCCGCGGGACGAAAAGGCAGAAAACGCCCGAAGCCGGAGTTCTGCGGCATCGCGCGCTTTCGCAATGCCGTTCATCCAGAATTCCGGCGCGGTCAGAGGCTCTCCTTCGTTATCCACCCAATGCGCTTCCGCGCGACCACCCAGGGAAAGCTCGGCGATCTCTCGCAACAGGAGGGGTCCGAGATCGAGGGTGGTGATCCGCCCCGCAAGGCTGTCGCGGCCCGCTTCGATGCGAAGGGACGAACTCCCGGTAAGAAGCACACGTACCGAATTGTTGTCCACCAGGTGCTTGATCTGGGGCGCCCACGCGTCGAGATTTTGAACTTCGTCGAACAACAGATAGGCTGGCCCGGTCGAACGCGCCGCTTCATTGAGAGTACAAGCGAGAATTTTCGATTCGTACCACCGGGCGATGGTCAGGATTGGATCGCGCAGCTTGCGCAAACTCCCAATCTCGTCAAACGGCACGTAAAGGATGCGGTTCGCAGCCACGCCTTCCGCAAGCGCCTTCTCCATGACCTGCCGGACAAGGATTGTCTTTCCGACGCGGCGCGTTCCTCGAAGCACCGTAGCCGGAGTCAGGCCCGCTTGCAGGTTACGGTAGATCCGGTGAAAAAGGTGGCGATGAAACGAAGGAATTTCTGGCCCAGGCAGGCCTGCCCAATGCGGATTGAGCCGGCGCAGATCGTCGGCAAGTTCCGGCGCTAGGAGATCATTGAAGATGTCGATTTGGCTCATCTGCGCTTTCCTCGACCGAAATATCGCCATCCGCGTCGAGCACCGACGGTGGGTGCCCGAATACCGATCGCACCGAGGGCCATTATCTTGGCACTGTAACTGGTATTGCGTCCAGCAGCTACGTATTCTCTCGGTTGCGCGCCGCTTTTCCGGCACCGCGCTTTCTCGTTGCGACTCCGTAGGCAGGTCGGGCTTCTTTGTCTATCATGCTCGGTCCCTTTTTTCGATTGCTGAAGGAGCGCCATGATGGATGCAGAGCAGGAATTCGCAGAACTGATGCGCGGCCCGGATTGAGCCGGCGCGAGCGCAGCATCGCGACGCTCTCCGCGATGGTCGCGAACCAGACGCTCGATGAACCGGAGACGAAGAAACTCGCGGAGGAGAACGCGCGCAAGGCCGGGAAGTGAAGCGCTTTTCCCTCACCCCCAGCCCCTCTCCCGGAGGGCGAGGGGAGCCTTGTTCCATCAGGCGGTGCGGCGGCGGATTTCCTGGATGATAGCGGCGTTGTCCCACTCGCCCTCGCCCGCGGCGACGCAGCCTTGCACCAGATCGACATAGGCTCGCGCCAGCGGCAGCTTTTGTCCGTGTGATGTGGCCTGCTCGTGCATGAGCAGGAAATCCTTCAGCGTCTGGGTGATCTTGCCGTGCGGTTCCCAGTCGCCCTTCACCATCTTCATGCCTTTCACGTCCATGACCTGCGAGTAGGCGGCGGACTCGCGGGCGACGGCAAGAAACGCCGCGGCGTCGAGTCCCAAACGTTCCGCGAACACGAGCCCTTCCGCGACCGCGGCACGCGTCACGCCCAGGATGAGGTTGATCGCGAGCTTGGCGCGCTCGCCGTTGCCGGCCGGGCCGAGGTGGCGCCAGCGCGGACACAGCGCATCGAGCACGTCGCGCGCCTCTTCGGCTGCGGCCGGATCGCCGGCAACGAGGCCCAATGCGTCACCACGGGCTGTCTGGTCGCTCGTGCCCGATACCGGCGCTTCGACGAAACGCAGGCGGCTCGCCGGAATGCGCTCCGCGAGCGCCGCGATACGATCGGGATCGCAGGTGCTGGTGCAGATGGCGATGATGGGCGGCGCGTCCGGGGGCAGGGTGGCGAGAAGTCCGCCGGGGCCCTCGATCGTGTCCTCCACCTGGGCGGTATTGAATA
Organism: Betaproteobacteria bacterium; assembly: GCA_016199545.1. GTDB lineage: Bacteria > Pseudomonadota > Gammaproteobacteria > Burkholderiales > SG8-41 > DSOT01. Next base: position 368 of record JACQGN010000275.1, on the reverse strand, counting down.
CGCACAGCACCACCTTACGGCAGGCGCGTGCGATCTCGGCCACGGATGCGGCGGCCTTGCATCCGAGCTTCGTGAACTCCTGCAGTTTGGCGGCGTCGACATCAAAACCCAGCACCGCGCGGCCTGCGCCGAGCAGGCGCCGGGCACACGCCGTTCCCATCAACCCGGTGCCGATTATCCCGACCGGGGGTGTTTTTTCAGTCATGCGGCCTCCCTCGTCCGGCGGGCATTATAAGACCGCTGCAACCGTGAGATCGTGAGATCGGGAGCGCGGGAGGTCGGGAAAGTCGCGTCAATCGCACTCACGCCCTCCCGCCCTCACGTATAATTGCCCCGCTTGTGCCGGCATAGCTCAGTGGTAGAGCAAC
>JACQGN010000276.1 GCA_016199545.1 Betaproteobacteria bacterium | reverse complement strand
TCTACGTGCGGCGCGTGTTCATCATGGACGACGCCGAGCACCTGATGCCGGCGTATCTGCGCTTCGTGCGCGGGGTGATCGATTCGAACGATCTGCCGCTCAACGTGTCGCGCGAAATCCTGCAGGAGTCGAAGGACGTGGAGTCGATCCGCGCGGGATCGGTGCGGCGCGTGCTGTCGCTGCTGGAAGACCTCGCCGACAACCAGAAGGACAAATTCGCGACGTTCTGGAAGGAGTTCGGGCGCTGCTTCAAGGAAGGAGCGGGCGAAGATCACGCGAACCGCGAGCGCATTGCGAAGCTCCTGCGCTTTGCTTCGACACAGGCCGATACCGAGGCGCAGGAGGTGTCGCTCGCTGACTACGTCGCCCGCATGAAACCCGAGCAGGAAAAGATCTATTACGTCACCGCCGAGACCTTTGCTGCCGCGAAGAACAGCCCGCACCTCGAAGTCTTCCGCAAGAAGGGCGTGGAAGTGCTGCTGCTCGCGGACCGCGTCGATGAGTGGGTGGTGTCGAACCTCACCGAGTTCGAAGGCAAGCCCCTGCAATCGGTGGCGAAAGGCCGGCTGGAACTGGGCAAGCTCGAGGGCGAAGCGGAGCAGAAGGAGCAGGAAAAGGAAGCGGGCGAGTTCAAGGATTTGATCGAGAGGATCAAGAAAGCGCTCGGCGAACGCGTGAAGGAGGTGCGCGTGACGCTGCGCCTGACCGAGTCGCCGGCGTGCCTCGTGGCGGACGAGAATGACTTGAGCGCCAATCTGCAGCGGATGCTCAAGGCCGCGGGACAGAAGGCGCCGCAGTCGAAGCCGATCCTGGAGATCAACCCGCGCCATCCCATCGTGCAGCGGCTGAAAGGGGAAGTAGACGACGCGCGCTTCGACGATCTCTCCCAGATCCTGTTCGACCAGTCGCTGCTCGCGGAAGGCGGGCAACTCGAAGACCCGGCCGGGTTCGTCAAGCGGCTCAACCAGCTCATGCTCGCACTCGGTAACAGCTAAACGGGGCTCCTTCCCCCTTGATGGGGGAAGGCCGGGATGGGGGTGATAGCACCAGTCGTGTTAGCATTTGGAATGCCGCTCGACCATCAAAAAAGGAGCAGACCTTGCTAGCGCCGAACGATTATTTCCCGCCGTTTTCGGAACAGGAATATGCCAACAGGCGCCGGGCGATCCGGGCCTCGATGAAGGAGAAAGGGCTCGCGTGCCTGATCGTTTATGGTGCCTACCATTGGGGAGGCACGGACACGGGACAGGTCAATGCGGTCTACCTGTCGAATTACACCGCCATTCCCCACAGCTATGTCGTGCTGCCGCTGACCGAGGAGCCGAGCTTATTCATTTCTTTTGCGAGCCATATAACGAATGCCAAGGATTGCGCGGCAATCGAGGACGTGCGTATCGGCGGATTCGATCTCATCACGGCGGTCGGCGCTCGGCTGAAGGAGCTCGGTCTGGAGAAGGGGAAAATCGGTATCGTCGGCCCGCTGCCCAGCTGGTGGACGATTACGCTCCCCCATGAACACCATGAACATCTGACGAAAAACTTCCCCAATGCCACCTTCGAGACGGTGACCGACTGGTTCGAAGATTTCCGCCTGATGAAGAGCGCCGAGGAAATCGCCCGCATGGAAAAGGCCGGCGCGCTCTGCGATGTGGCGCATGAGGAAGTCGTGCTCGCAAGCAAAGCGGGGGTCCGCCACTCCGACCTGCGCGGAATCATGGATGGGGTGGCAAACCGGTTCGGAGGCCGCTACCCGTTTTCGCATATCGGATCGACATCGATGGCAAACCCGGATCGCTGCTACCCCGATTTCTTTCCGACCCATCAGACGCTCGAAGCAGGGCACGTCGTGATGACCGAGGTTGCGCTCGGCTATGGGTTGTATTTCGGCAAGATCTGGGGGACTTATTTCATCGGGGAACCTACCCTCGAATACCGGAAGCTGTTCGAAACGTCGGTCGCTGTTCACGACAAGGCGATAGCCGAAATCAAGCCCGGCATGACCGGCAGGGACATCAACAAATGGGTGGAGCCGTTCAAGTCAGCCGGGTATATCACCGGCCTGCCTTTGTTGAGCGGCTGGAGCACCTACAACCATCGCCCGCACGCGGGGGTGGTCGAAGACCCCCGTATTCCGAGCCGTATCACTCAGCGTGATCTGGACTGGGTTTACAAGCCCGGCCAGTGTGTGACCATCGTGGCTTATCCGATTATTCCCGGGACTAAGAAAGGCCTTTGGGTGGGAACGACTTGTGTTTTCACGAAGGACGGGCTCAAGAAATTGCACGCCTATCCGGTGACCAAGTTGAGGGTAGTCCCCGTCTAGCAGCCTGTCGGACTTAACAGTCCGCCCAGGCTGCTATAAGCAAAACTGGCCAAGCGCTGACAATAAATTCCAGACAATCACGTTTGCGTTGCGGCGCCGGCGATCTTCTGCTCGATCTCTGCCTGCCACTCGGTGCGCATCTTGAAGCCGGGTGTCGCGCGCGCCTTCGCCTCGATGAACCCCCACAGATCCTTGTCGGGCATCGAGAGATCGACAGGGATTCGATACGGCTGCGGCACGTGCCACGGGGTGTCGATCAGGAGTTCCACACGGTTGCCTTCGGGGTCGCGGAAGTAGAGCGACAGCGCGTTTCCATGCGTGATCGGACCGAGAATGGTGACCCCCGGTTCATTCTTGAGCCTCGCTTCCATGTCGCGCAGCGTCTGCAGGCTGTCCACGCGGAACGACATCTGATTGACGATGTTGAAGGCGAGGTCGGCGGGCCGGCCGGCGGCGAACACCAGTTGATGGTGCTCGCGGGGATCGCGCGTCATGAACACGATCGCCGGACCCGCGGACGATTCGCCGCGATCGCTCACGACGAACCCGAACATGCGGCCGTAAAAATCCACCATCCGGTCGACGTCAGTGCAGTACAGACCGAAATGACTGATGTCGAGTGAAAAACCCTGTCCCATGGCAACCTCCTCCAGTTTCGAACCGATATGGTAGGCCGGCAATCCTTTGCCGGCAACGGTCGCCGGCGGCATGGGAATGCCGCCCTACGGGACGACCGGTGAATGCACAGGTGGGCGAATTCCCCGATTCTGGCTGCGACTCATTCCTCCTTGCCCAAACGCCTGCCCTTGTGTAACGTTATCGCCCTCGCTTGTGTGTCTGGTTGTCGAGTCCATATCGTGATTGTCGTGAGGTCGTCATGAATTTTTCACTGAACGAAGAGCAGCGCGGCTGGCAGATGGAGGCACGTAAATTTGCGGAGGAGGAGATCCGCCCCATTTCGCTCGGCCGCGACGAAATTTCCGATCCACGCGCGACCTTCGACTGGGAACTCATCAAGAAAGGCTCCAGGGTGGGTTTTCGTACGCTGGCGGTGTCCAGGAAATGGGGCGGGCACGGCGCGGACCTGGTGACGCAGGCGCTCGTCATGACGGAGCTCGCCAGGGCCGACAGCGCCATCTCCAAGACCTTCAGTCAGAACTGGAAATGGAGTCAGCTCATAGCTGCCTCCTGCACCGAGGATCAACAGGAGCGTTTCCTCAAGCCGTTTCTCGCCGACGATACCTATCTGCTGGGTTCGGGCAGCACCGAGCCCAATGCCGGCTCCGACAATCGTCTGCCGCCCAAGGATGACATCAAGGCCGGCGTGCAGGTGCGGGCGGAGCGCCAGGGCGACGAATGGATATTGAACGGCGAGAAGTGCTTCATCGCGAACGGCAGCGTGGCGAAACTCTTTTTCGTGCGCACGCGCACCAATCCGAACGTCGGGGTCAAGGACGGATCGACCCTGTTCCTGGTATCGAAGGACACGCCCGGATTCCGCATCGGCAAGGTCTTCAACAAGCGCGGTTGGCGCTTCTACCAGAACGCCGAACTCATCTTCGAGAACGCGCGCGTGCCGCACGCCAACCTGGTGGGGCAGGTGAACGGCGCGGCAAAAGCGCGGGAAAGCGACCTGTCGGAATTCGGTGACCTCGAACTTGCCGCCAACGCCCTGGGGATCTGCGATGCCTCGGTCGAGATGGCGATGCAGTACGCGCGGACACGGCGCAACGGCAAGCCGCTGGGAGAATACCAGCTCGTGCAACTCAAGCTCTCGGAAATGCACATGCTGACCGAGGCGCTGCGCTCGTTCGTGATGCGAACGGCGTGGGAGCGGGATCAGGCGGTGCGCGGCGACAAGGGTTTGCGCGACTCGCCCAACGCCGGACTCGTGATGAACTATTCCCAGCCGGTGGTGCAGCGGGTCACGGGCCTCAACATGGAGATCCACGGCCCCGAGGGGGCGATGATGAACGGGGGCGTCGATAAGCTGGTGCGCGACGCGATGATCTGGACGCATCTCGCCGGCGACTCGGTGCAGCGCATGCGTTCACTGCGGCACCTGCTCCACTAAACACCCCTTCCCCCTCGATGGGGGTTGGGATGCGGGTGAAGCGCTCAGTCGGCGCGGACCTCCAATTTACCGACGCGCTCGGCGAGCAGCGCCGCCGCCAGGTTATCCTGCCCGGCGCGCCGTGCCGCTTCGATCAGCGTGAGATCGAGCACGTCGCGCGGCTCCAGTTCCACGCTTTTCCGTCCCTGCGCTTCCGCGCGCGCGTAGTCGCCGGTTTCCTCCAGGCCGAACGCGTGCATCCCAAGCACCGCGTGGAAGCCGGTGTCTCCGGCCTCCCACGCCGGCAGCGCGCGCGCGATCCGGTCGCGCAGCATGCGGGAGTCGCCGGTGAAAAAGTCGATTGCATGTCCTGCCTGCTCGAGCGCTTCCAGGCTGCGTGCGCTCGCGCCGCTGACTTCGAATCCGACAGAGTCCTTCATTGCCATCGCACTTCCCCAATCGCTGGTTGATACTGGTAATCCTGTCGAGCGCGGCCGCAGCCGTGCCGGTACATTTCAGCCGGCGGAGGCGCCGAGCTTGCGGACGTAGTTCTCGTGCCGGAACAGGAAATCCGCGCCAACGACGCGATGGGTGAATCCGTCGGGGGTGAAACGGTAATCGATGAACCCCACTTCACGCGTCCCCCAGTGCAGAGTATCGGGGCGCCCGTTGACGCAGGCCGTGGACGGCGCCCAGATGTGGTAGATGCCGTCGAGCGAGAACGCGCGCGTCTGATGCTTGTGTCCGGTGCTGACGAGCTGCACGCCATGCTCCCGGCACAGCGCCAGGAGCCGGGTGCGGCTCGCCCGGTCGATACACGACTGGCGCAGGGTCAGGTCATCGTGGTCAGCGTCCGACGGGTGATCCAGGAACAGCGGCTTGTGGGTGAAGAGGGCAATCGGCCTGCCCGAGTAGCGGCGCAGGCTGTCCTCGGCCCAGTCCCATTGTTCCGCCTCCGCCTGCTGCCCGCCGCTGCCGAAAAGCTGTGAATTGATGCCGACGAAGCCCCAGCCGGCTGCTTCAAACGCCCAGCGCTCCTCGCCGAAGTGGCGGAGGAAACGTGCGCGCCGCTCGTCGTTGACGCGTTTTGCCATCTTGCCGAACAACACGTTGTCGCCGACGTCGTGGTTGCCGGGGAGGAAGCGGCGCGGGACGGCAAGCTTCTCGAGCATCCCGCGCGCGAACGCATGATCGGCTTCCGCGTCCGGGTCTTCCAGCACGAGGTCGCCGTTCACGACCACGAGGTCGGGCGCTTCACGCGCGATCCACGCCGCGACGCGCCGCCAGTTGTCGGAGTGGTAATCGTGCGCGGCGCTCAGATGGAGATCGGCGACCTGAATGAGCCTGAATTCTGTCATGTTGCCTCGACCGGGTCGGCACGGGAGCCTTTGCTATAATCGCCGAAAGGGAGGGGGTTCGGCAACTGCAACGGTTTTGAGGAGCGATTCCATTTGACGGAAACCCCGTGCAACTTCTCGCGTGCAACAACGATAGGTTGGGCCGTGGCGTTGGCCGCCGCAGTTGCCGTTGCAATGTATCCTGCCACGACGCTGGCGCAGAAAAAGAAGGTCAAGGCGAAGCAGCCCGCCAGGCTGGAGAGGCTGATGTGCACGCGCGGCACCGAAGACGAGCACGCGCGCATCGCGGTGGAGGTGCGCGGGGGGCGGGTGCAGAGCTTCGCCTATTACAGCAAGAAGAAGCCGCGCACCTGCTCGGTGCACATCCAGCGTGACGACGCTTTCAGCACATGGAGCGATGAGGGGCGGTTCACCAAGGTCACGACCGAGAACGGGGATTTTCTGATCGAGAACCGCCGGAAGGACGTAAAGTTCCTGTTCCGGGATGTCGACCGCATGCACTACTGCGGCTCGGAGATCGGCAGGATCAACGGCACGCTTACGGTGACCCGCGGCAAACGCGATTGCGTCATCGAGAAGCTGATGGACGCGCACCAGGAGGAGCCGGACCCGACTCCCCAACCGGCGCCGCAGGACCGGGTGGAGCAGAAACCGGATCCCAGGTCTTGAAAGACTTCCCGCGGCAGGCAGATATGCACGCGGCAGACCGGGTGAGGAACGTGTCGCTGTTCTCGGCACTCGCGCCCGCCGAAATCGACGGCATTCTCGGCCCGGGGTGGCTGTGCGGCCATATGGGGCTGATCGACGGCGTCACGCACAGCACGACGATGGTGGCGCGGGAGAACACGACGCTGCTGGAGATCGCCAAGCCGGCGTTTGACCGGCTCTACGACGGTTGCGAGCGCATCAATGCGAAATTCCGCGACGCCATCAACCGCAACCTGCTGCAAGCGCTCGCGCACACCAACAACCACCTGACCCGTCTCATCCGGCGTACACGCTCGGTGTCTTCGGCCGCGGCGCGCACTTCGACGCCGCCCTGGCGGAAACCCGAGCCTGCGTAGGCGTACCCGGCTCGAGTCCAGATTGACCAACGGGTCAAGTCCGCGGCGGGGCGTTCAGCCCTGGGTTTACCCAGCACAGAGCCGCCATGCGCGTGCACGACCAGCGTTCCGTTCCACTGGCGTGGCACCGCGAGCCAGTAATAGGCGCCCGCATGGTCGCGCCCGGCGAGGCAGCGGCTCCCCGCGGCCACGCCTTCAGGGCACGCTTTCGGTTCCGGCTTGGTGGTGTGGGTGGTGCCGATCAGCGCCGCAACCGGTTGTTATGCGAAATCACCACGCGGAGGGACTTCTCTGTGCTCCATCGACGGGAATGTTCGCGCCGTTGATCCAACCGGCGCGATCAGAGAGCAGAAAGACAGCCACGTCGGCTATTTCCTCTGGGGTCGCCAGTCTTCCCCATGGGAATTCCTCGCACTCGAACTTGGCGAAAGCTTCGGGTTCCAGGTCCCGGAAGCGGGCCCAGGCGCCACCGTCGAAGAGGACCGAACCGGGACTCAGCGAATTCACCCGAATCCGATAAGGCGCCAACTCTCTTGCCAACGAATGGGCTAAGTGAATCTCGGCAGCCTTGGCAGTCGCATACTGCGCCCGACCGCTCACAGGTTTCCACCCTGAAATCGAGGAAACGATGAGCACGCTACCGCCAGCGCGTTTCTGCATATGCGGCACGACCGCGCGAGTGGCGCCGACCGCGTGAAACAAATTCAGCTCGAACGTGCGTTTCCAGTCTTCCAGCGTTGTTTCCAGGAATCCAGCGCCGACGGAACCGCCAACGTTCGCAACCAAAAGATCGATGGCGCCCAACGACGCCGCGGCCTCTCCGACGAAACGCTCAACCGCGCCGGGCTCAGATACATCGGCCACAGATGTCACTACAGAAATGCCACGAGTAGCAAGCTCTTCCGCTGTCGCGCGAAGGCGCTCAGAGGATCGACCGCAAATCGCCAGATGGCATCCCTCGTCAGCCAAACGCAGCGCGATGCAGCGTCCGATTCCGCGGCTGCCGCCCGTGACGATCGCTGCCTTGCCCGCAAGGTTGAGGTCCATGGCGTGTCAGGAGCCGGCCGCAGAACGTTCCGGTTGTGGCGCGCACAAGCAGGAACGCAGCGCTGATTTTGCGGCGCTCACGAACCGGCGGCTAGACCTCAAGTTGCTCAAGCTGCGATCTTTCGCAGTACAGCAGGATTAAGCTCCGCAACCCGTTTTGGAGGCGTCCATCATGGACATCCTTTCAAATCCGGCGGAAGCGCCCCGTGCGGACCCGCATGCGGGGTGCTGTGGGGGCTGGGGGCTAAACAACCCCGGCTACCCGATTATGCGGCTTTGGCGGCGTGAAGAAGCGATCGCCGAACTTGCTGCGGCGGTTCAATCTCGACAAAGCGGTCTGCGGAATAAAGATAATCTTCTCCGCTTTCATCAATGACGCGGATATCGCCTTCTGCGGCAGCGTCTTCGTCCGGCACAACTTGGTAGATCTTGTGTAGTTCCAATGACGCGGGATAGTCGCGGTTGTCGACACAAACTGCGAAGTGTGTCGCGCGAGGTTTACGCTGTTTCATAGTCACTCGTCCAAGTAGCGTTTCCGTTTGATTTCTCGCTTTCCGATGCCGTGCGCCTCATGCCAATGAAGTTCCGCCAACCGGACATGCCCACTGGGAAGACGAATTCGAGCAATTCCCTTCACTTTCCGCCAGCGACCTCGTCCGTAGCTCCTTCTCAAACGCTTGAGATCGTGAATTCCGCGTCCCGTCGCGATTGTCTCGACGACAGTGACGTCACCGACGATCTCAAAGTCCATGTCAGAATTGTACTACCTCCCGAGCTGTCACCTTGAAGCCGCATAACGCCCGCGATGACGCGCACTGATCAGCGCACAAAGCGGCGCTGAATAAGTGGCGCTGTCGATTGCGGGGTTATGCCACGATGGATGAAAAGATGAACCGCGCCGATACCTCATGCCGTACGCAGTTCCTCGCGGATCACCCGGCGAAGCG
>JACQGN010000278.1 GCA_016199545.1 Betaproteobacteria bacterium | reverse complement strand
CCGAAAAGACCGCGGCAAGTCGCACAAATACCCGTAGGCGATCCCGACTCGCACAGCCACAAGGCGCGCGTCGCCGGCGACATCATGATCATCAACATGGAACAGAACGGATCGGTTATCGGCAGGAAGGCGGACGAGCTGCCGAAGCTCCGCACGCAACTCACGGCATCGCTCGGGCGCTCGCCCAACCACGCGGAACTGGCCGCGGCACTGGGCGTCACGGAATCGGACATTCCGGCGGTCGAGGCGGCGGAAATGAAACCGTACGAGCAGGGCGGATTCAAGATCTACGACGTGTCGGACCGCGCCAAGCCCAAGCTCATCACGCACCACAAGACCTACGGCCGCGGCGTGCATCGCTTCGACATGGACGCCAACTACGCATATATCTCGACCGAGATGCCGGGCTACATCGGCAACATCCTCGTCATCTACGATATCCGCAATCCCGCCAAACCCGAGGACGTGTCGCGCTGGTGGCTGCCGGGGCAGCACATCGCCGGCGGCGAGAAACCGACGTGGCCGGGGCGGCAGCACCGCCTGCACCATGCGCTGCGCCAGGGTAATCGCATGTGGGCGGGATGCTGGCACGGCGGCGTGCGCATGATCGACGTGTCGGACATCCGCAAGCCGCGCACCATCGGCGCCTACAACTATCACCCACCCTTTCCCGAGCCCTCGCATACCTTCATGGGCATGCCGCCGATCGACGGCCGGCAGATCGCGGTTGCGATCGACGAGGAAGACCATGCCCACAGCGACGAAGAGATGGCGCGCCGCCGCACCCGTCCGCACGCCTGCCTGTGGGTATTCGACGTGACCGACCCCGGCAACATCCAGCCGCTTTCGGTCTACCAGGTGAGCGAGCTCGAGTCGCCGTGGAGCCGCGCCGCGCCCGGGCGCTTCGGCGGACACCAGTTCCAGGAACACACAAAAGGCGGCGCGACGCTCGTCTACTGCGCGTGGTTTTCAGGCGGGCTGCGCATCGTCGATATCGCCGACCCAAGCGCGCCGCGCGAAGTGGGACATTTCATCCCCGAGCCGGCGGCGGGCAAAGCCTGCCCGCAGAGCAACGACGTGGACGTGGACGAGCGCGGGCTGATCTACCTCGCCGACCGTTACAACGGCTTCGACATTCTCGAGTTCAAAAGAGCCGGTGCGTAACCAGACCGCGCTGAAATCAAACGCTCACGTTCAGAAACGTCGCGGCATTGAGGTGAAGCAGCCGCTCCATCACTTCCTGCCGGATCGGAAGCGTCCGGAACCACGCGAGGTAGTCCTTCGCGGAAATGAATGGATAGGAGCTTGCGTAGAGAAAGCGCTCGGAGAGGTAGCCGTTGGCGGCGCGCACGTAATCCTCCGATCCCGCCATGCCGCACAGATACTGGTCGGGTGACAGGTAAACGTTTTCGCGCCTGAAGGCGACGTGCAGGATCTCGTGCACCCACGGCCAGCCGCCGTGGGAGATCGCGAGCTTCATCTTCGGGAAATCGCCCGCGACGCGGTCCACGTGCACCGGCACCGTATAGCTCAGGTCCGGCCCGGCGCTGCCGCCCGCCATCATCACCACCGGGATGTTGTTGTCCTCGCAGTAGGCGTAGATCGGGTAGAGCCGGCGGTCGTCCGCGTACATCGGTGTCGGATAAGCGCCGGGCTCGAGATTGACGCCAACCAGCCCCGCCGCGCGCGCGTCCTCGATCTGGCGGATCGCCTGACCGCGGTTCGAAGGATCGATCGACGCCACGCCGATGAACCGGCCGGGATAGGCCTTGACGATCGCCGCCACGTCCTCGTTGCTGACCGTTCCGTAAAGACCGGAGTAACGGCCCATGGCGACACCGCGGGTGATCCCTGCTTCGTCCATCTCTTCCAGCAGCAGGTCGATGGATTGCGCCTGCGCCGAACGCGCCGGTTTCATCCCGTGATAGCCGGTAATCCGGTCGCGCCGCGCACCCTGCGAGTACATGACCGTATCGAGGAAGCCCTTAAGAGGCGGCCGCAGCCGGAAATCGATGATCGTCACGACTTGCCCCCGCCGCGCCAGGAAGCGCTGATCATGGATATATCGCCCCCGCCGTGCCCGCCCGCGCTCGCAAGCCGGTACAGTTCCTGCGCGGTCCCGAGCATGAAGACGGGCGCCACGGCGCCGGCAGCGAGGCCTTGAACGAGAACCAAATCGTCGCAAGCATGGTCAACCGTGACTCGCGGCGGATCGTACTCGCCCGCGACGATGCGCGAGCCGAACGCTTCGAGCGCCTTGCTCGGCGCTCCCTCCATCAGGGCCTGGTACAGCGTGTTGAGATCGACACCGCCCTTCGCGCCCAGCATCAACGCATCGTTGACGAGCGCGACGGTCGCATAGCTCAGCACGTTGCTGATGACCTTGGCGGTATGCGCCTGCGCCGCCGAATCGAACTGTATGAAGGTATCGCCCGTCGCCTGCAGTACGGTCTTCGCCTTTTCGACGTCGGCCGAGTCGCCGCCGATGAAGAACGCGAGTTTCCCCTGCTTCGCGCCCGCCACCCCGCGCGTCATGCCGGCGGCGACGAAACCGATTTCTTTCTGCCGCAGCCGCGCACAGATGCTCACCGTATCGGGCGGATTGCCGGTCGTGCAATCCACGACGAGCATGCCGGGCGCGGCTTTCCCGGCGACGCCGCCGTCACCAAACAGCACCGATTCCACTTCACGCGAAGTCGGAAGGGTGAGGATGACCACATCGCACCCGGCAGCCGCTTCCGCAGGGGTTGCCGCAATCGCCGCGCCCAGCGCCTTCAGGCGGTCGCCAACGCCCGGCCGGCGGCTCTGCATAACCGTCACCGCAAGGCCCTTCTTCAGCAGGTTCGCCGCCATGGGTTCTCCCATTGCGCCGACGCCGATCATGGCGATCCTTGGCATGCGTTCTCCCGCGTCAGTCGGCGCTTGCACCGGACGCCTTGACCACCTTCGCCCATTTCGCGATCTCGCTCCGCACGAAGCGCCCGAACTCATCTGCCGGCATCGGTCCGGGTTCGGCGCCCAGCGTTGCGAGCCGCTCCTTGAGATCCGCGTCCCCCAGTATCGCCACGACATCGCCGTTCAGCCGGGTGCGGAGCGCCGCCGGAAGGCCCGCAGGGCCGAACAGCCCGTACCAGGAATTCACTTCGAAGCCGGGCAAGCCGGATTCGCTCACCGTCGGCACCGCCGGCAGCAGGGGCGAACGCTTCGCGCTGGTGACCGCGATCGCGCGCAGCCTGCCGGTTTTGATCTGCGGAATCGCCGGCGGAAACCCCATCGAGGCGATCTGCACGTGGCCTGCCACCAAATCTCCCACCATCTGCCCGGAGCCGCCCTTGTAGGGTATGTGCGTCATGTTCACCTTGGCCATGGTCTTGACCAACTCCATCACGAGGTGATTCGGCGAACCGATATTGGGCGACCCGAAGTCGATCTGCCCCGGGCGCGACCTGGCCAGCGCGATCAGGTCCTTGACCGACTTCACCGGCAGCGTCGGGTGCGCCACGATCACGCTCGGAAACGTCGCCACCAGGCCGATCGGCGCGAGATCCCGCGCGAGATCGTAGTTGAGCTTCCTGAAGAGGGTCATGCCGATTGCGTGCGGCGCCCCGGCCATCAGCAGGGTATAGCCGTCGGCTGCGGCTGACTTCGCCACGTATTCCGCTCCGATACGGCCGCTTGCGCCGACGCGATTTTCGACGACCACCGACTGCTTCCACCGCGCATTAAGCTTCTGGCCGACCAGCCGGGTCAGCACGTCGGTCGATCCGCCCGGCGCAAACGGGGCGACGATCCTCACGGGCCGAACGGGATAGTCCTGCCCGGACGCAACGGACAACGGTCCCGCGAGTACCACGAAAGCAACCACTCCCCACACCTGTCGCATAACGCCTCCTTTGAATTAAGATTTGTGCCGCCGCGGCCCGAACGACTCCGCTGCATAGTGTAGAATCGCGCGCCGTGCGAAAGCAATAACGCGGAAAGCTGTGGGACGCATCGCGTCCGCTTTCAACATGGACCTGGGTCTTGCGGGAAAAGCGGCATTGGTGACCGGCGGCAGCCGCGTGGTGGGACGCGCCGTCGCGGCATCGCTCCTCAGGGAGGGCGCGCGCGTTATGATCGCCGCGCGTAACTCGAAGCGACTGGAGACGGCACGGGAGGCGCTCGAACGCGAAACCGGGGGAACGGTCCGCGCCCACGCGGCCAATCTGGAGAGCGACGTGGACGCCCGGGCGCTGATCGACGCGACGATTGCAGCCTTCGGCCACCTCGACATTCTCGTCAATGCCGCCGGCACGGTGAACCCGGCCGAATTCCTGTCGCTCACTGAGGACCGCTGGCCCGCCGTTTTCGAGCAGAAGTTGAACGGCTACGTCCGCTGCCTGCGCCACGCAATTCCGGTCATGAAGGGCCGCGGATGGGGGCGGATCATCAATGTATCCGGGCTCGGCGCGCGCGAAGCCGGAGCCAGGACGGTACCGGTCGGGCTGAACAACGCCGCGGTGCTGAACCTCACCAAGTCGCTTGCGCATGCGCTCGCCCCCGACAACATCCTGGTGAACGCCGTGATACCGCACATCATCGATACCGACCGCCAGGATGAGACCATGCGGGAGCTCGCCGCGCTGACGGGCAGGCCCGAGGCGGAAATCCGCAAGCAGCGGGTATCAGAAATTCCCCTCCGCCGCATGGGCCGGCCGGAAGAGGTGGGCGACGTCGTCGCGTTTCTCGCGTCCGAGCGCACCAGCTTCGTCACCGGCGCCGCGTGGCACGTGGACGGCGGCATCGCCCGCGGCATCTGAGCCTCTCATTCACCTTCCCCCGCTTGCGGGGCATAGGTATCTACACATCTTTTAGGGGCCATATTGGTTGGGGAAGATGACTTTCGCATATTCTTTGAGTTGATCCAGATCATAATGTTCAAGCAACGTCAGAGTCGAGAACAGCATCCACAGT
>JACQGN010000277.1 GCA_016199545.1 Betaproteobacteria bacterium | reverse complement strand
CGTTGGCGTATTCCTTCCCCATCTTGGTATGGAACTGCCCGGTCTTGCCGGTGATGCCCTGGGTGATGACCCGGGTGTCTTTGTTGATCAGGATACTCATATCGCCTTGCTCTGCGGTGAAACGTGAAGGGTGAAAGGTGATCCCCCTCACCCCGGCCCTCTCCCCCAGTGGCGGGGAAGAGGGTGCGCGTTTCACAATTCACATATGACGGCTCACTTGCCGCTGACGGCTGCAACCACTTTCTGCGCGGCATCGGCCATGTTGCTGCCCGAAATGATGGGCAGGCCCGATTCGGCGAGGAGCTTCTTGCCGAGGTCCACGTTGGTGCCTTCGAGCCGTACGACGAGCGGCACCCGCAATCGCACCTCGCGCGCCGCGGCGACGACACCTGCCGCGATCACGTCGCACTTCATGATGCCGCCAAAGATGTTGACGAGGATCGCCTTCAGCTTTGGATTCTTCAGCATGATCTTGAACGCTTCGGTCACCTTTTCGGTGGAGGCGCCGCCGCCCACGTCGAGGAAGTTGGCCGGGCTGCCGCCGTAGAGCTTGATGATGTCCATGGTCGCCATTGCAAGCCCCGCGCCGTTCACCAGGCAGCCGATGTCGCCGTCGAGCTGGATGTAGGAAAGATCGTGCTTCGACGCTTCGATCTCGGCCGGGTCTTCCTCGTCGAGGTCCCGCAGCGCCACGATGTCGGGGTGGCGGAAGAGCGCGCTGTCGTCGAAATTGAGCTTCGCATCGAGCGCGACCACTTTCTCATCGGTGGTGAGGATCAGCGGATTGATCTCCGCCAGCGAGGCATCGGTTTCATCGAACGCGCGGTACAGGTTCTTGAACAGATCACGTGCTCCTTGCACCGCTTTCTCCGGCAGGCCGATCTTGAGCGCGAGGTCTTCCGCATCGCGATCGGTCAATCCGGTCAACGGGTCGATTGCGACCTTGTGTATTTTCTCCGGGGTATGGGCGGCGACTTCCTCAATGTCCATGCCGCCCTCGCTGGATGCCATCAGCACCACGCGCTGCGAGCCGCGGTCCACGACCATGCCGACGTAGTACTCCTTCTTGATGCTGGCGCCTTCCTCGATGAACAAGCGCCGCACCTTCTGGCCCTGGGGCCCGGTCTGCGGGGTCTTCAGTTGCATGCCGAGAATCTGGCTCGCGTGTTGCCGCACTTCCTCCACCGACTTTGCCAGTTTGACGCCACCTCCCTTGCCGCGGCCGCCGGCGTGGATCTGGGCTTTCACGACCCACGTCTTTCCGCCAAGCTCCTGGGCTGCACGCACGGCCTCGTCGACGGTGAAACAGGGGATGCCGCGCGGCGTGACGACGCCGAACTTGCGCAATACTTCCTTCGCTTGATATTCGTGGATTTTCATCTTCTTGCCCGCGCAGCAAAATCTAACCAGCCGGAAGCGTCGCGGCCTTGACCGCAGTCAACAATCAGAAAACGAGGCCGAGCGACAGCGCGCGAGGGTTCAAGCTTAACGCATGGCCGCGAGGCGCGACAACGTACATCGGAATTGCCGGCACGGCCCGCGTCATTCAAGAAATCAGGCCGCGCGCGCCGCTGCCTGAACGTGCGACGGCGGCCTTTCCGGCTCAGCGTCCCACGAAGGCGAGCCGCAAAACGTGAAGGCGAAGGACTGGGGAAGAATGGCGGTACGGACAATATGCGCCGCATGCGTTGCGCCCGAATTACGAACAAAATGCGCTTGTCTGACGAGTTGGAAACCGCGCAGTTATTGTGCGTTGCCACATCCCCATGCCGGAGACAGCGCCCGCTTCGGGCCGAACGGCCAAAAAAAAGCGCAACACTTGTGGTGTTGCGCTCAAGTTCCACCAAAGGAGGAGGTTTTGGAGGAGTTGTGCCCGGCACTCGAGCGAGCACCGAACACGCTTGAATTATGCTCGCGTCAGATCCCCTGGTGCAAGCTTTTTTGCTGCTTAGCAGCATACATATTTTCACTCATAGCTGAGAAATTTTAATTCGACTGCGACCCCTGGTCGCACCCCTGAGTAATATCAGGATCACCGCCGATCAACCCGCCGCCCGTCGGCTATAATCGCCCGCGCGCCCGACCCCTGATAAATCGACGGAAATCCCCCCATGCCTCATACCATGATATTTACCGGCGACGTCAACCTGATGAACGTCGACGACCCTGCGGTCCCGTTCGCTCGCGTGGCCGAAACGCTCAAGCGTGCGGACGTTGCCTTCGCCAATCTGGAATGCTGCCTCTATCAGCCGCCGGCCGGGCACTCGGTCGCAAACGAGGGATTCTACGCCGCTCCCTCTGCCGGACGCGCACTCACCCTCGCGGGAATTCACGCGGTGGGCATCGCCAACAATGTGAACTACGGCCGCGACGCCATACGGTCGTCCGTCGCGGAACTGGACAAGCTCGACATCGCGCATGCGGGCGCCGGCCTCGACCGGGAGCGCGCGCGCGCCCCGGCAATCATCGAGCGCAACGGGCTGAAATTCGGATTCGTGCAGCGTACCTCGGTTTACTGGCCCACCGACCACGAGGCAACGGAACACACACCGGGCGTTGCGGCATTGCGCGGGCATACCGCCTACCAGTTACCTCTGCACAAGACGCGGCCGGAGATTCCGCCGGCCAACCGCCCCGGCGTGCCGCCCGTTATCGTGACCTGGGCTGACGCGGACTATCTTGCGCAATACCGCAAAGAGCTGGCCGCGCTGAAAGAGCAGGCGGATGTCGTGGTCGCCTCGCATCACTGGGGGCTGCACGAAGAGGTGCTGGACTACATGCGTGAAATCGCCCACGCCGCGGTGGACGCCGGCGCGGACATCGTCATCGGCCACGGCCCACACTTTTCCCTGCCGGTGGAAATCTACCAAGGCAAGCCGATTTTCTACGGGCTCGGCAGCTTCTCGTTTCACACCGGCCACGGCGGCAGAAAACATGGCGACTGGGTGGGCATGATGGCGCAAGTGACGCTCGCCGGCCGCAATATCGAACGCGCCGCGTTCCGGTTCGTGCGACACAACGACCGCAACGAGACCGTGTTGCGGGCGCTGCGCGACGAGCAGGACATGGTGGCGAAGATCGGCCGGCGCAGCGCGCCCTTCAACACCCGCATCGAAATCGAGGGCGACGAGGCCGTTCTGCGACCGGGGCCCTGAGAGCCTGAAGCAAGATGAACCATGTGTGAGCTGCGGGCGGGTCGCGGCCCTGATTTACGTCACTGACCGAGGGGCAGAATGCACGATAACACTCGTACGCGCGCGCTTGCCGACTACATTGCCGGGGCCGGCTTTGACGCCCTGCCGAAAGAGGTCGTCGAACACACCAAGCTGCTCGTGCTCGACTCTCTCGGGGTCGGGATATTCGGCACCGGGCTGCCGTGGTGCGAACGGTTGCGCGCGGCGGCTCAGGCGATGGAAGCGCCGGGGCGTATCCAGGTCTGGTGCACGCCATTGCGTTTTTCGGCGCCGACCGCGGCGATGATCAACGCCACCGCCGTGCACGGTTTCGAGCTCGATGACGTCGGTCCCGGCGGCCATAACGGCTCCGTGACGCTCAGTTCCGCGCTCGCCGCCGGCCAGCACCGCGGAGGGATTTCAGGCAAAGAACTGATCGCCGCGATCGTAACCGGCATCGAGACGGCGGCGCGCGTCAACAACAGCGTGGGGCGGGTCCCGCACGAGGGCATCGGATTCCACAATCCCGGCCTGATGGGCACCTTTGCATCCGTGGCAAGCGCGGCAGCGGCGCTGCGGCTCGATGCTGACCAGGTCGTGCACGCTCTGGGACACGCCGGCCAGCAGGCCGCGAGTCTCATGTTCACGCATCACGGCGGGATGGGAAAGCGGCTCCTCGCGGGGCAGGCCGCGCGCGCGGGAACATTCGGCGCGCTTCTCGCCGAGAATGGCTTCACCAATGCGGATAATGTGTTCGAGGCCGAGTATGGCGGATTCTGCGCCGCCCATACCGGCAACCGGCAGCCGCCAGCCTATGATCTCACGCAGATCACCAAGGATCTGGGCAAGACCTGGCACTCGGCCGACGTGCGCTTCAAGCTGTGGGCGAGCCGCATACCCAATCACGGCTCGCTGGAGGCGATCAAGGAGCTGCGCCGCAAACACCCGCTTCCGCCAGCCGAGATCAAGGAGGTGCGCATCCGGCTCGGGAAGGGCTACCACCAGAACGTGGCTTGGGCGTATACGCCGACGACGATCACGTCGGCGCAGCTCAACCTCTACTACGTGGCGGCGATCATGCTGCTGGAGAACGACGTCTTCGTCGATCAGTTTACCGAGGAGAAGATTCGCGATCCCAGGGTGCTGGAGCTGATCGAACGGATCTCGATCACGCGCGATCCCGCCTTGGACGGCACCGGCTCGGCCGAGGGCAACCCACTCGAAGTCGAGCTCAAGGACGGCACTGTGCTCACCGCCTGGGGGCGTGCGCGGGGCGCCAAGGATCGGCCGATTCCGCGTGACGACGTGCTGGAGAAATTCCGCAAGGTGACCGCGAGGCGGCTCACCCGCGCCTCCCAGGACGAGATCATTTCGTGCTGCGATCGTCTCGAAACACTCGCCGACGCTACGACATTGCTCGCTCTGCTGCCAGATCGGGTGTCGTAGCGCAGGCGCCTCGCCTGCCGGTGCAGAACGGAGCAGCCGGGTCAGATCGAATGTCGTAGCGCAGGCGTCTCGCCTGCCGGTGCAGAACGGAGCAGCCGGGACGGCTGCGCTACAACGCGGTGCTTCCCGCTGGTCGAGCGTCAACCATCCGGGTTAAATTCCGCCCGGCTCGTCGGCCGGATGCCTGAGCTTGCGCGGCGGGTAGAGCTTGCCCGGAAACTTCCTGAGCGCTTCCTCGTCCACGTCCACGCCTAGTCCCGGCGCGGTGGGCAGCTCGATAAAGCCGTTCTTCGGTTTCAACTGATTCGGCGAAATCCGGTCGCAGAACTCGACAAAGGGCAGGAAGTACTCGGTGATGATGAAGTTGGGCATCACCGCGGACGCCTGCACCGTTGCAGCAAGTCCGACCAACGTCGAGTTGTAGTTGTGCGGCGATACGGCAACCAGGAACGACTCCGCCATCGCCGCGATCTCCTTCAATTCCAGGATGCCGCCGCAGCACGCGACGTCCGGATTGAGGATATCGGCGCTGCGCTTCTCCAGCAGCGGACGGAAGCCGGACTTGAGATAGGTCGCCTCGCCGATCACCACCGGTATGCCGATCTCGCGCCGGATCTGCGCGAGTTCGTCGGGATATTCGGCGGCGCACGATTCCTCCATCCAGTACATGCCGAACTCCGCAAGGCGCTGGTCGAGCCGGATCGCGTGCATCGGCGCCAGGCGCCGGTGCTGGTCGATGAGGATGTCAACACCGGGGCCGACCGCGTCGCGCACCGCCTTGATGATGTGCACCGCTCGTTCCTCGTGCTCCTTCGGTATCCAGGTGCGCCATGGCGCCGGCAGCGGATCGAGTTTGAGCGCGGTGAAGCCCTGCGCGATCACCTTTTCCGCCGCGCGCGCGTAATCGGCGGGCTCCTTGAGGCCGTAACCCCAGCCGTTCGCGTAGATTCGGATCTTGTCGCGGCAGCGTCCGCCCAGCAGGTTGTACACCGGCTGCTTGCAGGCCTTGCCGGCGATGTCCCACAGCGCGTGCTCGATGCCGCTGATGGCGCAGAAAAGCTCCAGCGAACCGCGCCGCGCCGCGTAATCGTCGAACGCAAACTGTGTGAAATGCTTGATGTCGAACGGACTGCGGCCGACCGCGTACGGTCCCAGTGCCTCGAGTTGCGCCACCACCGCCGTATCGCGATCGTATTGCGAGTACGCCTCGCCCCAGCCGTGGATGCCTTCGTCGGTATCGACCTTGACGTAGATCAGATTCTTGCGCCAGCCGGGATGAACCGTGTAGCTCTTGACCGCGGTGATTTTCATTGGTGCGTTCGCTTGATCGTCTGGTTGGTCTGAACTCGTGGCCTGGGTTAGCCGCCCCGCGGCGTAACCCGGGACACTACGCCACACTCGCCGGCGGGATGATCGGCAGCAGAAGCCAGGACTCGCGCCCGCCGCCCGCGTGCAGCGTGACGCGTCCGCCGAAGACGTCGGCCGACCGGTCGTCGGGATCGTTGTGGGTCATGCCGCCGGTGCCCCGCGTCCCGTAGTGGAACTTTTTCCCGAACTCCGAGAGTTCGCCCTCGTACTCGTAATCCTTCCCGCGCACGGTGAGCGCGACCCGCCAGTCGGCGGGCACCACGATGCAACTCGTCACGATCTCGACGTCGCACTCGAAGATCTCTCCGGGCGTGAGCGGCTCGACGCGATCGTGCGGATGGTATGGCCGCCAGGGCCGGCTCTTCTGCAGATCTAGGCGGCGGTGAGAGGCGCGCAGCCAGCCGTTGGCAATGGGCGTGTTCGGGTCGGTGGAGCCCATGAACGTCAGCTCCTTGCCCTCGGGGTCGAAGACCCGCACGATCAGGAACAGGTCGGCATCCGCGGTCGACGATGAGACGAAAAGCCTGGCCGCCATCGGGCCGGTAATTTCGGTCTCCTTGTCCAGCGGCGGCATCCAAAACGTCACGCCGTTGCCGAGGGCTTCGTAATCGATCGCGCCCGCCTGCGCCACCGGCGTCGCGCTCAATTCGTGATTCGCGGGATCGAGATAGAACTTGGTCCACCGGGTGCGCGCGAGCGGCCACTCGTTCTCGTGCCGCAGCACGAAGCGCTCGCCGGGATGACGAATGTTGAGTTGCACGCGCGGCTGCTTGTCCCACCCATTTTGCAGGCCTTTCAGGAAGTGGTCGAAAAAGCGCTTCTGGAAATCCAGGCCGTAGTCGCTCGAGAACAGCGACCAGTGCGAGTCACCATGGGCCTCCAGCCACTTCGGTGTGTCCTCGGGCGTCTCGGTGTAACCATTGAAATTGCCGCGCGGATGGATGCCCTGGCCACCCCAGTTG
>JACQGN010000029.1 GCA_016199545.1 Betaproteobacteria bacterium | reverse complement strand
GCGCGCGATGTCGCCTTCGATCGTGCGGATCATTGCCACGGCGCGGTTCTTGTCAGGATGACCGGGTACGATCTGCACCAGCTTGCGCAGGAACGTGTCGCCCGTGGCGAGCAGAAAATAGAGGGTATAAACAATCGACAGGACAAATAGCCCGACAAGCGCGATGCCGGGTTCGAGGCGGGCCAGCTTGGCAGGGGAGGGGGTGGTACGCGTTTCCTCTTCACCGCGCGCGGGTCGACGATGTGTCGCGGCCGGGACGTCCGTCACGCTCCGTTGTTCGTCCATGCGATGACCCTGGCGGTGAGATTCTGCGCTTGCTGTCTGCGTAACATGGGCAGCAGGTGATCCGGGCGCGCGTGACGACGCGACCTCCCGCGAACCCGGTACAGTGGGTTCTTCCGTGCAGACAGAAGGTAAGACCGCTGCGGGGCGATCCGGTTCTCGCCCGGCGGGTGCTTGCTGCCCTTCGGATCACACCCGCCAGGGATCGGCGCGTTCGGGATCGATGCCGAGTTCGGCGATGGCGCTCTCGACTGCCGAAGCGGGCAGCGACTCCCCGTCGGCCAGTGCCTTCAGCGCGGCGATGGCGATGTGGTTGCGATCGACCTCGAAGAACGCGCGCAGAGCGCCGCGGGTGTCGCTGCGGCCGAAACCGTCGCAACCAAGAACGGTGTACGGCCGGTTGACCAGGGATCGAATCTGCTCGGCGTAGGCGCGCACGTAGTCGGTTGCGGCGACTGCCGGTCCGGGATGGTGCTTGAGGCAGCATTCGAGCCACGTTTCGCGCGACGCCGACTCGGGGTGCAGCCGGTTCCAGCGTTCGACTTTCATGCCGTCGCGGGCGAGTTCGGTGAAACTCGTGACGCTCCACACATCCGCCGCGATGTCGAAATTTGTTTCCAGCATCTCGGCGGCGGCAAGCGCTTCGCGCAGGATCGGGCCGCTGCCCAGAAGCTGGACTCTGGCATTCTCCTTGTGACCCCTACCCCCACCCTGACCCTCCCCCTGCAAGGGGAGGGAAGTCTTGTGGTGGCCCTCCTCCTTGGAAAGGGAGAGGGGAGACGGGCGCAGCAGATACATGCCGTGGAGTATTCCGTGTTCGGCGCCCGCGGGCATCGCGGGCTGGACGTAATTCTCGTTCGCGACGGTGATGTAGTAGAAAACGTCTTCCTGCGCCTCCAGCATCCGGCGCGCGCCGTCGCGGACGATCGCCGCCAGTTCGTATCCGAACGCGGGATCGTACGAGATGCAATTCGGGATCGTCGCGGCCACCACGTGGCTCGATCCGTCCTGGTGCTGGAGGCCTTCGCCCGAGAGCGTGGTGCGGCCCGCGGTCGCGCCGATGAGGAACCCCCGCGCGCGCGAATCCCCCGCCGCCCAGATGAAGTCGCCGACGCGCTGAAAGCCGAACATCGAGTAGAAGATGTAGAACGGCAGCATCGGCACCCCGTGCCCGCTGTACGAGGTGGCCGCCGCGATCCATGAGGACATCGCTCCCGCCTCGGTGATGCCTTCCTCGAGAATCTGCCCGTCCTTCGCTTCCTTGTAATAGAGGAGTTCGTCACGGTCTTCGGGGTCGTAAAGCTGGCCGACCGACGAGTAGATCGCGACCTGCCGGAACAGCGACTGCATGCCGAAAGTGCGCGCTTCGTCGGCGACGATCGGCACGACGCGTTTGCCCAGCCCTGGGTCGCGCAGCAACTGCGAGAGCAGCCGCACGAACACCATGGTGGTCGACTCCTCGCGGCCGCCGGAGCCTTCGAGGATGCGCGTGAACTGGGCGAGTTCCGGTACGCGCAATTGCGGCGCGGCGCGCGGGCGCGCGGGCAGGTATCCGCCGAGCTCCTTGCGCCGCGCGTGCAGATAGCGCATCTCGGGACTGTCGGCGGCGGGCTTGAAGAATCGCAGGTGATGCACGTCGTCGTCGCTGAGCGGCAGCGTAAAGCGGTCGCGGAACGCGAGCAGCGCGTCGTCCTCGAGTTTCTTCGCCTGGTGCGCGCCCATCCTGCCCTGGCCCCAATGGCCCATGCCGTAGCCCTTCTTGGTCTGCGCCAGGATGACCGTGGGCTGGCCCTTGTGGTTGGCGGCGAGATGATAGGCGGCGTAGATCTTGACCGGATCGTGCCCACCGCGGCGCAGCCGGTCGATGTCGTCGTCGGAAAGATGCGCGACGATTGCCTGCAACTCGGGATACTTGTTGAAGAAATTCTCGCGATTGAAGCGGCCGTCGGTCGCCGCGTACTTCTGGAACTCGCCGTCCACGGTCTCGTGCAGGCGCTTGAGGATCATGCTTTCTTCGTCGCGCGCGAACAGCGCGTCCCAGTCGGCACCCCACAGCAGCTTCACCACGTTCCAGCCGGCGCCCGCGAAGAGGCCTTCCAGCTCCTGGATGATCGAGCCGTTGCCGCGCACCGGGCCGTCAAGGCGCTGCAGATTGCAGTTCACCACAAAGATCAGGTTGTCGAGACCTTCGCGCGCAGCAACCGACAGGCCGGCGAGCGATTCGGGTTCGTCCATCTCGCCGTCGCCGACGAATGCCCACACCTTGCGGCCGCGCGTTTCCAGGATGCCGCGGTTTTCAAGGTAACGCATGAAGCGCGCCTGGTAGATGGCGGTGATGGGGCCGATGCCCATCGACGCGTTGGGGAACTGCCAGAACTCCGGCATGAGATAGGGATGGCAGTATGACGAGAGTCCCTTGCCGCCTGTCTCGCGGCGGTAACTTGCGAGATGCGCTTCGGTGAGCCGCCCCTCGAGAAAAGCGCGCGCGTACACGCCGGGTGCGGCATGGGGCTGGAAATAGACGAGATCGCCGCCGCGTTCAGCCGCCGGGTCGTGCCCGTTCGCTGCGCGGAAGAAATGGTTGAGGCCGACCTCGAACAGGTCCGCGATCGAGGCGTAGGTCGCGATGTGGCCGCCGAGTTCGGCGTGTTCGCGGTTCGCGCGCACGACCATGGCGAGCGCGTTCCAGCGCACGATGGCGCTGATGCGGTTCTCGATGTCGACGTTGCCCGGGTATTGCGGCTGATCGGCGAGCGGGATGGTGTTGCAGTAGGGCGTGTTCAGCACCGGCGGCAGCGCGACGCGCCGCGTGCGGGCACGGTCGAGGAGCGTGCGCAGGAGGAAAGTCGCGCGCTCGCGGCCTTCGGCTTCGACCACGGCGTCGAATGCTTCGAGCCATTCCCGGGTTTCGACCGGATCGGCGTCCCGCGGCATCACCCGCCAGAAGCCGGAGAATGAAAAATCGGACAAGTCGGTCATGACGGTTCCCGGATGCGTAACTGGTGACTGGTGGTGCGTGATTGGTGAGGCGTCACTGATGGTTTGTGACTGGTAAACCCGCTGTCATCGCGAGGAGCAGGCGACGCGGCGATCTCGCGGCAGGCCGCGGTCCGTTGCCTCCAACGAGATTGCTTCGATGGCCGCCACGCTACGCTCGCGGCTTTTCCCCAACACGGCTTCGCCTCACCGCAATGACGACAAATCTTACCGCCGGCGCTGCGGCAGGTGATGCCAATCTGAGTTGACAGGGACACCCAATACGGCATTTAATGCTGAAATCTATAACGACTAAGACACAATATGCCGTTACAACAGTTGGACGCAACAGACTGGAAAATCCTCGGCCGGCTGCAGGACGATGCGCGGATCTCCAACGTCGATCTGGCGCGCGCGGTCAATCTGTCGCCCTCCCCATGTCTCAACCGCGTGCGCGCGCTGGAGGCGAGCGGCGTCATCAGCCGCTACGTGTCGCTGCTCGATCCACTCAGGCTGGGACTCACGGTGAGCGTCTTCATCCAGGTGAGCCTGGAGAAACAGATGCGGAACGCGCTCGACACGTTCGAGAACTCGGTGCTCGCGCGCGACGAAGTGATGGAGTGCTACCTGATGACCGGGGACGCGGACTATCTCCTGCGGGTGGTGGTGCCGGACGTGCAGTCGCTGGAGCGCTTCATCGTCGATTACCTGGCGAAGATTCCGGGCGTGGCGAGCATCAAGTCGAGCTTTGCTCTGAAGCAGGTGAAATACAAGACGGCGTTGCCGCTTCCGATTCCGGCCAGGGCTGCCCTGCGCCGCCGGGCGGGCTGATATACCGTTCCGCAAGAAACGTGCGTAAATGACCGGTCGGTGCGTCAAACGAGGTTGCCCCCGGATACGCCTTCCGTGTCATTGCGAGGCCCGAAGCCCTCGGGCCGAAGCAATCCCGTTGCGAGCAACGTAAGCCGCGGCCAGCCGCGAGATCGCTTCGTCAGCGTGGCTTCCTCGCGATGACAAAAGGACCGCGCCCACTTGACAAAAAGGGCCGCGCCCACTTGACAAAAGGGCCGCGCCCACTTGATAAAAGCGCCGCGCCCACTCCCCGTTAATGAAAGTTGCCTGCGGGACGCGACACTGGCCCCGCGTCGCCGGAGCCGGTATCCTGCGCCCGGGCCGGGAATAGTGCCCCGCGCGCATGGCGAGCGCGTTGTTTTCGGCCAGACAGTGATGCCGGGGCACGGCGCAGTCCTCGAACACCATCTCGCCGTTGTTCATGAAACGCCCGCCCATCGTCTCGTTGCAGCGCATGACGGTAAAGCCCGGGGTGCCGCGCGGGACCAGGAAGCTCGGCGTGCCTTCGATCATTTTCATTCGCCTTTCCCGAACAGATGGTGCGCAGCCAGGCGGACGTCACGACGCTCCTGGGAAAGATCGTCGAATAGGGGAACAGGAACCTCGGGGCTGCACTCCCCTCAAACGCCTCATCCGATCCACGCGCGTTCCAGCACATCGAGCCGCAGGGTTTCGAGGGCCGACCGGTCCCCGCTCTCGATCCGCACGGAAACCACGCGGCTCCCCGGCGTGTCGAAGGCGAGCTTGCAGTCGAAGGTGCCGGGCAGCGCCACGGTCGCTTCCGCCAACGGGTGGCCTTGTGCGTCCTCGATGAGGCAGCGCGCTTCCCCCGCACCGTCAAGCAGCGCCTGAATGCGGAAGGGTTCGTTGATGCAGCGCCGGTAGACCTGCGGGTCGCGGTTGGGGTTATATTGCAGGCCGTTCAGGCCGAGCAGTTTGATCAATGGTTTGGCCATGTTTCCGATTCCCGGCGAGGTCGCGTAGAATGGCGCTGAAACATGCTGATTCTAGACCGGGACCTGGGGTCGGGCCAGCTTGAGCGGGCATTCTCCGAGGTCGATCAGGCTCTGTGCGCGCTCGAGAGGCGGCTCGCCGCAGGCGAAGTCCTGCCGCTCGCCGCGACCGTGGACGAGGCGAGCGCCCTCACGACCCGGCTGCTGGTCGCCTATATTGCCGCCGAGGGGAGCAAAGCGGCACCGGATGGCGGGACCGACATCCTGGATGTGTTCAAGGTGCTGGTGAAGGGGGAGCCGTCCTGGACCGCGATCCGGGACAACTGCCGGGAACTGGTCTACTACCGCAACTGCATCGGCATGGGGCGGGCGGATGCGCTGCCGCACGCGCCGGCAATGATGGCGGTGCGCACCGCGCGGCACGTGTACCTGTACGTGAAGGCGCGCTGCATCCGCGAGCGGCGTGTTGAGGAATGATTTTGGCCACAGAGATCACAGAGAACACGGAGATCTGTATTTCTGCTGGTTCGGGTTTCGATTTTCTCTGTGAACTCTGTGCCCTCTGTGGCTGAAGTGGAACTTCAATGAAGACAGCAACCAATCGCTTGCGCGGCGTCGAGCGCGACATCGTCCAGGCGCCGCAAGCGGGCGACAAGGCGCCGTATTACGAGCCGCAGGGCAACGAGGTCGCGATCTTCGAGGCGGCCTACAAGAGGCGGCTTCCCGTGATGCTCAAGGGACCGACCGGCTGCGGCAAGACGCGCTTTCTCGAATTCATGGCGTTCCAGCTGAAGCGGCCGCTGGTGACCGTGTCGTGCCACGAGGACCTCACCAGTTCCGATCTCGTCGGGCGCTTTCTCCTCGAAGGCGCGGAAACCGTGTGGCAGGACGGTCCCCTCACGCGCGCGGTGAAAGCGGGCGCGATCTGTTACCTCGACGAGATCGTGGAAGCGCGCACCGATTCGACCGTGATCATCCATTCGCTCACCGACCACCGGCGCAAGCTCACGGTCGAGAAGCGGGGGATCGAGATCGAAGCGCACGAGGACTTCATGCTGGTGATCTCGTACAACCCCGGCTACCAGACGGTGTTGAAGGATCTCAAGCCCTCGACCAAGCAGCGCTTCATCGCAATCAACTTCGATTTTCCGCCGGAAGACATCGAGCGCAAGATCATCGTCAACGAGGTGCCGGGGGCATCGCCGGAGATCGCGCACCAGCTGGTGGCGGCGGGACGCAAAGCGCGGCTGCTGAAGGACCACGGCCTGGAAGAGTCCACCTCGACGCGCGCGCTGGTCTACGCCGCGAGCATGATGGGCGCGGGGCTCGATGCGGTGACCGCGTGCCAGGTGGCGATGGTCAATCCCATCACCGACGATATCGAACTCTCCGAAGCGCTGATGGAGATCGTCCAGGCGCATTTTTCGGTGTGAGGGCGTAAGTTGTAGGTTGGGATAAGCGAAGCGCATCCCAACACCGCCCGCGTGTTGGGGTTTGCGGTGCTCACTCCAACCTACGATGCTGACGATTCACCACCCCCATCCCAACCTTCCCTCATCACGGGGGAAGGAGGCGAATCCAACACACTCCTGAGCATGGCCAGCGAACATCCGACACCCATCAGCGAGTTTCTCCGCCAACTGAAGGAGGCGAGCGTCGTCGCGCACCGCGAAGTCGAGCAGGTGCTGCCGGCGATCGAGGCCCACGGCGTCCAGGTGACGCTGGCGTGGCTCGATGCCTGCCGGCGGCTGTTCGACTTCGATCGCGAGGCGGGAAAAGCGTTCATCCGCGGCAGCCGCGAAGTCGAAAAGGTTTCGGAAACGGTCTTGCCGTGGACCGAGCAGGCCCTCATGTTTCTGCGCTGGCGCGGATCGTGGCGCGCGCTCGAAGGCTTCATGGCCAACCTGCCGCGCGCCTTCGGGTCACTGGGGCACGCCGGCGAGCGGCGCTGGTCCGAGATCGGTTTTTCCTGGTGCGCGCGGCAGATCGAAAGCGGAGGCGCCTACTTCGCGACGCCGGTGCTCGATCTCGCAGGCCGCCAGGGCGTGATCGGCATCGAGCAGTTCGCTCAACCTGCCGAAGAGCTGTTCGAAACGCGCAAACTCCTGCTTGGCACCTACCTTGCCGGCGCGATCCGGGTGCGCAATCTCCTCGGTGCGCAGGCGATCCTGCCATGGGCGCTGCGCGGCGCCGATATCATGCAGGCCGGGCGTGCGCGCGGCGAAGCGTATTTCCGGCTGGAGTCGGAGGAGAGTCTCGCGCTGCTGCTCGAGCACCTTCCGGGTTACCGGCTCGCCGACCGCAACCGCCTGCTGGGCATGCTGCTCGACGTGTGGTTCGGCACGGACTACGAACTGAAGGAATCGAGCTGGTCGCCCGAAAAGGGCCGCCCGTTCGTCGAGATCGACGGGCGTTCGCTTTATTTCCCGGCGGTGATGGCGAGCCGCGACGAAGCCATTCTGGGCGTGCTCCACGGCGCGAGCCACATGCGCTTCGGCACCTTCGACAGCCTTGCCATGAAGGAGATGTTCAGCGCGGCCAAAGTCGAATTTCCCGAGTCGGGGCCGGTGTCGTGGGCGCCGCTCTACACGCGCTACGGCGACGATGCGCTGCGCTTTCAGCTCATATTCGATCTCTGCGAGGACCTGCGCGTTGATTTTCAGGCGCAGCACCTGATCCCGAACTACCTGCCCCGGCTCATTGCCGCCGCGCAGGCGGCCCCGCCGCGGCCGCCCGAGGCGGCCGCTTACTTCAACCTCGCACTCGCGAGCCTGGATGAGGCGCTCGCGGCGACGCGCGCCCGGGGCGTACGCAGCAAGCGTTTCGGTCCGCTGCTCGATTCCACCGCGACGGTGGCGGATGCATTCCGCGTCGCGACCGCGATCTACAGCAACGATGGGCTCCCGCACGTGTCCGAACTCGAGGTGTTTCACGCGGCCTATCTGCCGGGACGCGGACCGAACTCGTCGCGCCTCGCGCACCCGCAGCAACGCCAGGATCAGCAGAAGCAGCAGACGCAATCGGGGGCCGACTCGCAGGAGCAGAAGGAGCAGGGCGAAGAGCAGAACGAAGCGGCGCAGAACGCCGAGGCCGGCGACCAGCAGGACGGCGGCAAGCGCCAGGAGGTGGCGGGTATGGGCGACTCCAGCGGCGCCTCCGCCCGCCAGGCGAGCAAGGCCGAACAGGAGCAGCGCAACGCCGGCAGTTCCGACAAGGGCAAGCCTTATCCGGAGTGGGATTACCGCGAGTCGCGCTACAAGCGCAACTGGAGCTGGGTGCAGGAGAAGAAGCTCGGCGAATCGAACATGGCGGAATCCGGCCGCCTGATGAAACAGCACTCGAACGCGCTGAAGCGCCTGAAAAAGGCGATCCAGGCGCAGAAACCGACGCGGCT
>JACQGN010000274.1 GCA_016199545.1 Betaproteobacteria bacterium | reverse complement strand
GACGTCGCCACACACCATGACGACGAACTCGGCGCCGGCGGCGAGCCGTACTTCGCGGACGTTGATCACGTGGCCCGACGGCGCTGCGCGCAACTGCGGATCGGTCGAAAACGAGTATTGGGTCTTCGCCACGCACACCGGGTAATG
Source organism: Betaproteobacteria bacterium (assembly GCA_016199545.1). Taxonomy (GTDB): domain Bacteria; phylum Pseudomonadota; class Gammaproteobacteria; order Burkholderiales; family SG8-41; genus DSOT01. The sequence goes on along the minus strand of JACQGN010000274.1, from coordinate 4,720 downwards.
GCCGTAGCCGTCGTCCTGCAACTTCTTGACCTGCGCGCGCACCTTGGCGTCAGCGGTGACTTCGCCCGCGCCGTAGATCTTGGTGGCGATGGTCCTGACCTTGTCCCACAGCGGCAGCGTGTCTTCGTAGACGAACTTGAAGTCCGACGGCACCTGATCGATCAACTCGACCACGGATTTCGCCACTTCCTCCGCGCCCGCTCCGCCGTCCGCCCAGTGCGTCGCCAGGATCACCGGCGCTTCGTGATGCGCCATCTTCCTCTTGAGCAGTTCGATTTCCGCCGCGGTATCGAAGTTGAAGCGGTTGATCGACACCACACACGGCAGTCCGTAATGGTTGCGGACGTTGTTGACGTGGCGCTCAAGGTTGGTGACGCCCTTCTCCAGCGCCGGGAGGTTCTCCTTGTTGACCTCCTTGAGATCGACTCCTCCGTGGTACTTGAGCGCCCGCACCGTCGCGACGATCACCACCGCGTCGGGCCGCAGCCCCGACTTGCGGCACTTGATGTCGATGAACTTCTCCGCCCCGAGGTCGGCGCCGAAACCCGCCTCCGTCACCACGTAGTCCACGAGCTTCAACGCGGTCTGGGTCGCGATCACCGAATTGCAGCCGTGCGCGATGTTGGCAAACGGCCCGCCGTGGATGAACGCCGGGTTGTTCTCGAGCGTCTGCACCAGGTTAGGCGCGAGCGCGTCTTTCAGGAGCACCGTCATCGCGCCGTGCACCTTGAGGTCCTTGGCGCACACCGGTTTCTGATCGCGGGTATAACCGACAACGATGTTGCCGAGCCGCGTCTTCAAGTCCCTGAGCGAAGTCGCGAGGCAGAAAATCGCCATGATCTCGGACGCCACGACGATGTCGAAACCATCCTGGCGCGGAAAGCCGTTGCCAGGACCCCCGAGTGAAACCACGATATCGCGCAGCGCGCGGTCGTTCATGTCCACCACGCGTTTCCAGGTGATGCGCCGCACGTCCAGCCCAAGCCCATTGCCGTGATGGATATGGTTGTCGATCGCGGCCGCGAGCAGGTTGTTGGCAAGTCCGATCGCGCTGAAGTCGCCGGTAAAGTGCAGGTTGATGTCTTCCATCGGCACCACCTGCGCATAGCCGCCACCGGCGGCGCCGCCTTTCATGCCGAACACGGGGCCGAGAGAGGGCTCGCGCAGGCAGATCATCGCCTTCTTTCCGATCTTGTTGAGCGCATCGCCCAGGCCGACGGTGGTGGTGGTCTTGCCCTCTCCTGCCGGCGTCGGCGTGATCGCGGTCACCAGTATCAGCTTGCCGTCGGGCCGGTTCTTGAGGCTGTCGACGTAGTCGAGCGACACCTTCGCCTTGTAATGGCCGTAAGGGTCGAGGTGCTCCTCGGGAATGCCGAGTTTTTCGGCGATTCTGGTGACGCGCAGCAGCGTCGCCTTCTGCGCAATTTCAATATCGGACGGCGGCATGGTGCGTATCCCCTCTCATTCCGTGGAAGCGGGCAGTCTCGTTGTAATGTGCATGCAATCTGCCGCATTCTGCGCGGCAACGAAGCGCGTAACTATATAGGGAGCGCCTGCGCCGCGGCCTTGACCGCAGTCAATTTTTCCGTCGGGCCGCGCTCGCCGGAGTTTATTGGATGCGCACGCCGGCGGCCCTGGCCACCTTGCGCCAGCGGGCAATCTCGGTCGCGATGTGTTGCGCGAATTGTTCAGGCGTGCTGCCGACCGCCTCGCCGCCGTCGGGCGCCAACCGCTCCACAACATCCGGCGCCTTGAGAGTCTTCAAGAGTTCCGCATTGAGCTTGCCGATGATGGCTGCGGGCGTGCCCGCCGGCGCCAGCATGCCGAACCAGGTGCTGGTTTCGTAGCCAGGGACGCCCGATTCCGCGACGGTGGGCAGATTGGGAAAGATGGAGGAACGCCCGGCGGCGGTCACGCCCAGCCCGCGCAGCCGGCCCGTTTTCACGTGCTGCAGCGACGACAGGGGATTCCCGAACATCGCGTGCACCTGGCCGGAAATGGTTTCGATCAACGCCTGTCCGGTGCCCTTGTACGGCACGTGCGTCACACTCACGTTCGCCAGGGCCCGGAACATCTCGAGCGCCATGCCGGTCGAGGTACCGTGCCCGGCCGAGCCGAAATCCAGCACCCCGGGTCGCGCTTTGGCCATCATCAGCAACTCCTTTACCGACTTCACAGGCAGCGACGGATGCGCGAGCAGGAGCAGCGGCGCCTGCACGACAAGCGAGATCGGCGCGAAGTCCCTGACCGGATCGTAAGTGAGCTTCGAGTAAATGGCCGGCGTGATCGAAAACCCGCTCGCCACCGCGAGCAGCGTGTAGCCGTCCGGCGGCGATTTGGCGACCTGCGCGTAGGCGATGCTGCCGCCCGCCCCGGTTCGATTCTCGACCACGAACGAGCGGCCGATGTTTTCGCTGAGCTTCTGGGCGAACAGTCGTGCCTGGATATCGGTCGCGCCTCCAGGCGCGAGCCCCACGACGATGCGCACCGGCCTTGCAGGGTACGAATCGGCCGGGCGTTGCGCGCAAACCGCGCAGGGCGCGAGCAGCGCGATCATCCCGGCTACTGCCCGACGGTAAGTTTTCATGCCATCTTCCTCCTCACTCGTATTTGCAGGGGCAACGATCCTCCACTCATGCGATCCGTTCTCTCTCTGTGTCCTCTGTGATCTCTGTGGCTGAAGACTTGCACCTATTTCAGGCCGCAGCGGGCGTAATAGCGGATGGCGTTGTCCCAAAAGAGCTTCTGCTTGCGCGCGTGCGTCATGTCCCACTTGAGCACAGCATCCACCGACTCCGGGAAATGGCTTTCGCCGTGCGGATAATCCGACGCATACATCAGCACGTCTTCGCCGAGCAGGTCGATCACGGCATTGGTGAGGTTCACGCCTTCGGGAATCTCGATGCTCTGGAAATAACGCCCGCTCAATACGTATTCGCTGGGCTTCATCTTGAGATCGGAAATCTCCGAGCGAATGGTCGTGGCGTGTTCGTCGATGCGCGCCATCCAGAACGGCAGCCAGCCGTGGCCCGCTTCGAGCGTGCCGATGCGAAGCCCGGGATAACGGTCCATCAGCCCCGCTCCGATCAGCGAGGCCATGTTGCGCATGCCGCACCACGGATGCGAGGCGGAGCGCTGTAAAAAGAGATTTTCCCAGTTGTCGGTGCCGCCCGGCGCATACGGCGGCATCACGGTAAAGGTGTGCAGCGTGATCGCAAGATCATGTTCCGCCGCTGCCGCCCACACCGGCTCCAGGTCCGGATGATCGAGCGGCATGCCGTACGGCGCGTACGGCAGCACGCCCCACGCCCAACGCGATTTGCCCCAGCGCTTGATTTCCTCCAAGGCGCTTTTCACGTCGCGCCCGCAAGCGAGGATCACGCCACCAAGACGGTCGGGAAATCGGCCGCAGTAGGCTTCCATCCAGCGGTGGTAGGCGCGATACATGCCCGCTTCGAGCGCCACGTCGTCGGCGGCCGTCCACGTGCCGAACCAGCCGGAAGGCAGCGTCAGATTGACATCGACGCCCTCAAAATCCATGTCCTTGATGCGCTCGGCCGCGTCGGCATCGACGAGCGGAGAAACCGCCCGTTTCTTCTTCACACCGGTGAAGCCCGCCATGTAGCCGCCCGGCGTGGCTTCCGCCTTCGCCGTGCCGAGCTTGCGGCGATAACGGCGCTGCCCGCGAGTGTAAGTGATGTCGCCCTTCTGGCTCACTGCTTTGTACTCCGCCCAGCCTTCAAGCTTTTTCTTCTCGGCGTCGGTCATGAACTGATCGAGTACGTTGATCAGCGGGCCGACGTGGGTGTCGGAATCAAAGATCCTGAAGCCGTTCTTCGCCATCTCGTTCTCCGTGTTGATATTGCGTGGAGCGCTACGCGAGCAAACCGACGACCTGCGTTGCGTCCGGAATGTTTTCGAGGTTGCGTATCATCGCGGCGGCGCGGTCGACGTTCCCGGCTGCAACGGGCCTCGCCGAAAACGAAACGCAATCCCGGAACTTTGCCTCCAGGCGCTCCCACCCGACGGGATACTTCGGATCGCCGGGCACGCCGTCGGGCCGGTGGCTCAGCACCCTCCCATCCTTCGTGACGATCTCCACCGATGTCTTCGAAACATCGGCCGATCCGCCGCGGCCTGCCGGCGCCTCGGCTGCGGGCCGGTAGCCCACCCGGTCAGCCATCGCAAGCACGCGCGGATCGCGCAGGCCCTCCTCCGTATAGTCGTGCAGCGTCACGTTGCCCTTGGCCATCATCACCGCGGTCGTGAACGGTATGCTGTACTTGGCGTCGATGCTGATCTGGGGCCGGCGCTTCAACTCCAGCGGCTCCGAGAGGAGCTGCGTTCCGCCCGTGCCGCCGACGACAGTGATCGATTCGACGTCCTCCGGCTTCAGGCCGTGCTTCTCCCGCAGATAGAGCGTCGCGGCATTGGTCGTCCGGGTGTAGGCGCACGCAGGCCAGACCTTGAAGCCGTGCTTCTCGAGCAGCGGAAAGCGCGTTCCCAGCCCGTCCACGATCACGTCCCAGTCCGGCTCGTTGCCGCGGATATAGGTCTTGAAAAAGCCGTAGCGGCCTTCGACGATCTCCTTCGGCCCGATGATGCCGCGGCGCGCGAGCTCCGCCGCGAGGATCGCTCCCTGGCCCGAGAAACCGGCCTGCATGGAGCGCATGTGGGTCGCGGCGCCGACCGCCATCTGGCGGCTGCCGCTCATCTGGTT
>JACQGN010000272.1 GCA_016199545.1 Betaproteobacteria bacterium | reverse complement strand
GGCGGAACTCGCCGGGCTTCTGCTTGGCCAGAGCGATGAACTCCTTGAACGTCTTGGCCGCGACGCTGGGATGCACGACCAGAATCTGGTCGGTTGCGGCAAGTATGACGACGGGTTGCAGATCTTTTTCGACGCTGAACGTCAGATTGTAGAGACTTGGATTCGCGGTGAGTTGGGTGTCTATTGCCATCAACACCGTGTGACCGTCCGGATTCGCGCGGGCGACGATCTCGCTCGCCACGTTGCCGCCGGCACCCAGGCGGTTGTCCACGATCCAGTTCTGGCCCATGGACTCGCTCAGCTTCGGGGCGATGATTCGCGCTGTCGCGTCGACACCGCCGCCGGGTGGGAACGGGACGACCAGCCGGACAGGGCGAGCCGGATAGGCGGAATCGGCGGCCTGCGCGACGCCGGCGGCGAGGCAAAAGCCAAGCAGGGCGATGGCGTTCGTGATGCAACTCGGGCGGATGCGGCTCATCATGTCGTTCTCCTCGCTCTGACGTAATTAGTCCACGGCGATGCAGGCATGGCCGGGGCTGTTGCCGCGGCGGCCATCGATTCAAGCTCGTTCATGCTCTTCCCCTGGTGAACTGGCGGCCGTGCGGCAGGTCGCCTAGTAATGGATGCCCGGCGTCGAGCCGCCGTCGATGGCAATGCTCTGCCCGGTGATTGCCGACGCATGCGGTGAGGCGAGGAAGAGCACCATCGGCGCGATGTCCTTCGGCTCGACGAGGCGGCCAATAGGGAACTGCTTGACGAAGCTCGCCTCGGCCTCTGCCTCGCTCACGCCGAGTTGCTTCGCCCGCGCGGCGAGGCGTTTCGGGTAGCGGTCGGTCTTCGTGAAGGGCGGGTGGACGACGTTTGCCGTGATGCCCTGGGCAGCCACCGTCCTGCTGAACTGGTTGACGAACGCGATGATGGACGAATTGCCGAGCGCGCTCGGGAGCGCCGTGGCGCCGGCATGGCGCGCGGCGGTGCCGGCGATGCAGATCACGCGGCCTCGTCCCGACTTCCTCAGGTGCGGGAGCGCAGCGCGGCAGCAGCGCATGTAAGCGAGTGTCTTGCCGGTCAGTCGTTCCATCAGGCCATCGTCGTCCAGTGTCTCGATATTGCCGCTGACCGCAGTCGAAGCGTTGTTGACCAGCACGTCGAGCCCGCCGAAGGCGTCGACCGCCGCCTGTACTGCGCCCGTACACCCCTTCGCAGTGAATAGATCGACCGCGACGGCCTTCGCCTTGACGCCCTTGGCCGCGATCTTCGTTTCCGCCTCCGCCAGCGCCTCCTTGTCGCGACCACAGATTGCGACGTTCGCACCTTCCTCCGCGAAGGCCAGCGCGATGGCGAAGCCCACGCCCCGGTTGCCGCCGGTGACCAGCACCGATTTGCCCTTCAGATCGAGATTCATTTCCCTGCCCTTTCGTTTCAGATGCTCGATGATATTTACGGCATGCGCCGTCAGTCGCCGCCCGCGTTCGCATCGACGTCGCACACGACGTTCAGCAGCGCCTGGCGCTTCTCCACCAGCACCGCCTTCATCGCGCGCTCCAGCGCAGGCAGCACCTGGCGCGCCTCGGTGATGCGCTCGCCGTAGCCGCCCGACACCTCCACCAGCTTGTCGTAGTGCTGTTCGACGGTGAAGTAGGTGAGCGGTGCCCGCTCCGTGGCGGCGGCGTAGCCGTCGGGATTGAGCCCGCGGGTGGCGTTGCGGACGGCCTGCCAGCGCTGATTGTTGAACACGACCCACAACACCGGCAGCTGCTGCTCGGCGGAAACATAATGGGCGGAGACGGGCACGTTGTACATGTAGGCGCCGTCGCCCTCGGTGCCGATCACGAGCGTGTCGCGATTTGCGAGCTTGAGTCCCAGCGCCACCCCCATGCCGTGGCCGAGGCCCGAGGCAGCGCCCGGATTCAGCACCATGCATGGGCGATCGACGTCGAGATACTGCGTCTGCAGCGGAGATTCCTTGACGATGATCGCGTCGTGGGTGCGGACCTTGTTGATGCAGTGGGAGATCCAGGCCGGCGCGATCGGCGAGGCATCCTTGCCGGCCGCGAGCTTCTTCGCCCAGTTCTCTTCCAGTCGCGCGTGATGCGCCGCGCATTCATCGCGCCGCTGTCCGATGCGCGCGGCATTCGATGCCGCGTGCTCGGCCATCGCATCGTGCAGCATACGCAGCCCGAGATCGCTGGCACAGGCGAGCGACAAGTCGGCGGGGAACCCGCGCACGGGTACATAGATGTAAAGGGGATCCGGCGCCATGTGGATCACCTTGCAGTCGGCCGAGGGCCGGACATTGGACGGCTGCCAGGGCACCGCGGTGTCGAGCACCAGAATCGCGTCGGCGGCCTTCACGAATGCGTCCGGATTGCCCCCGGCCATCATCGGGTGGTGCGTCGGCATGGCGATGTAGCGGTTGCGGTATTCGACCACGGGAATCGCGTAGCGATCGGCGAGCGCCGTGAGTGCGGGCATCACGCCGGGACTGCGGCCGCCCCAGTTGGTGATGATGACGGGATGCTGCGCCCGCGCGAGGATCGAGGCGGCCTGATCGAGCGCTTCGGGTGAAGGCGCGGAAGGGGCGGCCGGGCGCATGCGGCTCGGGCTGTTATAGGTGAACTGGTCGAGCTTGAGCGAGAGCACTTCGCGCGGCAGCGAAAGATAGACGGGCCCCTTGGGGTCCGACATCGACACCGTGAGCATGCGGTCGACGATGGTCTCGAGCTGCTCGCCGTTGCGCAGTTCGTAGTCCCACTTGACCGACTCTCGCACCATCCCAGCCTGGTCGTACATTTCCTGCGTCCAGTGGATGTCGAGCGTCCGGTGGCCCTTTAGCGTGTCCTCGTTGATGGGCGTGCGGCCCGCGGTGAAGAGCACCGGCACCTGTCCGCGCGCCGCGTTGAGGAGCCCGTTCATCGCGTTAGCCGTGCCCACGTTGACGTGATGCATGGTGAGCTGGGGCCGCCCGGTAGCAAGGTAATAACCGATCGCCATGTGCTGCGCGGTGTTCTCGTGGGGGCAGGTGACGGGCCTGGGATGCGGCAATTGGAGCGCCTGTGCCCTCGCGAGCGCTTCGATCATCGGCGCGAAGTCGGTGCCGGCGTTGGCGAACAGGTACTCGACGCCCCGATCGGCCATCAAGGCCAGATAGGCGTCCGACACGGTCACGTCTTCAAGGGTCTTGGTCGCCATCGTCTTCTCCCGATCGTGTGGACGCCGCAAGCATAGTGAAGCCGGCGGCGCTTGGATAGCACGGCCTGATCCGATGTTCAAAACCCGTGCGGTACATTACCATTGCGGGCATCCGGGGAAAGCGATCTGACGCAAGCGAGGTCTCCCATGATCGGGTTCATTGCGATGACCTTACTGGCGGCCCTGGCGCTGCCTGCGCACGCGCAGAGCTATCCGAGCAAATCCATCCGCATCGTCGTTCCGTTCACGCCCGGTGGCGGCAGCGATATCGTCACGCGGGTGATCGGCCCCAAGCTGGTGGACGCTTGGGGACAGCAGGTCGTGGTCGACAATCGCGCCGGCGCCGGCGGCACCATCGGGGCGGCCATCGTCTCCGGCGCGACGCCCGATGGGCATACCTTGCTGATCACTTCGTCGGCGTTCGCAGGCGCCGCTTCGCTCTACCCGAAGCTCCCTTACGACACCATCAAGGACTTCGCACCGATCGCCCTGGTCGCCAGCACCGCGCTGATCCTGGTGGTCGCGCCCTCGACCGGGCCCAGAACCGTGAGCGAATTGGTCGCGCTTGCTCGGCAAAAGCCCGGGCAGATCAATTACGCTTCCGCCGGGATCGGAAGCGGTACGCACTATGCCGGGGAGCTCTTCAAACTCGCGGGCGGAATCGACGTGGTTCATGTGCCCTACCGAGGCGTGCCGGAGGCGCTGACCGACACCTTGACCGGGCGCACGCATTATTACCTTTCGCCGATCCTGTCGACGCTCCCGCTGCTGCGCGACGGCCGGTTGCTCGCACTGGGTGTGAGCACGCGCGAGTACGCCAGGAGAACTCGCGCAATTGATCCGCACCGAGATCGAGACCCGAAGAAAAGTGTTCGCGGCAGCCGGAGCAAAGGTGGAATAGGCAACCGCGATCGCGTTTGATTTTCTTATCCGCTATCCGCCGCGCCATCTATCGCTGCGCCAGATCGGCTTCGAGTCGCACGATCCACGCTCGAAACTCCTCGAACCAACGGCGTCCTTGATTCCTCAAGAGGTAACGATGTACGTCTTGCAGGGCGCGTAGCCTTCCGGGCGCGAGAGCCGCGGACCGTTTGCTGCGCTTGGAGCGATTCATCTGCTCGCAGAAATCCAGAATAGCGCGCCAGTGAGGAATGGCGCTCCTGCCAAAAAGCTCCCGGGCCGCTTCCGTCCAGCTCCTCTCGGGATCGTATGCGGCAGGGTCCGCCGCATAGTCGAAGCAGGTGGCGAGCGGGAGAAGACTCAAACTCTCCTGCATCAGGGGATTGTTGAGATAACCGTAAACGACCTCGGGCAGGCGCGAGTCGCGGCCGACCAGGGGAGCGAGGTGCATCTCATCGCTCATCGATAGATCGTTGACGGGGTAGTTGTCCCAGAGAATCAGGGGGTGCCGCATCTGACGCGCGGCGTTGCGCGCATGAGTCAGCGAGATTTTTCGGGGCACGATGGCCGGGCCGGTCCAGAGACAGGCAACGGAGTGAGGCAGGTGTCTGGCGAGGGTTTCCCAGAAGCGCGGCTCGAAGGCGCCGAACATGCGCGCGAGCTGGGGATGATCCGTGTAGCGGGAGGGGCAGATCCACCACTCCACTTTCTTCCAGGACGCCGGCTGCCGCTCGAGAATCTTCTCCAGCCATAGCGCTTCAGCCCGCGCCAGGCTATCGTTGAAACGCTTTCGATCTTCCTCATGCGCCAGGCGCGAGGGGATGTCATCGAAAAGAACTGCGAAAGTCCGCACGCCTGCGTCGTAGAAGCGCTGCGTCTTTTCAAGCAGGAGCTGCACGGGCTCCGGAGCGGAGAACCGCAGGCCCTTTCCGGGGTGAAATCCATAGACAAAATCGATGCGCTGGTCTTGCGCGGCCCGGATCAGACCCAGCAGCGGTCTCCATTCGCCCTTCGAATAGGGCTCCCTCCAGCGCTCGCGGTGATAAGGGTCGTCCTTGGGGGCGTAGAGATAGGTGTTCATCCCTCTCTTCGCGCCAAACCGGAAAACGGCCCTGCGATGTCGCATGCGCCAGGGCGGGCCGAAGAACCCTTCCACAATCCCCCGGCGTTGAAACACCACGGCCGCGCGACTACTGCTGATTGAAACCGGCCTGAACCCTCAGGCGGGATACACGATCGTGCGCAGCATGACGCGGCGCTCGTCGGGCCGGTAGTCGCCGGCGCCGCGATGCATCGTGGCGCGTTCGTCCCACATCAGCACATCACCGACGCGCCAGCGGTGGTAATAGACGAAGCGCTCCTGAGTGGCATGCCCGGCGAGTTCCTCGATCAGCGGCCAGGCCTGCTCCCGCGTCATGCCGGCGAAGCCATGCGTGTGCATGGGATTGACGAAGAGGATCGGCCGGCCGTTGACGGGATGCTGTGTGACCGCCGGCCATGGCACTTCGTGATATTCCTTCTCGGTGACCCCCTTGCCGTCGGCATAAAGTCGCTCGCCGGCAGGGCCGCAGCTGCGGCGGTGCAGACCGGTGAGGCCGGACAGAAGCTCCTTCCTCGCCTCGGGCAACGCCTCCCACGCGGCATGCATGTCGGCGAATATCGTGCCGCCCTTCTCCGAGGGCACCTCCTTCGCGTGCAGCACGGCCAGCAGGGGCAGAGTGTCCTCGAACGTCGAATCGGTGTGCCAGTCGGTGGCGCGCTTGACGCCGTACCAGTCAATCTGTCCCGTTTCCTCCACGTTGGTCAGCCAGGAAACCTCCGGACACTCCGCGTGGCGATACTTGATCAGCGCGTGGGGACGTGGCTTCCCGAAACGCCGACCGAATGCGGCAAGCGCGGGCGCGCCCAGGTCCTGCCCCCGGAACACCAGCACCGGATGCTCAGCAAAGGCGCGCTGAATCCAGGCGAAGGTGTCCTCTTCAAGCGGCTTTGACAGATCGATGCCGAGGACCTCGGTCCCCAGCGTGGCGCCGAGTGTACGCAGTTGCGGTGCCTGGGTCATGGACTGTCCTCCGTATCTTTTCGGCGAGTATGAGCCGCGGCGGCGGGCGGCGCAACCAGGTCTTTCGTTATCATATGGGAATGATCTGAGCCAGGGAGGAATCACCATGGCAGTCGAGTTACGAGCGTTACGTCCATCGTTCGCCGCCGAGGTTGACGGGATCGATCTCAGCCAGCCGATGGATGCCGGCAGCGTGCGTGCGATC
>JACQGN010000270.1 GCA_016199545.1 Betaproteobacteria bacterium | reverse complement strand
CCCCCGCGTATGTCGTTCAACATCGGCTTGGCGAAATTCTCCAGCATGTTGTCCGCCCCCTGCATCAGGCAGATGCGCACGCCGTGCTCGCGCATGCGCCGCACGCGGTCGCGCATCCGCTCGTGGGTGGTGTAGTCGTAGCCCATGTTGGCGGCGATGGCGATGCCACGGGCGCTCGCTTTAGCGACGATGGAATCCAGCGCCCGCCAGACCTCCGCGTGCTCGTACTGGAAAGGATGACCGAGCGCCTTGCTGAGATCGGTCATCGCCACCATCACGATGCGTATCCCCTCAATGTCGAGGATCTCGTCGATCTCGTGAACCGCGGTGGCGGCTTCGATGTGCGGGACGAACACGGCGAGGTCGGCATCCTTCTTGTGCATGGCGGCGAAAGTCTCGTTGGAATTGGGATACTCGCCGGTGCCGGAGCGATGCCAGTCCTTCGCGACTTCGGCGCACGCCCGCACCTGCCTGGCGGACGCGATCGATGCCCCGACGATTTCGATGCCGAGGCTCAAGGCGCGCGCGACGTCCACTGTGACCTGCAAACTCTCGGTGCCGCCCAGCCAGGGATTCGCGGGCACGCGCAGCCAGGTGGTGAGCCCCACGGCCTGCGCCGCGCGGTGGATGTGGTCCAGCTCCCGCCAGTCCATGGCCGAGAACATCATGTCCGGACGCACGAAATCGAAGCCGGCGCGCGCGAGCGTCGGCACCCAGCTCGGCCCCCCCTTGATCCAGACGCCGAGCGCCATTTCGCCCGCACCCAGCCGCTGAAAAAGCTTGCTCATCGGTTTCACCCTGATTGCCGCCGTCAATTCATCTGGAGCTTGAGACCTGCCGTGACCTTGCCCCATTTCCGGATGTCGTCGCGCATCACCGCCGTCAATTCCGAGGCGAGCATTGTCCCCGCTCCCGGCCGATTGTACATGACCACCGGTTGGCCGAGCGCCGCGCTGAGCGCCTGCCCGACCATGCGCGCGACGGTGTCGACCCCACCCCCCGGGCCCGCGGGGACGATCATGCGTATCGAACGCGAGGGATACGGCTGGGCCACTCCGGCAGATGCGAGAGTCAACAACATCAGCACCGTCGCCCCTCGCCGCAACGTCAACCGCAGGTTGCGCATTACGATGAAACGCTTCCCTGCGCGCCGAGGAGGCGCCCCCAGCCCGCGACGGGCGGCGCGACGCCGGTGGCGATCAGACGCCACACTTGCGCGATAGGGTTGGTGACCACGGGCACGTTGAAGTCCTCCTCCAGGATCGGCACGGCGGCGAGGCTGCGCCACGCGCCGCCCGGCAGGAGCAGCGCTTCCGCCGTGGGCGCCCGCCGCATGGCCTCGCGGGCAAGCTGAAAAGCAAGCCGGATCCCCTCGTCGATGCTCATCGAGAACGCCTGCTTGGCCCACTGGCCGGCGCTGGTGACGGTCAGCACTTCGAAGCCTGCATGCGTGAGATACGCGATGAGGGCCTGGTTCAACTGGTCGGACCAACGGCTCGCGATGGCGATGCGGTTCGCGCCGAAGTGGCGCAGAGCGTCGATCACCGCCTCGCCCTGACCATCGGCTGTGACTCCGGTCCTGCGCGCGGTTTCCTCGATCAACTTGAGCACGCGGGGCCGGCCGAGCTGAGAAGAAATCGGAAACCCGGCGAGCGTGATGCGGTTCGCGCCCTGTTTCATCAGTTGGTCGACGCAGCCCCAGTAGCGCTTCTCGATCGCCTCGTTCACACCTTCGAGCGTGTAGTCGGAGATCTCGATGGAGGTCGAAATCTGCCGGATGTCCGGCGGCAGCAGCGGCTCGGGCTGCGGATTGGGATGGCGGTCGGGTCCGATCGGGGACACCGTGCCGGCGACAAAGCGCACCTTCATGTTTTCGCTGCTGCTCATGATGCTTTTTCCTTCAGCGTCAGTTGAATGAGCGCATCGGCCCGTTCTTTCTCATCGAGGTCGCGGCAGGTCGCGATGATGGATTCGAACTGCGCCGCCGGGATCGGCAGGCCGGGAATCACATCGCGTATGCGGCGTACTTCCTCATCGTAGTCCCACATGAACTCGCGCCCCGTGCCCTGTTTGGTGTAGCTCTTGCCATTCTTGGCGTAGATCGTGATCCGCGGACCGAAAAGCGTCATCGTATGCGACGGGATGATCGTCACCCGCTTCATGAGATCGAGCACCTCAGGCGGGACGTCGGCGCCGGCGGGGTTCGCGCCCAAGCCTCGCGCCACGGGAAAGCCACGCTTGACCACGCCGTACGCGGTGAAGTACCCCGTGTTTCCCGGTTTCGCCGGCACGTCTTCCCTCCGGCTCGGGAAGGCCGGGCTCGGGTACTGCGTCTCGAGCCAGTTCACCACCGCCTCGACGCGGTCGACGTCCTCGTATTGGATGTCGTTCTCTTCGCAGAGCTTCGCCGTCACCTCGATGTGAGCGATGTTGTAGCCGGCGGTCGAGTAGATGCGGTAGAGCGTCTCGAGGAACATCCAGTCCTTGCCGAGGTTGGCTGTGATCTTGTCGAGGCTCGCCCGGGTGTCGCCGACGAAGCTGTAAGTGAGCCGGCCCTGGTTGTTGCCCGTGTACGAGTGATAAAAACCGGCGTCGCCTTCGAGCACCGTTTCGCCGCCCACGTGCCCCAGCTTCGCCAGCGCGACCGCCAGCATCGCGTTGCGCACCGCGGCGCCCTCGCGCAGGGCTTTGCCGCCGCTCCGGATGCCTTCGATGTTGCTTCCCGCCAGACTTGCGCAGAGCGCAATCGCGCTGTTCACCTGATTCTCGTCAAGACGCAGCATCTTCGCGGCGGCGACGGCGGGACCGAAGATGCCGAACACCGGCCCGGGGTGGAAGCCCCGCGACATCACCGTGGGAATGAAGTCGGCCGCCATTCTCTCCATGACCTCGTAACCGGCCGCGATACCTGTGATGTAGTCCTTGCCGGAGACGCCCGCCACCTCCGCCGCGACGAAGGCGCCCGGCACGATGCTCGTATTGGGATGGGTGAGCATGCGGAACGTGTCGTATTTGCCGCCCGCCAGCGCCATTTCCGAATTGGCGAACGCGGCGCCGCCTTTCGTCGCCACCGTGCCGTCCACCATGATGGTGGCGCCCTTGCGCACGCCGGCTTCCTCTTCGGAGATGAACTTGACGGCCTGCCTTCCTGCCGGCGTCTGGGAGCCGATCAGCACGGAGGCGAGAGTGTGGAGCGTCACTCCCTTGGCGCGATCGACGACCGCGGGCGGGAGATCTTCGTAGCGCAGATTGACGATCCACTGCGCGAGTTGCCGGCTGAGCGATGCCATGTTTTCTTCCCCTTTCGTTCACGCGGGAGCGGTTGTCCGTCCCCGCAAAGGTCTCATTATGGCAAATCATCGCGAAACGGGTTTGCAGTACGTCCCCGGGAGGAGTGCCGGTGCGATCGTTTTCCCGAATCCATTACAATGATTGACGGTTGATGTTTGATGCGTTAGCATCTGATGCATGCGAACCACCCTTGATATCGCCGACGACGTGTTGCAGGCAGCAAAGGAGCGCGCTCGCCGCGAGAAGCGGACCACTGGGGAAGTGGTCTCCGAACTTGCGCGCCATGCGTTGACGGCGCCGCCGGAGACGCCGGCCGCGCGAACGCGGAAGGCGCGTCATGGGTTCCGCCCATTCCCGAAACGCGGCGGCATCGTGACCAACGAGCGGATCGACAAGCTGCGCGAAGACGACGTCTATTGATGCGCGCACTGCTGGACGTCAACGTGCTGATCGCCCTGTTGGATGCCGACCATTCCCTCCACGCGCGCGCCACGCAATGGTTCGCCCTCCATGCGCGAGGTGGTTGGGCATCATGTCCCATCACGCAAAACGGCTGCGCGCGCATCATGTCGCATCCGGGTTATCCGAATGCGTTATCCGTGCGGGCCGTCATGGAACGCCTTACGGAAGCGGGTTCAAGTACTTACCATGAGTTCTGGCCTGATGACATCAGCCTTCTTGATGCGCAGATCGCCGATTCCACGCGCATCCACGGACCGCGCCAGCTCACCGATCTTTACCTGCTCGCGCTCGCCGTTCGGCACGGCGGGCGGTTTGTCACATTTGACGCGTCGGTTTCCCTAAGTGCTATCCGAGGCGCCGAGAAGAAGCACATCATCACCCTGTAACCGTCCGCGGCCGGAATTTTCATCCCGGCTCGGCGATCGTCTCGCTTGTTCCGAGGATCAGCGCCCGACCGCCCATTGTGCATTTCCCTCGCCCACAACCACGAACGGCGCCCATAACGCCGGGTGCGCGAAGTAGGGCTTGTCCGTGCTTGCCATCGGTGCGAGCATCGAGCGGCGCAGCGCTTCAGCCTTCGGCGTGCCTTTCGAGGATTCATCGAACATGCGCGTGGTGAGCGCCACCGCCGCGTCCGAACTCACTGTCCAGTGGGATACGAGCAGCGCCCGCGCTCCGGCGTAGAAGAACGCCCGCGCAAGCCCAGACAGGCCCTCCGCCCCCGGCGTGCCGTCCGGCGCCGCGGTGTTGCAAGCGGAGAGCACCACCCAGTCTGCGTCCAGTTTCAATTGCGAGATCTCGCTTGCGGTCAGCAGCCCGTCATCGAGTTCGCTTCCCTTCTCCGGCGGCGTGAGCACGAGCGCCGGTTCGGCGAGCCCCTTGAACTCGCCCGCCATCAGACCGTCCGTGGCGAAGGCGAGGTTGCGGTAGCGCGCGAGATTGGCTTCTTTCACCGCACGCTCCGTGGCGGCGAGCCCGAGCCGGATCGACGCAGCAGGAGCTTTCAGCGCAGCGGCAATGGCGTGAAGCTCGCCGGCGGACTCGGGCAGTCGCGCGAGTTTTCTCACCTCGTTCGCATCGGCCACCGCGCCCCGAGAGTAGAGCGCAGGGACATTCGCGCGGCGGGCGCCCTCGCCCGTGCGATCCAACACGGGATCGCCGAAACCGCCGAACGGCTCGCGCGAGGTGGGCCCTTTGGCGAACTGCCTCAGCGCCCGCAATGAGCCTGCGGCGGGAAGCACTGCGATGGCGTACTTCTTCGCAAGCTAGGCGACCTGCGCGTGATCGGCAAACGAGGCGACGGGCTTCGCGGGCGGTTCAGTCACCAGCACTCCCGGGGGCAAACTCTTCATCGCGCCGCCGGGAACAAAGATCAGGCGCCTTGCGCCGGCGAGCCACGTCTCCGCAGGCGCGAGGATCTTCCGGTAACCGGTATATGCCGGCGGTCAACGAATAACGCCGGTCTGGAGCCGGCCCAACGCGGATTGCTTCCCGGCATCGCGGGCCGCGCAGGCCTTGGCCATCGCGAGCACGACGATCGCCCATTCGTCAACCGGCACGTTGATCATGCGTCCTTCGTGCGGCACTGCCGCGGTATTACAGCTTGATGCCGAGCAGCTTCGCAGCGGTCTCGCCCAACATCGCGCGGCGCTCATCGTCGGTGAACCCGGGGGCGTTGAGGATGTGATCCACCGACTTGTCCTCCCATGGAATCGGATGGTCGGTGCCGATGACGAGCTGATTCACGCCCACTTCCGCGGCGAGGTGGCGCAGCGCCTCGGAGGTGAATACCAGCGTGTCGTAATACATCTGGCGGAGATATTCGGTCGGCTTCTTCTTGAGTTTGACGCCGGTGTCCATGTCCGGCGCGACGCGCAGGCAATTGTCCGAGCGCGGCGCGTAGGAGGGCAGGAAGCCGCCGCCGTGGGCCGAACAGATCTTCAGGCCCGGGAAGCGGTCCAGCGTGCCCTCGAAGATAAGGTGCGAGAGCGCGATAGTCGTGTCGAGTGGATTGCCGATGGTGTTCGCCAGCCAGCCGTTGCCCTTCAACCGGGGGGCGAGGTCCGGCGTGCTCTGTGGATGGATGAAGATCAGGATCCCGAGTTCCTCGCATTTCGCCCAGAACGGATGAAACTTCGAATCGGAGAACTCGTATCCCGCGACGCTCGCGCCGACGGCGACTCCGCACATGTGGAGCTTCCTGATGGCGTGCTCGAGCTGCTGCACGGCGAGGTCCGGAAACTGCAGCGCAACCGAGGCAAAGCCCAGGAAGCGGTCCGGGTGCGCCGCGCACCATTCGGTCAGCGTTTCGTTGTTGACCTTGATGACCTCTTCCACGAGGTCGCGCTCCGCCTTGTACCAGAACGGGTTGATGCTGATCGCCTCGACGTCGATGCCCTGTTCGTCCATCTCGCCGATGCGGCGCATCCCGACCTCGGAGATGCCCGGACCGCGCGATTCGTTCCCACCCGGCGACCTTCCCATCAGCGCCATCGCCTTCGGAACCACGCAGTGCGCGTGCACGTCGATGGTTTTCACGCGGCGACCGCTTACCATGACCTCCCTGCGGCGCGACGCGGTTTGCGCCTGTGCTTGTGCCTGTTGCTGCTGCTGCGGCTGCATGGCAGCCGCGACACTGCAGCCGGTAAATATGATGCCGGCTTCGTTGTTGCTGGTTTCATTCCGAATCTGCATTCTCCGCTCCCAGGTAAGGTGGCGCATGGGCGCCGTGTCTCAAATCCGTCTCGATGATTCAACTTTGTGGCTGCCTTGCGACGTCGCGATGCCATCGCGGCGGGCGGGATTATGGCACACTAGCGCGGCAGCAGACGAAAGGTGCCGCTTGCTCGGGATCGGTCGGCATGGACTCAAGGCCGCGTAAACACGATGCAGGACGGGCTCCCGGTTTCCACCACCTGACCGGTCGGCGTGAGCTGGCCGGACTTGTGATCGACGCGGAAGACGACGATGGAATCGCTGTTGAGATTGGCCGCGTAGAGCAAGTCGCCGGCGGCATCGAGGGTGAAAAAGCGCGGCGTGCTGCCACGGGTCGGTTCCCAACCAACGGGATCGAGCATGCCGCTCGCCGGATCGATGGCGAAGATCGCGATGCTGTTGTGCCCGCGATTCGACGCGTAAACGAACAGACCCGAGGGCGCGACTGCTATTTCGGAACCGGTGTTATTGCCGGTGTAAGTGGTGGGCAGCGTCGGGATGATCTGGAACGGCTCGAGCTCCCCGCGCGCGGCGTCCCAACGATAGGCGGTGAGAGTGGAGTCCAGTTCGTTGACGACGAAGGCATAGGGCCGCTCAGGATGGAACGCGATGTGGCGCGGCCCGGCGCCGGAACGGCTCAACGCGCACGGCGGGTCGTTGGCGACCAGCTTGCCGCTGGTGGCGTCGAGCCGATAGATGTGCACCCGGTCAACCCCTTTGTCGGGGGCTGTGAGGAAGCCGCCGCCCGGATCGAACAGCACGTGATGCGGGTGCGGTGAATTCTGTCCCTTGCGGTGCGGCCCGGGTTCTCCCGGCGGCACCAGCGCATCGCTGTGCGGTGCGAGCGAACCGTCGGCATTGATCGGAAACACTGCGAGGCCCGGCCCGTTGGCCATCACCATGCAGCGGTTGGACGGATCGGGCACGAGGGCAGGGGCATTCCGGCCGTCGGTCGGCTGCCTGTTGAGAAACCGGAGTTCGCCGGTCTGCCGGTCGATCGCGTAGGCGCCGATTTCAGTGCCGTCTCCATGCGCCGAATAGAGGTAGCGCTGCTCGCGGTCCAGCGCGAGGTATTGCGGATTCGGGAGGGTGCCGAGCACTTGAACCAGCGTCCAGTTCCCATTCCCGGAATCGATCCGGTAGACGCTGATGCCTTTGCCGCGCGCGTTGCGTTCCCCGGTCGTAAAGCAACCGACGTACGCAAACTTTGCGTGAGCTGCCGCTGATGCCATGAGTGACGTCCTTCTTCGTTGCCGCGCCCGCAAACTGCTGCGCGAGGGGGATAGGCCCGGTGCGGCCGCACAGGGCCGCGCGAATTGTAGTCCGTGGCGGGCAGAGCCGCAAACGCGCTGCGGCCGGGCGGTGCGCCCATGGCGCGGCGGGTTCTCCGTTTGCGGTATTGCCCGATTCGGTTAAGATTGTTGTCCTACGCAAGCGGGAACAATGACCGCGGGAAGCGTGCATGCGTCCCGCGTCCGGCTCAAAGTCCAATGGGAGAGGCGATATGAATACCAGTTCCGTCACGTCAACCGCGACTGCCGCCGTGCGCTCCGTTGCGTCCGAGTCTGCCGCGCCGCGCTTTGAGGTCGATCCGTGGTGGCCCAAGCCGCTGCCCGCGGGCTGGATCACGGGCCAGCTCGCGTGCGTGTACGTGGATCACAACGACCACGTGCTGGTCGTGAACCGCGGTGATATCACTGAGGAGGAGAAGGAAACCTGCGTCCGCGCGCCCGCGGTCATGATCTTCGATCTCGCCGGCAATTTGATCGATTCATGGGGCGACTGGGACGTCCTGCCGTCGACGCCCCACAGTTGTGCCGTGGACCGGGACAACAACGTCTGGGTCACCGCCAACGGCGACGGCATGGTGCAGCAATACACCTACGGCGGGAAGCTGCTGGTGCAGATCGGTGAGAAGGGTGTGTTCGATACGGTGGACGGCGCCAAAAAGAGCAGGAATCTGAACGCCGGAACGGACAGGCTCAACAAGCCGGCGGGAATTGCGTGCGATGCGGACAACGGCGACGTGTATTTCGCCGACGGCTACGGCAACCGCCGCGTGGTGGTGTTCGACAAGAACGGCAAGTTCCTGCGGCAGTGGGGGCGGCAGGCGACGCCTGAAGAAATGGAAGCCGGTGTCGGCGGCGCGTTCGCGGAAGTCGTGCACAGCGTCGCGATCAGCAACGCCGGTCTGGTGTACGTGGGCGACCGCCAGGGCGATCGCGTCCAGGTGTTCGACAAGCTGGGCAACTTCAAGCGCAACATCTGGGTGCGCACCGGCACCCCGACGCTGCCGGACAAGCGCGGCACGGCGTGGTGGACCGCGTTTTCACCGGACCACGAGCAGAAGTACCTCTACGTGATGAACGGGCGCAACGAGCAGGTGCATATCCTCGATCACGCGAGCGGCGCCATCCTGTCGAGCTTCGGCCGTCCAGGCCATCAGCTCGGCAGCTTCACGCACGGACACACCGTGGCCGCCGACTCCAAGGGCAATCTTTACGTTGCAGAGACCAACTGGGGGCGACGGGTCAACAAGTTCCGGCTCGTAGGGTAGGCCGGCAATCCTTTGCCGGCATCGCAATCCGGCGGCATGGGAATGCCGCCCTGCGGCTGGCGTCGCCGACACCAATCGACGTCGCGGCGCGATCAGAAAACGAGGCCCGCTTTACGCACGAGGTCCGCCCATTTTTTGGCGTCGCTCTGGATGTACTCGCCGATTTGGGGGATCGTCATGATCTCGACGTCCACACCCAGGCGCGTAAGATTTTTCTGGATATCGGGCAGAGCGAGCACGGCGTTGATCTCCTTGTGCAAGAGTCCGATCACCTGCTTCGGCACTTCGCGGTAAGCGACGATGCTGAAGAACCCCACGTTGTCGTAGCCTGGCACGACTTCGGCGATCGTCGGCACATCCGGCACGGCGTGATTGCGCTTGAGGCCGCTCACGCCGAGCGGCCTCAGCCGCTTTTGCTGCACGTGGGGGACGGAGGGCAGGAGCGGCGCGAAGCTGAGGGGGGTTTCGTTACCCAGCGCGGCGTTCAGTGACGGCCCCGAACCCTTGTACGGGATAGGCATGATCTTGATGCCCACCATGGAATTCAGCAGGTGGACGCCGAGATCGTTGGTGGTGCCGATGCCGGAAGTCGCGCAGTTGACCTCGTCCGGCCGCGTCCTGGCGTATGCGATCAGCTCCTTGACGGACTTGAACGGCGCGGATGGATTCGCGAGCAGGATCGAAGGCGAGGTGCCGATCATGCTGACCGGCACGAACATTTGCATCGGATCGAAGCGCGGCTTGTCCTTGCGATTGGGGCTCACCGTGATCGCCGAACTGCCGATGAGCAGCGTGTAGCCGTCGGGCGTCGCCTCTATCGCCGCAGTCATGCCGACGATGCCGCCCCCGCCGGGACGGGCCTCGACTATGATCGGTTGTCCGAAGCGCTCGCCGAGCTTGTCGCCGATGACGCGCGCCAGCGTGTCGCTGACGCCGCCAGCCGAGAATCCGTGAATTATGCGTATCGGACGGAGCGGGTACTTGTCAGCGGCGTGGGCGTCGGGCATGAACGCCATCGGGTCCGCGAGTGCAATTGCGAGCATGATGGCGGTGCTGCATCGTACTGGCTTTGTCATCGTTGCCTCCTCGCCTAGTGCGGCCGCATGCGGCCTGTCATTGACAACATTGCCTGCACCCGGATGGGTTCCAGGAAGTGTCAAGCAATCGGAGAGTTATACAACTTCCTTGAGGATTGTTCGAGGGACACGCGGCCGTCCGTGAGTGTTACGCCCACACCGGGCGCACCACCTTCCAGGTTGCGGCCGCTTCAGTGACGTGCGCTGTGATTGGGGCGGAAGACGGCGAACACCTTGTCGGAGTTCGAGATCCAGGATTCCAGGAACACGGACTCGTCGGGCTTCTGGTGCCCCAGCTCGTGCATGGCGCCGGCAAGACAGAACCAATTGAGGACTTCGTGGTGGCCGCGGTCCTCGACTTCTTCGATGGTGGTATTGCGCCACAACTCCCAATCGCCGTGCTTCAGCGCTTCGTAGTAGCGCTTGTCCGATTCGACGTCCGGAAACATCAGGGAGTGTTTCCGAACCAGGAACGAGTGGCTCCAGCTCGATGAGGCGATGACCGCCACCCGCCACGGACTGCGCTGCAGGGCGCGGGCGATGGCGCCGCCTACCTGGAAACAGCGCCACGGCTGTGGTGCGGGAGGGTCCAGCTCGCTCTCGGCCGTAGGAACCTTCTCGGCGTCTGACGGAAACATGGGCACGCCGTGGGAGGCGATCAGCCAGCGGCCGTAAGCGTTGACCGCGAACGGTACCACCGGATACGGAAAGCCCTTGCGGTCGTAATCGAGATACATCACGGAATTCGTAAACGCGTGGCCGAGCGGCCGATGCAGGGGCTTATAGGCGTAGGCGACGTCGATGCCTTCCTTCAGAAGGGCGGTTGCGAGGTACTTGCCGCCGGCGCGGTGGCCTTGCACCTTGAAAGTCTGGTCTTCGGGCTCGTCCCAGGCATTGCGCCCGCGGCGGTAACCCTTCCACGGCTGAAATTCCACCGCTTCGTAGGCGAGGATGGAGAACGGCGGCACGCAGTCCTCCTTGAAGTTTTCGTACTGGTCGTCGCCCCAGATCAACACGAAGTCCGGCTTGAAGGCGTCGAGCTCGGCGCGGATTCTGCGGAACTGGTCGATCATGTCCTGCCGGTGCTTGTCCGAGTGGGCCTGCCCCTGGTCGTTGCCCCACTGCTCGCGCATGGTGGGGTGCCAGTTGCCCGGTGACCGGAACTTTTCGGCGAGCCGCGGATCGTCCAGGCACTTCTGGATGCGAAGACACATGTTCCCCTGGGCGGAGAGACTCGGATAGTGCGTCATGCCAAGACCAAGGATCTGCCCCATGATCATTCTCCTCTCGCGTCAGATCGGCTTCCCGGATGGGCTCCACCTGTGTGGCTTGCGGCATTCTACGCCGGCGCAGGCAGTTTGGGGCAGGCCAGGAATCTGCCCGGGTTCCAATCCCTACCGCGGGCGCGGTAATCTCGCCGCACCAGGCAGCCGGTTCAGCCCTGGATCAAAATCAAGACATGGACGATTTCTCGGTGCCGCTCAAGGCCGTTCTCGGCGATCTCGGGCCGTTGAGATAAGCGATTCGGGAGCTATCGGCGCGCCCGCCGCGAGATCACTTTGTCGGCCTCGTCCGCCTCGCGAAGGCAACCAACGCCGTCATTGCGAGGCACAGTCCGGCGTGCCGAAGCAATCTCGTTGCGGGCAACGCTCTTGCTGAGCTGCTAACCCGTCTGGCCTTCGAGCAGGAGCTTCACGACCTCGGGTACGATGGCCGCCGCACGCTGGTCGAGCTCCGAGTCCTTGAGGTTTGCGATCGGGTGGGGCATCGCTATGAACTTGAAATCGGGAAGCCCCCAGGTACGGGCCATGGCCCGGCCGGTGACGGTGAACACGTCCGTGATGATGGACGCCGACGGAACGCCCTGCTGTTCAAACACTATGCTGTCGAGCACACTGCCCGAGCTGCATGAGCCTCAATCGCCGACGCCGGCAACGACGACGTCGCAGCCCGCCTTGAACTCCTCGATCATCTGTGCATGCGGCCCTACCCCCGCGTTGTGTTTTCTGCGCATGACATGGGCCTTGACGCCGTGATCGCGCTCGAGCAGCGCGGCGATCCGGAGCAGCAGCCGATCGGAGTTGTGCTTGGTG
>JACQGN010000267.1 GCA_016199545.1 Betaproteobacteria bacterium | reverse complement strand
GGATGGGGGCTGGATCGGTTCTGCCCCCACCCCAACCCAACCCCCCGCAGCGCGCAAGGGAGGGAGCATGTAAAGTTCACCGCTTAAAATAGCGCCATTGATCTCTGTGATCTCTGTGGCCAAATTGCCCTTCTTGCTGGCGTAGCCGAAACGACTACCAGCCCAGGACGTAGGCCGGGCGGCGGGGATCGGCGCCGCCGTGCAGCACGCCGTTCCTGTGGTCGGCGACGATGGCGCACACCGCGCCCGCCTTCCAGATGTAGTCGTCCCACCAGTGCACGTCGTGCCCGCGCTGCGCCAGTTCCTCGCCCACCGCTTTGTCCACGCGTGACTCGATGTGCAGGCGCCCCGGGAAATACGGATGCGGCTCGAACGAGCCCGGATAGCTGTAATTGGCGAAGCGCGGCGCCTCGATCGCGTCCTGCGGCGCCATGCCGAAGACGTTGATGTTGAGAAAAACCTGGAGCATCGCCTGCGCCTGCACGTCCCCACCCGGCGTGCCGAACGGCATGTGGACGCGCCCGTTCCTGAACGCCATCGCCGGGCTCGGCGTCAACCGCGGGCGCTTGCCCGGCGCAACCGATGAGGGATGCGTCGGATCGGCCCACGACTGCGTGCCGCGGCCCGAGCACAGGATGCCCACGCCGGGGACGATCGGCGTCTTGTTGGAACCGTCGCTGGGCGTCGACGAGAACGCGTTGCCGTCGCGATCGATCACGCACACGTACGAAGTGTCGCCCGGCCCCGGCGCGTCATCAGGCTGCGGCGCCGGCATCCAGCGATTGGCGATTTCGGTAAAGTTCGCCGGGTCGCCCGCCGGCGGCATTTCCGCCCACGCCTTCTCGGCGCTGATCAGCGTACGGCGATAGCCCGCATAGCGATCCGACATCAGGCCCTTGATCGGCACCTTGACGAACTTCGGATCGCCGAAGTGATTGTGCCGGTCGGAGAACGCCAGTTTCAGCGCTTCAGTCACGACGTGGATGTAGTCCACCGAGTTGTGGCCCATCGCCTTCAGGTCGTAGCCCTTCAGGATATTGAGCGCCATCGGCAGCACCGGTCCCTGCGACCACGGGCCGCAGGCGTGAATTTCGATGCCGCCAAAGCGCGTGCGCACCGTGGGCTCGAAGTTGACCTTGAAACCGGCGAAATCTCCGTAGCGCATGAGGCCGCCTTCGCGCTGGATGAATCTCTCCACTTCCCGCGCGATGTCGCCCTTGTAGAATGCGTCGCGCGCCGCCCTCAGCCCAGCCTTGCGGCCTTTCCGCCGCGCGGCCTTCCTTTCCTCGTCCGCGAGATGCTGGAGCGTGCGTCCCAGTTCAGCCTGCACGAACACTTCGCCGGGCAGTGGCGGCCGGCCCCTGGGCAGGAAAACCTTGCGGCTCGACGGCCACTGCTCGTAGGAGGCGCGGTTGGTATGGATGAACTTCGACATCAGCGGGTACATCGGAAAGCCGTCGCGCGCAAAGCGTATCGCCGATGACGCAACTTCGCCGAAGCTCATGGTGCCGAAGTTCTCGAGTGAGGTGATCCACGCATCGGGCGCCGCAGGCACGACACAGCGCTCCACTCCCGGCGGTATCTTGCCGCCGTGCTTCCTGATGAAGTAGTCGGGCGTCACCGCCTTCGGCCACACGCCGAGCCCGTCGATACAGCTCACTTTCCGGTCCTTGGCCGTGTAGACGATCTGCGGCGCGACGCCGCCGAAGTTCACCTTGTCGGTTTGCAACACGCCGATGGCGATGCCCGCCGCCACGCCTGCGTCGATCGCGTTCCCGCCCGCCTCCAGCACCTGGAAACCGGCGTGCGCTGCGAGGTAATGCCCGGCGGAGATGACGTGCCGGGTGCCCATGATGGTCATGCGGCTGGATGCCATGAATCGCTCCTTGAGTATCGATGCGCTTGGAGAGCGGACTGAACTGGGGTAGATTCTAGCCTGATCCAACATCCCTCGTTTGCCGTGAACTCCAGCCGCAGTTCCATCGTTGCTTTTGCCGCTGTCGCGCTGCTCGCCACTGCGACGATTCCGGTCGGCCACGCGCAGGCGCCTGCATGGAAGCCCGAAAAGAACGTCGAAATCATCGTCGGCGTGAGCCCCGGCGGCGGCATCGACCGCCTGGCGCGCTTCGTGCAACGCATCATGCAGGACAAGCGGCTGGTCGAAGCAACGCTGTCGGTGGTGAACAAGCCCGGCGGCGGCGGAGCGATCGCGCAGACGTATCTCAACCAGCGCGCGGGCGACGGTCATTTCCTGCACATTACCGCGACTTCGCTGTTGACGAACCACATCGTCGGCAGGACCACGGTAAGTCACCGCGATTTCACCCCGCTCGCGCTGCTCTATGACGAATACATCGGGGTCGCAGTCAGGGCGGACTCCCCGGCCCGCGGCGGCGCGGACTTTCTCGAAGGCCTGCGGGGCGCGCCGGAAACGTGGCCGGTCGGGATCGCCACCAGCGCCGGCAATACCAACCACATCGCGGTTGCCCTTGCCGCCAAGTCGGCCGGCGCGGACGTGAAGAAGCTCCGGGTGGTCGTCTTCAGTTCCGGTGGTGAAGCCATGACGGCGCTGCTCGGGGGGCACGTGTCCGTGGTGGTGACGCCCTCGGCGAACCTGATTCCGCATCAGCAGGCGGGCCGCATGCGGGTGCTCGCGGTCGCGGCCCCGGCCCGGCTTGCGGGACCGCTCGCCACCGTTCCGACGTGGAAGGAACAGGGTGTCGACGCGGTGGTGGCGAACTGGCGTCCGGTGATCGGCGCGAAGGCGCTCGCGCCTGCGCCGATCGCGTTCTGGGAGCAGGTGTTCGCGCGGGTCACGCAGTCCGACGAGTGGCGCGCGGAAATCGAACGCACCGGCGGCGTCAACCACTACATGGGACACGGACAGCTCGTGAAGTTCTTCGACTCCGAGTACAGCCGATTCCGCGCCATTCTCTCTGAACTCGGCCTCGCGAAATAATCCGAAATCCTGTCAATTTGTTGCTGAGCAGAAGCCTTTTGCGATAGGCTCTCGCTGCCGCGTCGCAAAACCCAGGAGAAATATCCCGTGTCCGTCACACCGTCCGCAATGCGCAGGGTCCTGCTCGGACTCGCCGCGCTGCTCACCGCAAGCATGACTCACGCACAGACGTATCCAGCCAAACCGGTGCGCGTGATCAACCCGGCCGCGCCGGGCGCCAACAGCGACATCCTCTTCCGCCTGCTCTCGCCCAAGATGGCCGAAGTCCTCGGCCAGCAACCGGTAATCGATTACCGCCCGGGCGCGGGCGGCACGGTGGGCGCGGAAATCACCGCCAAGAGCGCGCCCGACGATTGGCGGATGTTCTGAATGAAACCGTTTGACTGGCAGTTTCCCTACCCCTCGCAGCGTATGCCGATCCTGGCGCGCAACGTGGTGGCGACTTCGCAGCCGCTCGCCGCTCAGGCCGGGCTGCGCATGCTGATGGGGGGCGGCAACGCGGTCGATGCCGTGCTCGCCACCGCGATCGCGCTCACGGTGCTGGAACCCACCAGCAATGGCATCGGCAGCGACGCTTTCTGCATCCTGTGGGATGGAAACAAACTGCACGGGCTCAACGCGTCCGGACGCTCTCCCGCCGGATGGACGCTCGATCGCTTCAAGGGTCGCTCCGCCATGCCGCAACGCGGCTGGGAATCGGTCACCGTGCCGGGCTGCGTGTCCGCCTGGATCGACCTCTCGGCGAAATTCGGCAAGCTGCCGTTCGCCGATCTCTTCGAGCCCGCGATCAAGTACGCCGCCGATGGCTACATGGTGTCCCCCACGATCGCGCGGCTGTGGGCCGGCCAGGTGGCGGACCTCAGGAATCAGCCGGGCTACGCGGAAGCGTTCATGCCGCGGGGCCGCGCGCCCGAGCCCGGCGAGAGGTTCTCGTGCCCGGCGCAGGCGCGCACCCTCACGCGCATCGCCGAGTCCCGGGGCGAGGCGTTCTACCGCGGCGATCTCGCCGAGAAGATCGCGGCTTTCGCGAAAGTGCACGGGGCCGTGCTTACGCGCGACGACCTCGCCGCGCACGCCAACGACTGGGTCGATCCCATCGGCATCGATTACCGTGGCTTCCGGCTGCACGAAATTCCCCCCAATGGCCAGGGCATCGCCGCGCTGATGACGCTCGGCATCCTGGAAAACTTCGACGTTGCAGCGCTCCCGGTCGACTCCCCCGACAGCCTGCATCTGCAGATCGAAGCGATGAAGCTCGCCTTTGCCGACGTTTACGAGCACGTGTCCGAGCCTGGCACGATGCACGTGGCGCCGGCTGAGCTTCTCGACAAGACTTACCTCAAGCAGCGGGCGAAGCTGATCGACATGAAGAAGGCCGGCAATCCGGCCTTCGGGACGCCCGGCAAGGGCGGCACCGTGTATCTCACCGCGGCCGACGAGTCCGGCATGATGGTTTCGTACATCCAGTCGAACTACGCCGGATTCGGCTCGGGTGTCGTCGTGCCGGACACTGGGATCAGCCTGCAGAACCGCGGATTCGGGTTCAGCCTGCGCCCCGATCACCCCAACGTCGTGGCGCCGCGCAAGCGCCCGTTCCATACCATCATTCCCGCGTTCGTCACGCAGGATGGGAAGCCGGTGATGAGCTACGGCGTGATGGGCGCGTCGATGCAGCCGCAGGGCCACGCGCAGATCATGCTGCGCATGGTCGACTACCGGCAGAATCCGCAGGCCGCCGCGGACGCCCCGCGCTGGCGTGTGGACGCCGGCGCGGGGGTCAGGATCGAACAGGGCGTCACCGCGGAGGCCCTGGCTGCCCTGCGGGCCCGCGGACACGATATGGTCCAGGCGGATCGCTGGTCCACCGATTTCGGCCGTGCGCAGCTCATCTTCAGGATGGAAGACGGCTACTTTGCCGCCTCCGAACGCCGCACCGACGGCCAGGCGGTCGGCTTTTAAGAGCCTCCACCGTGCCATTCGCATTCCGCATCAATTCCAATGCGTCGCAGGACCGGCTCGAACGCCTGATCCAGCAGCGCCTCCAGCCCGGCGCCAACACGGACGAAGTCGACAAGCACATCTGGGACCTGTTTGGCGAGGAGTGGGCCGTCATGTACACTGATCTCGTC
>JACQGN010000273.1 GCA_016199545.1 Betaproteobacteria bacterium | reverse complement strand
GGTCCACGATGGTGCGGTCGCCCGGCGCGATCTCGCCTTCGATGACGATCTCGGCGTCGGCCGGGACCAGGAAATCCCTGCCCCACGTCACCGAAGGCGTCAGTCGCACGGGTTCCTGCAGGAAAGCGCCGGCGGTCGCATATTCGTTGTCGCCCCAGGGCGTGGTGTTGAGCGTGCCGAGCCAGAACGCCGGATGGTGGCCGAGCACGTAGGCGACGCGGCACGGCTGGCGCTTGGCTTCCCATTCCCTGAGGATCCGGCTCATGTGCAGCGTATGAACCGTGAGGCCCGCGCGCTGGCCGGTTTCGGGGAAAGCCTTCACAAAGGTGATGTTGTAAAAGTCCTCGCCCGGCGGCTTCGCGATCATGCCCATGGTCAACACCGCGCCAAGGTCCATCTCGAAGTGGCGCACCGCCGGGAGCGTCCACATGTCCGCCTTTTTGCCGGTGAGCACGTTCTTTTGCACCGGCGCTGACTTGCCGCCCACGACGACCGGCTTCAGCTTGCGGTCGATGCGCTCGCACAGGAGCGACCCCAGCCGCACGCCCGACTCGCTGCGCTTCAAGCCGACCATCTCGGCGCAGCGCTCGCGGGTCGCCCACAGGTTGCTGACGATCGGGAACTTCGATGGCTTCCCGTGCAGGTCGAGCGGGTTGTTGAACTGCACGGTCGGGTACTCGCGGCGTTGGTTGAGCACCCCGAGCAATCCTGTCACGTCGAAGTTCATCGGGTTGACGGTGCGGCTCACCGTCCTGAACTCGGCCGGATCGTCGCGAATCAGATCGAGATAGGAGCCGAGGCTCTTGGGCGCTCTTGCGCCGCCGGATTTCCGACGTGACTTTGCCGCCATGCACGCACCTTTTCTGGCTGACTTCGCTTCGCGCGACTCGTGGACTGCCGATGATTGTCTGTCCGGACTTTACGGGCACGAATTACCACTGTCAACGTGCACGCGGAGCCGGCCCGTGCCTGTTCCACTATGTGACGACATGCTCGCGCGCGGTTCGCGTCGAGCCGGATTTCGCGCCGAAGCGCGCTTGACCAGCCGCTCCTCGCAGTGTAACTTGCTTCGGGTCTGGAAGTCGGAATTGACGCGCACAGCGCCGCGTTGCCAGGCATCCCCAACGACCCATCCATCTGTCGTGAGCGCAATGATCGACGGCATCGACGTACACGCGCATGGCGTGCCGGAGCGGTTCCTGCAGGAGGTGAAGCGCACCCGCCTGGGCGGGGTCGAGGTCGCAGCCGCGGACGGCGACGGCTACATCGTGACCTTCCCGGGATGCAAGCCGCTGCGACCGGCCGCCGGCATCATGCTCGACTTCAGCAAGCGCCTCGGCTGGCTCGATGGACAGGGAATGCAGCAGCAGCTGATCGGACCCTGGCTCGACGTGCATGGCCAAGAGCTGCCGCCGGCGCACGGCCAGGTATGGGCGCGACAGCTGAACGACGCCATGGCGGAGTCCATCGCCGGCTCCGGCGACCGCCTGCTCGCCCACGCGACACTGCATCTGGCCGACCCGCAGGCCGCCGCGCGCGAGCTCGAGCGGTGCGCCACCCGGTTGGGCATGACGGGCTGCATGATCGCGACCGACCTGCCTGACGGCGCGCTCGACGAGAACCGCTACGACGCGCTGTGGGAGGCGGCGCAGTCGCTCAACGTGCCCGTCGTGCTGCACCCGCTGATGGACGGGCCCGCCGCGTGCATGTTCCAGAAGCTGCCGCGGTTCAAGAACCTCTATGGGCGCACGATCGACACGACGGTCATCGCGACGCGGCTCATTCTCGCCGGCGTGTTCGACCGCTTTCCGAAGCTGCGGCTGGTGCTGGTGCACGGCGGCGGCTTTCTGCCGTACCAGACCGGCCGCCTGGACCGCGAGTTCGGCAAGGACGGCAAGCTGCCCTCGGATCACGTCAAGCACTTCTACTACGACACCGTCTTCATGTCGGCGCCCGCGCTCCAGCTCCTGTTCAGCCTGGTCGGAACTGGCCAGGTCATGATCGGCTCGGACTACGCCGCCGGCCCTGTCGAGCGCCCGGGCCACAAATTGACCGAGTCGCTCGACGCCACCGGTATCGATGCCAAGGCCCGCAAAATGATCGTGCGGGACACCGCCGAGTCCCTTTTCAGGACGACCGGGGGCCGATAATGGCCCACGTTTCCCTGGCATGCGCATGGCTGCTGGCGCTCGCCGCAACCGTGCCGGCGGCGCAGGCCCAAGCTGACAAATGGCCCAACAAGACGGTGCGCATGATCGTGCCGCTCGCGCCCGGCGGGGGCACCGATATCGTCGCGCGCCTGTTCGCGGCGCGGCTGACGGCGGAATTCGGCCAGCAGTTCATCAGCGACAACCGGTCCGGCGCCGGCGGCACCATCGGCGCGGAGATCGCGGTACGCGCGAACCCGGACGGGTATACGCTCATCACGGTGCCGGCCAGCTATGCCGCCAACGCGGCCCTCTACAAGCTGCCTTACGACCCGGTCAAGGGCATCGCGCCCGTCTCGCTGATCACCACCGGGCCGCTGATACTCACCGTGCACCCGTCGGTGCAGGCGACGACCCTTAAGGAATTCATCGCTCTCGCGAGCGCCAAACCCGGGTCCATCGCCTTCGGCTCGTCCGGCTCCGGCAGCTTCTCGCACCTGACGGCCGAGATGTTCCGGCAAATGTCCAGGACCGACATGGTGCACGTACCCTATAAAAGCGCCGGCCCCGCGTTGGTCGACCTGCTCGGCGGGCAGATCCAGATGTTTTTCGGCTCGGGGCCGTCGACGGGCGGGCATATCCGCGCCGGCCGGCTGCGCGGAATCGCGGTGACGACCGCGAAGCGCTCGCCCGCCCTGCCCGATCTGCCCGCAATCGGCGAACTATTGCCCGGCTACTCGTCGGACTTCTGGTTCGGCATGTGGGCGCCGGCGGGCACGCCCAAGGCGACCGTCTCGCGGCTCAACCAGGCGCTCGGGCGTATCCTCAAGCAGCCCGAGGTGCTGGAGCGGCTGCGTGCCGACGGCCTGGAGCCTGCGGGTTCCACCCCGGAGGCGTTCGCGCGCGTGATCGCCCGCGACATCGCCACTTGGTCGAAGGTGGTCAAGGCCGAAAATATCAAGGTCGATTAGGCCGACAGTGGAGAGGCACGAAGTTGACAAGAGTCTCACTGACGGTAAACGGACAGCGCGTCAGCGCCGAGGTCGAGGGGCGCACGCTGCTGGTGCAATTGCTGCGCGAGCACCTGCGCCTCACCGGCACGCACGTGGGCTGCGACACCAGCCAGTGTGGCTGCTGCACCGTGCACTTGAACGGCAAGGGGGTGAAGTCGTGCACCGTGCTCGCGGCCTCGTGCGAGGGCGCGACGGTCACCACCATCGAGGGTCTCGCGCCGGAGGGAAAACTGCACCCGATGCAGGAGGCATTCCGCGAACATCACGCGCTGCAGTGCGGATTCTGCACGCCCGGCATGATCATGTCGGCGGTGGATATGGTGCGCCGCAAGGGCAACGAACTCGACGAACACACGGTGCGCGAGCAGCTCGAGGGCAACATCTGCCGCTGCACCGGCTACCACAACATCGTCAAGGCGATCCAGGCCGGCGCCGTCGCCATGAAGCGCACCTGATGCCGCCTGTGGGAATCTCCTGACATGTACGATTTCTCTTACCACAAGCCGGCAAGCCTCGACGAAGCCGCCTCGTTGATCTCGGGGCGAGACGACGTCAAGCTGCTGGCCGGCGGCATGAGTCTGATACCCGCACTCAAGTTGCGCCTCGCCACTTATTCGGACCTGGTGGACCTCGGCGCGATCGACGCGCTGAAGGGCATCCGGCGCGAAGGCAACACGCTCGTGATCGGCGCCATGACGCCGCACGCCGAGGTCGTCGCCTCTGCCGAGGTCGAGCGCGCCATCCCGGCGCTGGCGGAACTCGCCGGCGGCATCGGCGACCCGCTGGTGCGCAATCGCGGCACAATGGGAGGCTCCATCGCCAACGCCGATCCCGCCGCCGACTATCCCGCCAGCGTGCTCGGCCTCGCCGCCACCGTCGTGACCAACCGGCGCGAGATCGCCGCCGACCAATTTTTCCTCGGGCTGTTCGAGACGGCACTGAAGCCGGGCGAGATCATCACCGCGGTCCGATTCCCGATCCCCGAAGCGGCAGCCTACTGCAAGTTCCCCCAGCCGGCTTCGCGCTTCGCGCTAGCAGGGGTGTTCGTGGCGAAAACGGCCGGCGGCGTGCGCGTCGCGGTCACCGGCGCGGGGCCCTCGGTGTTCCGGTTCAAGGAGGCGGAGGCGGCCCTCGCGAAGAAATTCGATCCCGCCGCGCTCGATGGCATCGAAGTGCGCCCGGACGGCCTGAACTCCGACATCCACGCCAGCGCGGAGTACCGGGCGAGTTGTGTCGTGGTCTTGGCAAGGCGCGCCGTAATGAAAGCGCGCGAAGCCGGCGCGCGCTAGCCGCGACGCCCGAGGAGTTTTCCCGTGGCTCAGCCCGCCAGGAGTTCCCGCATTGGAGAGCCGGTCCGGCGCAAGGAGGACCTGCGCCTGATCACCGGCGCCGGCTGCTTCAGCGACGACGTCAGCCTGCCGGGACAGGCCTACGCCGTGATGGTGCGCTCGCCGCATGCGCACGCGCGGCTGCGTTCGATCGACGCCGGCAAGGCGCTCACCGTTCCGGGCGTCATCGCCGTGCTCACCGGGCACGACCTGCTGGCGGACGGCTTGAAGCCGATTCCGCACCGTCCGTTCTCGCCCCATCCCGCGGACATCCCGCTCGCCAACACCGACGGGACGCCGATGTTCACCGCGCCGCATCATGCGCTCGTCATCGACAAGGTGCGCCACGTCGGCGAAGCGCTCGCGATGGTGATCGCGGAGACGATCGCGGCGGCAAAGGATGGCGCGGAGGCCGTCGAGGTGGACTACGAGCTGCTGCCCGCGGTCGCCAATACGGCGGCGGCGGCGCGGCCCGACGCGCCGCGCCTGTTCGAGAATGCGCGATCGAATGTGTGCCTCGACGCGGAAGCGGGTGATGGGAAAGCTACGGCGGCCGCGTTCGCCTGCGCCGCTCATGTCGTGCGGTTCGAGACGTGGATCCCGCGGGTAACGGGCGTTCCGATGGAGCCGCGCGCCGCGGTAGGCGCCTACGACGCGTCCATCGGCCACTACACCCTGCACGCCGGCACCAGCGGCGCGTGGCGGACGAAGATGGATCTTGCGATTATGCTCGGTGTCGCAGAAGACGCCGTGCGCGTTGTCACGCGCGACGTGGGCGGCCATTTCGGCACGCGCGGCATGCTCTACGCCGAGTTCGCGCTGGTCGTATGGGCGGCGCGGCGCGCCGGGCGCCCGGTCAAGTGGACCTGCGAGCGGCACGAGGCGTTCGCGACCGATTACCAGGGCCGCGACCTTGTCGTGGAAGCGGAGCTCGCGCTCGACAAGGACGGCCGTTTCCTCGCGATGCGCGGCTCCAACATCAGCAACGCCGGAGGCCACACCACGAATTTCTCGCCGCTGCGCAAGGGCGTCGAGATCATGTCGACCATTTACCGCGTGCCCGCCGCGCATTTCCGCGCGCGCGGAATCGTGAGCAACACCGCGCCCACGCGCCCCTACCGCAGCTCGGGCCGGCCCGAGGTGATCTACGTCATGGAGCGATTGATCGATCTCGCCGCCCGCCAGTGCGGCTTCGACCGCGTCGAACTGCGGCGGCGCAACCTGGTGACGGCAGCGGAGATGCCGTACACCAACCCGTTCGGCATGATCTACGACAGCGGCGACTATCCCGGGGTCATGGAGAAGGCGCTCACGCTCGGGGACTGGGCGGGCTTCCCCGCGCGCCGCGCCGAGGCGCGGGCCCGCGGCAAGTGTCGCGGCATCGGCGTCGCCAACTACGTCGACACCGCGAGCGGCGTGCCGCGCGAGCGGGCCGAGATGACGGTGCATCCTGACGGCACGGTCGACGTGATCATCGGCACAGTCTCGACGGGCCAAGGACACGAAACGAGCTTCGCGCAACTGGTGACCGAGTGGCTGGGCGTGCCCTTCGACAAGGTCCGGATACTCACCGGGGACACCGAATTCGTGAGGTTCGGCGGCGGCACGCACTCCGGCCGCGGCATGCGGCTCGCCAGCATCGTCATCTGGGGCGCGTCCCGGAAAATCATCGAGAAGGGCAAGCGCATCGCGGCGCTCCTGCTGGAGTGCGAGCCGGGCACCGTCGAGTTCCGGGATGGCCTGTTCGCGAGGCCGGGGGCAGGCCGCACGGTGAGCCTCTTCGACGTCGCGCGCGGGGCGCGTGATCTCCTCGACCTGTCCCAAGACCTGCGCGGCCCGCTCGCGGCGATCGCCGATGAGACGGTCAGCGTCGCGCAGTTTCCGTACGGCTGCCAGGTGGCTGAAGTCGAGATCGATCCCGAACTCGGGACGCTGGAGATCGTGCGCTATACGGCAGTGGACGACGTCGGCCGCGCCGTGAACCCGGCGATCATCCACGGCCAGGTCCACGGCGGCATCGCGCAGGGCGTGGGACAGGCGCTACTCGAGCAGTGCTACTACGACCCGGATACCGGGCAGCTGCTCTCCGGGTCGTTCATGGATTACGCGATGCCGCGGGCGGACAACTTCCCGTTCTTCAACACGGAGTACGTCGAGATACCCTCGCCGACGCATCCGCTCGGCATGCGTCCGGCCGGCGAAGGCGGCACGGCGCCTGCGCTCGGCGTGATGATCAACGCCATCGCCGACGCGCTGTCCGAATTCGGCGTGCGGCACGTCGAGATGCCGGCGACGCCGGAGCGCATCTGGCGCGCCATCCGCGAAGCGCGCGGGTCAGCGGGAGAGCGGCGCCGCTAGGATGGCCAGGAAGGTGGCCGCTTGAAATACAACGCACCATCCCATCCATTCCGCGCTGCACCGGTGCCCCACATCGCCATTACGCACCATTGCGCGAACCCTGGCGGCCGGCACCTTCGTTGTCGCAGCCGGGTCCCTCGCTAGGCTTGTATATCGAGGCGCAGAACCGCTTGCCCATTATCGCCCGTTGGCCCCCCGTAATACGCTTTCTGGCCGCACACCGATATCGTATGACGGGCCTCATGTCTCCGGTCAGGTAGCAGACAATGTCAATATCGTTTAGTGAACGGCGACGCCGAAAATTCTTTACACGTACTTTCAATGCGTTATGACGTTAAGTGGCGGAGAGTGTGAGATTCGAACTCACGAGGGCCTTGCGACCCTGCCGGTTTTCAAGACCGGTGCATTCAACCGCTCTGCCAACTCTCCGTTTCGGGCGGCGGGTATAATATCACTTATTTTCAACCGCTTGCGTAATCACATGGCGCCCGTTGCCCAACATCGCGATTGAAACTTTCATGAGCATTCGGTAGTCTTAAGCCTGACCGAATCGCTCGACTACTCACAGGAGAGGGTTTTATGCCACCGGAACTGCGGACACAACAGGCGGGTTATCAGCCGACTGCGGTGCAGGAGATTTCACTGCAGCAGCAGAAGGTGCTGCGCAACACGTACTTGCTGCTCGCGGTGACGATGATCCCAACCATCATCGGCGCGGCCATCGGCACCAGCCTTGTCAACTTCAGCTTCGTGCGGGCGAGCCCCATCCTCTCGTCGCTCGCCATAATCGCAATCTTCTACGGCTGGATCTTCATGATCGAGCGCAACCGCGACAGCGTCGTCGGTCTGGGGCTGCTGCTGGGCTTCACCCTGTTCCTGGGGCTGCTGCTCGGGCCACTGTTTCAGGTCGTGCTGGGCTTCAAGAACGGCGTGCAACTGGTCATGATGGCGGCGGGCGGCACGGGCGCGGTATTCTTCGTGCTCTCTGGTCTGGCCGCCACCACCAAGCGTGACTTCAGTTTCCTGGGCAAGTTCCTGCTGGTCGGGTTCGTCGTGATCATGCTGGCGGTGCTGGCGAACATCTTCCTGGCGAGCCCCGTTCTGCATCTGACGCTGTGCGCGCTCTTCATCCTGTTCTCGTCAGCGGTGATCCTGTATCAGATCAACGCCATCGTGCGCGGCGGTGAAACCAACTACATCTCCGCGACGCTGACGCTCTACGTCGCCCTCTACAACATCTTCACCAGCTTGCTGCAGCTGCTGGGCATCCTCGGCGGCGACCGCGACTGAAATCCGCAGGATCAACGTGAAAAAGCCGGGCGATGGCCCGGCTTTTTTCTGCGCGACGTCCGGCAGTTCACCGTTCACCAGTCACTGGTCACCGGTCACCGATCTTCAGCGGTCGAAGACTGCGATCGATTCCACGTGCGACGTGTGCGGAAACATATTCACCACGCCGGCGCCGCTCAGGCGGTATCCCTGCGCGTGCACCAGTACCGCCGCATCCCGGGCGAGCGTCGCGGGATTGCACGACACGTAGACGACGCGCCGGGGCCGATCCTCCGTCAATGTTTTCACCACTGCGATTGCGCCATCCCGCGGCGGATCGATCAGCATCCGGTCGAACTTCCCGAAAGCGCCCGCGTCGTTCTCGGATAGCTCGATCAGATTCCTGACGCTGAACCGCGTCGCACGCTCGAGTCCATTATCCCTGGCATTGGCGGCTGCCCGGGCTACCAGCGCCGTACTGCCCTCGAACCCGGAGACCGTCGCCCCGCGCCGTGCAATCGCCAGCGTAAAGTTGCCGATACCGCAGAAGAGGTCGGCGACACGCTCCCCGGGTTGCGGATCCAGCAAAGCCATTGCGCGCCGTACCAGGACGCGATTCACCGCATGGTTCACCTGCGTGAACTCCGTGGGGCTGAACCGGATCGCAAGATCGAACTCGGGCAAGGTGTAAAAGGGTTCGGCTTGCGTGCCGGAGCGCATCGGCTGGGCCGAATCGGGTCCACGAGGCTGCAGGTAGAGCACCACCGAATGCCTGGCGGCGAACGCTTCGAGCAGTCGCACGTCTTCCTGGGCCGGCGCCTGCAGCACGCGCAGCACCAGCACGATCGCCTCCTCTCCTACCGCGACTTCCACCTGCGGGACACGCTCTCGAATCGTGAGCCGGGCGAGCGTCTCCCGCAGCGGAACGAGGAGATCCGAAACCGCGCGGGGAAGCACCTCGCAGCTCGTCATGTCCGCCACGTAGCTTCTGCGTTTTTCATGGAAGCCGACGAGCGCACCGCCCTTCTTCGCGACGAAGCGCGCCGAAAGCCGTGCGCGATGGCGATAACCCCACTCAGCCCCGTGGATGGCGGGCAGGATCGTATCTGGTCGAACCTTGCCGATATGCGACAGGCTGTCCTCCAGCACCCGTTGCTTGACGGCGACCTGCGCACGCGCATCGAAGTGCTGCAGGCTGCAGCCGCCGCAACGGGCGAAAAACGGACAGCGCGGGGCAACCCGCTGCGTGCTCGCATGCAGGATCCGGGTGACGCTTGCGAGCTCGTAGCTGGGTTTCTTGCGGTACGGCGCGACCTCGACGACTTCACCCGGCAGGGCACCTTCGACAAAAATGACCTTGCCGTCGCGGCGGGCGATACCGCGCCCTTCCTGATCCAGGGACTCGATGAGCAGCGCTTGCATGACTTACCGCGTCAGCGCCAGAATTCGCCCAGTACGCGCTTGCCGGGCCTGATCTGGCATCAAGAATTTCTCAGACCGTCCAGCGCCTGAGAAATTCTTTCCAGTGCGGCTGCGGCAGCTTTGCGAGCGTCGCGCGCACGAGCTCGCATTCCGCGCGGTAGGCACGCGCGTCGAGCACGCCGCGCATGAGCTGAAAGCGCAGGAAGACGAGATAAGTGTTCGCGACGTCCGCCTCACAGTAGTTGCGGATATCGTCGAACCGCCCGGCCTGGAACGCCTCCCAGACCTCGCCTCCATGCAGACCGATCTTCCCCGGCAGGCCAAGGAGCTGCGCGAGATCGTCGAGCGGCGCGTTCGCACGCGGCTGGTAGAGCGCCAGCAGATCCATGAGGTCCACGTGCCGTGTGTGGTAACGGCTGATGTAGTTGTTCCACTTGAAGTCGCGGCTGTCGCGGTGGTCGCCCTCGCCCATGTCCCAGTAGCGGGCGGCGGTCACGCCGTGGATCAACCCACGGTAGTGCAGCACCGGAAAATCGAACCCACCGCCGTTCCACGACACGATTTGCGGCGTGTACTTCTCGATGCCGTCGAAAAACCGCTGGATCAGCTCGCGCTCGCCGTCGCCCGGTTCACCGAGGGACCAGACGCGAAAGGAACCCCTCTCGCGCAACGCGCAGGAGATGGTGACGACGCGGTGCAGATGGAGCGGCAGAAAATCGCTGCCGGTGGTCTGGCGCCGGCGCTGAAATGCCATCTGCGCGACATCGCTGTCGGCGAGCTCCGCCTCCAATCCGTTCAGCGCGCGCAGACCTTCGACATCCGGCACGGTTTCGATATCGAATGCAAGTAGCGGGGTCATGTCCGCATCCAGGTTCCGCGGGCAACGCCCGTATCAGGCCGGGAAGACCCCCGTCGACAGGTACCGGTCGCCGCGGTCGCATACGATGACCACGATAACCGCATTCTTCACTTCCGCCGAGACCTGGAGCGCCGCCCACATTGCGCCGCCCGACGAGATGCCGGCGAAGATGCCCTCCTCGCGCGACAGGCGCCGCGTCACTTCCTCTGCATCGCTCTGAGCGATCTCGATGACGCGATCGACGCGCTTCCAGTCGCAGATCTTGGGGAGGTAGGCGGGCGGCCATTTCCGGATGCCGGGTATCTGCGAACCTTCGGTCGGCTGGCATCCGACGATCTGCACCGCCGGGTTTTTCTCCTTGAGAAACTGCGATACGCCCATGATGGTGCCGGTGGTGCCCATGCTGCTCACGAAATGCGTGATGGTGCCGCCGGTATCACGCCAGATTTCGGGGCCGGTGCCCTCGTAATGCGCGAGCGGATTGTCCGGATTGGCGAACTGGTCGAGAATCACGCCTTTGCCTTCGTCGCGCATTTTTTCGGCGATGTCGCGCGCAAGTTCCATGCCCCCCGCCTTCGCAGTGAGCACAATCTCGGCGCCAAACGCCGCCATGCTCTGCCGGCGCTCGACGGACAGATGCTCCGGCATGACCAGCACCATGCGGTAACCCATCATCGCCGCGCACATGGCGAGCGCGATACCGGTATTGCCGCTGGTGGGCTCGATCAGCGTATCCCCGGGCTTGATGGTGCCCCGCTCCTGCGCGCGCTTGATCATCGACAGCGCCGGGCGATCCTTGACCGATCCGGCGGGATTGTTGCCTTCCAGTTTCGCCAGCAGCGTGTTGGAAGTGGCGCCGGGCAGCCGCTTGAGCCGCACCAGCGGCGTGTTGCCTACGAAGTCCTCAAGAGTCTTGTGCATCGCTAAGCTCCGATAATACGCGCTGCAACAACGATAGCCAAATGCCGGCTGCATTGCATCGCCGTCAATCCCCACTCACTTTTCCGAATGGCGCAGCATGGCCGCGCAATAGCGCGCCACGCCCTCCTCGACGCTGAGGAAGGGTTCGCGATAGCCCGTCTCGCGCAGCGCCGAGAGGTCAGCCTGCGTGTAACTTTGGTACTTGCCCTTCAACTCCCCGGGAAAAGGGATATACCGGATCACGCCCTGCCGCTGTATTTCGGGCAGCGTCAGCGCGGCCTCCCGCCGCGCGCCGCGGCACGTGTTCACCACCGCCACGGCGACTTCGTTGAAGCTCTGCGCCGCTCCGGTTCCGCAGTTGAAGATGCCCGCTTTCTCCGGATGATCGAGAAAGAACAGGTTGAGCCTGACCGCGTCCTCGACCGACACGAAGTCCCTGCGCTGCTCGCCATCGCCGTAGCCGCCGCTCCCCTCGAACAGCTGCACGCTTCCGCTGTCGCGGTATTGATTGAAGAAATGAAAGGCGACGGACGCCATGCGTCCCTTGTGCTGTTCGCGTTCCCCATAGACGTTGAAGTAGCGCAACCCGACCACCTGGCCGGAGAACTCTTTCCAGCGGCGGCGCACCCATTGGTCGAAGAGGAACTTGGAGTAGCCGTAGACATTGAGCGGCCGCTCGCAGTCCCTGCGTTCGCGAAAGGCCGTGTCGCTGCCGTAGATCGCCGCCGACGACGCGTAGAGAAACGGCACTTTCTCCGCCGCGCAGCGTTCGAGCAAGGAGCAGGAGTAGCGATAGTTGTTCCCCATCATGTAGCGGCCGTCGGTCTCGGTGGTATCCGAGCAGGCGCCCTGATGCAGGAGCGCGGCGATTCCCCCACCGTAAGCCCCGCCGGTGAAGGAAGCGAGGAACTCGGCCTGATCGACGTAGTCCGCGATCTCGCAATCGACGAGATTGACGAACTTGTCGCCGTGGGAAAGATTGTCCACGGCGATGATCTCCGTTATGCCGCGCTGGTTGAGCGCCTTGACCAGGTTCGAGCCGATGAATCCCGCCGCGCCGGTCACTACATAGTACATGCGCTGACGCTCCATGTACAAGACAAGGATGAAGGATGAAGGATGAAGGATGAACTCAAAGCTGCTTCTTCCTTTCCGCCTTCATCCTTCATCCTTCATCCTTCATCCTTGCCCTATCATCCTTCCCGAAGAGCTCTGCGGACGTCACCACCGCCGTGCCGAATTTCCCGACCACGATGCCGGCAGCACGATTGGCGACGCGCACCGCCTGTTCCAGGTCCGCGCCGCCCGCAAGCATCGCGCCGAGCGTTGCGATGACCGTGTCGCCCGCACCGCTCACGTCGAACACTTCGCGCGCCTGGGCCGGCACGTGCAGCCTCCGTCCCGCCCGATACAGCGTCA
This sequence comes from Betaproteobacteria bacterium, assembly GCA_016199545.1. Classification (GTDB taxonomy): domain Bacteria; phylum Pseudomonadota; class Gammaproteobacteria; order Burkholderiales; family SG8-41; genus DSOT01. The sequence goes on along the minus strand of JACQGN010000273.1, from coordinate 13,587 downwards.
TCCCCTCCTCGCTGCGGGTGATGAGCAGTCCTGCCGCATTGAGCTTGCGGCGCAGGCGCTGCGCCTTGGCGGTGAGTTCCGTCTCCGTCGTCCATCCCCCAACGACCTCACGGAATTCCGCGCGATTGGGCGTGATCAGCGTCGCGCCATGATAACGCGAATAATCATCACCCTTGGGGTCCACCAGCACGGGCTTCCCGGCGCCACGCGCAAGCTGGATCATGCGCGCGATGTGGGTGAGCCCGCCCTTGCCGTAGTCGGACAGGATCACCACGTCACAGCGATGCAGCATGCGACTGAAATCGCGCAGTTTGGACGCGAGCACCTCATGGCCCGGAACCGTCTCGAAATCGACCCGCAGCAACTGTTGATTGCGGCCGATCACCCGCAGCTTGATCGTGGTCGTGACTCCGCGGTCGCGATGCAGCTGCGCGGCGATCCGCTCCCGGCGCAGAAGCGTCGCGAGCTTGCGCCCTGCGTCGTCCGCCCCCACCACCGACAGCAGGTTCACGCGCGCACCAAGCGCCACCGCATTGCGCGCGACGTTGGCAGCGCCGCCCGGACGCTCCTCCGTGCGGTCGATCCTGACGATGGGCACCGGCGCTTCCGGCGAAACGCGGCCGACTTCGCCGAACCAGTAGCGATCCAGCATCACGTCGCCGACGACCAGGACGCGCGCGCTTCTTAAGGATGAAGGATGAAGGATGAAGGATGAAGTAACAGGAGCTTTTCTCCTTCCGCCTTCATCTTCCCGCCTTCCGTCTTGCTTTTTCATCCTTCCGCCTTCCGCCTTCATCCTTGCTCTTTCATCCCTCCGCCGTCATTGCCTGCTCGATCTCGCGATTGATCGCCTGCAGCGCAGCAAGCGGATCAGGCGCGCGCGTGATCGGCCGACCGATGACCAGGTAATCGGCGCCGTCCGCGATCGCGGCCGCCGGCGTAGCGACGCGATGTTGGTCGTCCCGACCCGACTCGGCAAGCCGTATCCCGGGCGTCACGAGCCGGAACCCGGCGCCGCATTCGCGCCGCAGTAGTGCAGCCTCGTGCGCCGATGCGACAACGCCGTCGAGGCCGCTGTCCCGGGCCAGCCGCGCGAGCCGCAACACGAGCTCCGGCGCGCGGCCCGCGAAACCCAGTTGCGCGAGATCGGCGTCGGCCATGCTGGTCAGCACGGTGACCGCCACGAGTTGCGGGGGCGCGCTGCGCGACGCCAGCGCCTCGCGGGCCGCTTTCATCATGGCGGCTCCCCCGAGCGCGTGCACGTTAAGCATCCATACGCCGAGCGCCGCTGCCGCGCGGCACGCGTCTGCAACGGTGTTGGGGATATCGTGATACTTCAGGTCGAGAAACACGCCAAAGCCGCGCGCCGCCAGCGTTTCAACCAGCGCGGGGCCCGCCGCCGTGAACAGCTCCTTGCCGACCTTGACCCGGCACTGCGCCGGAGAGAGGCGGTCGACCAGCGCCAGCGCCCCGGCGGCATCGGCGTAGTCAAGCGCCACGATCACCCGCGGCTCGCCTGTCATGCCGGCAGGCCTTTCTCTTCGGTGCGTCGCGGCGAGTAGGTCTCCCACTGCGCGCACGCCGGACAATGCCAGTAGAACTGGCGCGCGCGGAACCCGCAGTTGTCGCACCGATACATCGCGAGTTCCCGCGTGTGCTGGTACACCAGCTGCTTGATGAGCTCCAGCTCGCGCCTGCGTTCGATCGGCGCTTCGAGCATCTGCGCTTCCAGCAGTTTGTCCAAACCGAGCAGCGTCGGGGTGCGCTGCAGTTCATCGCGCACGAACCGGTAGGCAGGCTCGGCGCCGTCCATCTCCAGCGTCCCCTGGAACACCGTATTGAGCAGATCGAGCGAGGGGTACTTGCCGAGGTAGCCGCGCAGCAGGTTCAGCCCCTCCTCGGGCCGGCCCGACTGGCGGAACGCCGCGAGCAGGCGGTCCGCGACCAGCGCCAGGTAGGTCGGGTTCTGGCTCTCGATGCGCTTCCACGCATCGATCGCGGCCCCCGGGTTGCCAGCCTGCAATTCGAGGTCTCCCAGCACGATATTCGCCCGCACGCACAGCCGGTGGTGCGACAGCGCGCGTGCAAGATGCTCGCGCGCCGCGCCCGGTCGCGAGTGCATGCTCTCGTTCACGGCCAGCTCGCAGCAGAAGTTGGCGGTCTCCTTCTGGTGCGATCTTCCGGTCACCGCTTCGAGCTTCTCCGCGATTCCGATCGCTTTCTGCCAGTCCTTCTCGCGCTCGTAGATCTCCAGCAGGAACCGCAGCGCCGCCTCGGCGTGCGCCGTGTGCTCAAGCTTGAGAAACAGCTCCTCCGCGCGGTCGAGCAAGCCTGCCTTCAGATAATCCTGCGCCAGCTCCAGCAGAGCGAGCAGCTTACGATCCTGCGCGAGGTCGGGACGCTCGACCAGGTTCTGGTGCATGCGGATCGCGCGCTCGACCTCGCCGCGCCGGCGAAAGAGGCTCCCCAGTGCGAAGTGCAGCTCGATGGTCTGCGGGTCGACCTTGACCACCTCGATGAAGACCTCGATGGCCTTGTCCGGCTGCTCGTTCAGGAGAAAATTGAGGCCCTTGAAATATGAAATGGGCAATGCCCGCGATTCCGACATGAGCTGCTTGATGTCGACCCGCGCGGCGAGCCACCCCAACGCGAAGAACAGCGGCAGAGCCAGCAGCCACCAGTATTCGATATCCATCGGCTATGTCGCCCCACCCGCATCGGCCGGCCGCACGGGCGCCTCACCCGCCCGGCTGCGCGCATTGAGCTCTCGCCGCAACGCCACCACCTCGCGCCGCCGGCGCAGCATGTGTCCCAGGTTGGCGACGATGCCCACCAGCACGCCGAGGCAGAAAAACACCAGCAGCACCACCACCAGCGGCGCCTGCCACTGGTAGCCGAGGTAGTAGTGCACCGCGACGATGTCGGTGTTCTTGACCGCGAAACTCAGCACCAGCAGGAACAATGCAAGCCTCAGCGTCCACAGGAAGTAGCGCATAGTCCGAGCTTATCCGAAGCCGACCGGCGTGTCAGCCGCCGCAAACAGTCCGGGCCCGGCCGGCGCCGGGCAAAAAAAACGGCACGATCTTTCGATTGTGCCGCCCGCAAACAAGCGATGCCTAAGTTCTCTTATCGTTGTTATTTCTTGATATCGACCCGTTCCCGAAGTTCCTTGCCGGCCTTGAAATGCGGCACGTACTTCGCCGGCACCTGCACCTTGTCGCCGGACTTCGGATTGCGCCCGACGCGCGGCGGCCGGTAATTCAGACCAAAGCTGCCGAATCCGCGGATCTCGATGCGTTGGCCCTGCGACAGGCTTTTCGACATCGCATCCAGGATCATCTTTACCGCCAGTTCGGCGTCTTTCGCCACTAACTGCGGGTAGCGCGCCGCCAGTTTTGCGATCAACTCCGACTTTGTCATGGCGTCTTTCTATTGCTGGGTGTTGGCGACGTCCAGCTTGGCCTTGAGCAGCGCCCCGAGATTGGTCGTCCCGGTGCTCGACGGCTTGTCCGCGGCGAGCCGCTGCATCGCCTCGGCCTCCTCCGCCACATCCTTCGCCTTGATCGACAGGTTGATCGCGCGATTCTTGCGATCGATGTTGATGATCATCGCAGTGACCGTGGCGCCTTCGCTCAGGCGCGTACGGATGTCCTCGACGCGGTCGCGCGCCACCTCGGACGCCCGCAGGTAGCCCTCGATATCGCCCGCGAGCTGGATTACCGCACCCTTGGCATCGATCGACTTCACCGTTCCCGTCACGATCGAATTCTTCTCGTGCGCGGTGATGTAGCTCGTGAAGGGATCGCCCTCCAGCTGCTTCACGCCGAGCGAAATGCGTTCGCGCTCGACGTCGATCGACAGCACGACCGCCTCGAGCTCCTCGCCCTTCTTGAAGTTGCGAACGGCCTCTTCGCCGGGCTGCGACCACGACAAGTCGGAAAGATGCACCAGCCCGTCGATGCTCCCCGGCAGCCCGATGAAAATGCCGAAATCGGTGATCGACTTGATCTGGCCCTTCACGCGATCGCCCTTCTTGTAGTTCATCGAGAACTCTTCCCACGGATTTGGCAGGCACTGCTTCATGCCGAGCGAGATGCGGCGGCGTTCCTCGTCGATCTCGAGCACCATGACCTCGACCTCGTCGCCCAACTGCACCACCTTGGACGGATGCACGTTCTTGTTGGTCCAGTCCATCTCCGAGACGTGCACCAGGCCCTCGATGCCGGCCTCGATCTCGACGAACGCGCCGTAATCGGTGAGGTTACTCACCTTCCCGAACAGCCGCGTGCCCTGCGGATAGCGCCGCGTGAGCCCCATCCACGGATCCTCGCCGAGCTGCTTGAGACCGAGCGAGACGCGGTTCTTCTCCTGGTCGAACCTCAGCACCTTGGCCTCGACTTCATCGCCCACCGAGAGGATCTCGGATGGATGCTTGACGCGCCGCCACGCGAGGTCGGTGATGTGCAACAGTCCGTCGATGCCGCCCAGATCGACGAACGCGCCGTAATCCGTGATGTTCTTGACGATCCCCTTGACAACCGCTCCCTCGCGCAGATTTTCCAGGAGCTTTTGCCGCTCCTCGCCCTGCGTTTCTTCGAGCACCGCCCGGCGCGACACCACGACGTTGTTGCGTTTGCGGTCGAGCTTGATGACCTTGTACTCCATCTCCTTGTTTTCGTAGGGCGCGGTGTCCTTGACCGGCCGGATGTCGACGAGCGAGCCGGGAAGGAAGGCGCGGATGCCGTTGATCATCACCGTGAGGCCGCCCTTCACCTTGCCGTTGATGGTGCCGGCGACGACGGTTCCCTTTTCCAGAGCCTCTTCAAGCGCGAGCCACGCCGCCAGGCGTTTCGCTTTGTCGCGCGACAGGCGCGTCTCGCCGTAGCCGTTCTCCAGCGATTCGATCGCGACTTTTATGAAATCGCCTGGTTGTGCTTCCACTTCACCGCGGTCGTTCCTGAATTCGTCTACTGAAATGTAGCTTTCGGACTTGAGGCCGGCGTTGACCACCACGAAGTTGTTGTCCACACGCATGACCTCGGCGGTGATCACCTCTCCCACCCGCATTTCCTTGACGGAAAGGCTCTCTTCAAACAACGCGGCGAAATTTTCTGCAGTCCCGGATGCGGGTGACAAAGTTTTCATCATTCAGATTCAATATGTTAGGCAACCCGCCAAGGCGGCGGGGTCAGTTAAAAAACCATGAGCCGGGTCGACTCATGGCGCTCGCAGTGCCTGCCCGTAGCAGGACACGATCTGGGCCGACGCCTCCTCCACCGTCATTCCGGTGGTGTCGATTTCAATCGCGTCCCCGCTCCTTTGCAGGGGTGCCACGGCGCGGCCGCTATCGCGTGCGTCGCGGGCATGGATATCCTGCAAAAGGGCGGTCATGTTAGCACTCAAACCTTTGTCGATCAACTGTTTATATCGACGCCGGGCCCGTTCCTCGGCACCTGCGGTGAGATAAACTTTGAGCACCGCGTCCGGGAAAACAATGGTCGCCATATCGCGGCCTTCGGCCACCAGTCCGGGGGCCATGCGGAAGGCGTGCTGTCTCTCCAGTAACGCCGCCCGCACCCCGCGCAGGGCTGCCACCCGTGAGGCACCTTCGCTCACCTTTTCCTCTCGAATTGCCTCGGTCACATCCCGGGATCCGAGCCAGACTCGCTCGTTCTTGAAACCTATATTTGCATTCAATGCGATAGCGCTGACTCTTGACTCGTCATCGAGGTCGATGCCGGCCTCCATGGCGGCCAGCGCGACGGTGCGGTATAGCGCGCCGCTATCGAGGTAATGAAAGCCCAACCGGCGGGCGACACAATATGCCACGGTGCCCTTCCCCGAGGCGGACGGACCATCGATGGCGATGACAGGCGGCAGACCCGGTGACACGTTTCAAAGCCTCGACTGGACGCTTCGACCTAGCAGCCTGTCGGACTTGAAGCTCCGACAGACTGCTAAATGCAAGACCGCCCGCAGTCTTAGAACGAAACGGGGTGAAAAGACCTGTCTTGGCCTTCTCCAAGGCACGAGCCAGGTCGAATTCAGGAATTTCCACATGCAATTATGCCCTTCGCATGTGGGCGGTCTTGTGTAAGGAGTGTGTCGGAGCCAAGTTCGACACACTCCTAGCGCTGCGAAATTCCCGCGAGCACCTGAAAATAGTCGGGAAAGGTCTTCGCGACGCATTCCGGGTCGTTGATCCGCACCGGCACGCCGCCTACCGCCGCGAGCGAAAAGCTCATCGCGATCCGGTGATCGTCGTAGGTATCGATCGCGACCCCGGAGTTCAGGCTTGAGGATCGAGGTGGGCTGATGCGCAGGTAATCAGTTCCTTCCTCGACCGCCGCGCCCAGTTTGCGCAACTCGGTCGCCATCGCAGCGATGCGGTCGGTTTCCTTCACGCGCCAGCTGCCGATATTTCGCAGTGCGCTCGGGCCGTCGGCAAAGACCGCAGCGACCGCCGCGGTCATCGCAGCGTCGGGAATATGGTTGAAATCCGCGTCGATCGGCCTCAACCTGCCGCGCCGTGCGACTTCCGCGTCCGCACCGGCTTCGATCCAGTTTTCCCCCATCACGATGCGGGCGCCCATGCGCTCCAGGATCTCGCAAAACCGCACATCGCCCTGGATGCTCGCACGACCAACACCTTCCACGCGCACCGGTCCCCCGCCCTTGAGCCCACTGATCGCCCCGGCCGCAAGAAAATAGGATGCCGCCGAGGCGTCGCCCTCGACATAAATTTCGCCGGGGCTCGAATAGCCGTCTCCCCGCGGCACGGTGAACCTGGACCAACCCTCGCGTTCCACGAGTACGCCGAACCTGCTCATCGTGGCAAGCGTAATCCCGACGTACGGTTTGGAGATCAGTTCACCTTCGACGAGAAGCACCGCTGCAGTGCGCGCGAGCGGCAGCGCGAGCAGCAGCGCCGTCACGAACTGGCTGGAAACATTGCCGCGCACCGAAACCGAACCACTGAGCGTAATCGCGCCGCGACCAATCGCGAGCGGGGGATAGCCTGGCTTGCCGCGGTACGCGATGTCGGCGCCAATCGCGCGCAACGCGTCCACCAGGTCGCCGATGGGGCGCTCGTGCATTCGCGCCACCCCCGATAGCCCGTAGCTTCCACCGGCAAACGCGAGCACGGCTGTGAGCGGACGCAGCGCGGTGCCGGCGTTGCCGAGAAAAAGATCCCCCTGTTTGACCGGAAAGCTCCCACCCGTCCCCGCCACGCGTAGCGCCTGCGCACCCACCGACTCGCAGACAACACCGAGCGTGCGCAACGCCTGCACCATGTGCTGCGTATCATCGGAATCGAGCAGGTCCCGAATCAGGGTGTTCCCCCGCGCCAGGGCCGCCAGCAGCAAGATGCGGTTCGAGATGCTCTTCGAGCCCGGCAGGCGTACCGTGCCGCGTGCGCAGCGTATGGGGGCTAGGTCGATGTGGCTCATGGCCGGGACTTCCAGATCCGTTGCCGCTCGCAGTGGGGACTACGACCGGCGCGCAACGAGCCACCGCGCGCGCGCGGCCCGCGCAGCCTCGAACATGCGCTCCAGCGTCGCAGCATCAGTGGCAGCGATCGCTCCCCGCGCACGCTCCAGCTCTTCCATGTAGGCATCCAGCACCTCCAGCAGGGCGTCGCGATTGGAGATACAGATGTCGCGCCACATTTCCGGGGAGCTGCCCGCGATGCGCACCGTATCGCGCAGCCCGCCGGCTGAAAAAGCGAAGAGCTTTCGCGCATTGCGACGGCGGGCAAGCGCCCCGACCAGGGCGAAGGCGACGACGTGAGGCAGGTGGCTCACGGCCGCAAAGATGGCATCGTGCTCGTCCGGGCGCAACCGGAATACCCGTGCGCCGCACGCCTCCCAGGCGCGTCGCACGGTCGCAACCGCGGTGCGCGAGGTCTCCGCCTGCGGAGTCAGAATCACGTTGCGGCCGCGGTAGAGCGTGGCGAACGCCGCACCGGCTCCGTTCATCTCGGTGCCGGCGACCGGATGGGCAGGCACGAAGCGGCCGAGACTGTCCTTCAGGAAGCGCCGCGCGCTTGCGATCACGTCCTGCTTGGTGCTCCCCGCGTCGCTGATGACGGCGTGACGCGCAACATGCGGCGCGATGCGGGCCATCACCTCCGGCATCTGGCCCACCGGCACGCCCAGCAGCACGAAATCCGCGTCGCGCACCGCCGTGACGGCGTCCACGGCAATCTCGTCGATGATCCCGAGCCGCAGCGCCGTGGCGAGGTTGCGGCGCGTGCGCCCCACGCCAACCACGCGTCCCACGGCCCGGGCCTTCCGCAGCGCCATCGCAAACGAGCCGCCGATCAGTCCGACGCCGATCACCGCAAGCTTGCCGATTCGGAACTTGGCAGGCATTTCTAGTGGTGGCCGCTACGCCCCAAGCGCTCGTGCGAGGCTGTCGAGGAAGCGCGCATTCTCGGACTCGGTGCCGATGGTGACCCGCAGATGGTCGGGCATACCGTAGCTCGCCACCGGACGCACGATGACTCCCAGCTTGAGCAGCCGCTGAAAGACTCCAGAGGCGTCCGGCACCGCGAAGGTGACGAAGTTACCGAATGGAACGATGTACTGCAGGCCCAGTTCCGACAGCCCGCGAGTCACCGTCTTCAGCCCTGCCTGATTGACCTCGAAGCTGCGGCGCACGAACTCCAGGTCCTCGAGCGCGGCCGCCGCGGCAGCAAGCGAAAGACTGTTGACGTTGAACGGCTGGCGCACGCGGTTCATGAGATCCGCGATCCCGGCGCCCGCCAGCGCGTAACCCATGCGCAGTCCCGCCAGTCCGTAGACCTTGGAAAACGTGCGGGTGACGATCAGATTCGGAAAGCGTTGCAGCCAGCCGATACTGTCGCCCCTCAGTTCGAGCGGGAGATACTCGTGGTAGGCCTCGTCGAGCACCACTGCGACATGCCCCGGCAACGCCGCGAGAAACGCTTCGACCGCGGCGGGCGGCGCGTAAGTCCCGGTCGGGTTGTTTGGATTGGCGATGAACAGGACGCGCGTATCGCTTCTCACCGCCCGGCGCATCGCGTCAAGGTCATGGGCAAACGCCCTGGCGGGCACTTCGATGGCGGCAGCGCCGATGGCCTGCACCGCCAGCGGATACACCGCGAACGCATGTTGGGAATAGACCGCGCTATGCTGCGGCGTCAGAAACGCGCGCGCCGCGAGTTCGAGCACGTCGTTCGAACCGTTCCCGAGCACGATGTTCTGGTGTTCCACCCCGAAGCGCGCGCCCAGCGCGCGCTTGAGTTCGAATCCGTTGCCATCCGGATAGCGCGAAATCCCGTCGAGCACGCCGCGCACCGCGCGCTGGGCGAGCGGACTCGCGCCCAGGGGGTTCTCGTTCGACGCGAGCTTGATGATGCCCGACTCGTCCAGCCCCATCTCGCGCGCGAGTTCCGGGATCGGTTTGCCGGGCTGATACGGGGCGATCGCGCGAATGTACGAAGGGGCGAGGTCGCAGATGTCCATGTGTGAATATGTGATCGGTGATCCGTGATCCGTGATCTGACGGGATTTGCTCGATTCACGGTCCACGAGTCACGGCTCAAGCAGTCAGGAAATCGCCAACGGATACGAGCCGAGGACCTTGAGGAAGGTGACGTATTCGCGCATCTCCTCGAGCGCCTTGGCGACACGGGCGTCCCGTGCATGCCCTTCAATATCCACGTAGAAGACGTATTCCCACAAGCCGGTACGCGCCGGCCGGGACTCGAGCCGCGTCATGCTCACGCCATTGGCGGCCAGGGGCGTGAGCATCCGCTGCATCGCGCCCGGCACGTTGCGTGTGGATACGATGAGCGACGTTTTATCCTTTCCGGAAGGCCCCGCATCGCGCTCGCCCAGCACCAGGAAGCGGGTTGTGTTCCGCGGTTCATCCTCGATATTGCGCGCGAGCACGTTCAATCCGTACAGGCCGGCTGCCGTCTTTGCACCGACGGCCGCAGCGCGTCGATCTTTCGCCGCGAGGCGCGCCGCCTCCGCGTTGCTTACCACGGCCACGCGCTCCGCGTGCGGCAGGTGGCGCGCCAGCCATTGCTGGCACTGCGCGAGGCTCTGAGTATGCGAATAAACCCTGCGTATGTCGCCGCGCCTGCTGGCCTTGGCCATCACGCACTGGTGCACCGGAAGCATCACCTCGCCGCACACCCTGGCGGGTGTGGCGAGCAACAGATCGAGTGTGCGGCCGATCGCCCCCTCGGTGGAATTTTCGACCGGCACGATGCCATACCCAACGGCCCCGGTTTCGACCTGCCGGAACACCTCGTCGATCGAGCCGCACGGCTGCTGAGCGGTCAATCCTCCGAAGTGCTTGAGCACCGCCTCCTGGCTGAAGGTACCTGCGGGCCCGAGGTACGCCACCGTCATGTGATCCTCGAGCGAGCGGCACGCCGACATGATCTCGGTCAGGACGCGGGCAAGTACCGCGCTGGAGAGCGGACCGCGATTGAGGGCAGCGACCCGCCTCAGGATCTGGGCTTCGCGTTCGGGACGATAGATTGTGCCCCGCTTCAGCCGGCCGATGCGCCGAGCCAGCCGCCCGCGCGCCGAGAGCAGTTTCACCAGGCGCCCGTCGAGCGCATCGATCTGCCGGCGGATCGTGCTCAACTTGTCGGTCATGGCCGCAATTCTAATCCGCCGCTGGACGCCAGTCCGGCGCGTGAACAGTGAGCGGTAAACTGTGAACTACAAGCCCACTCATCTTCCGGGAAGTCCCCGGTACCCGCCGTTCACGCATCACGGTTCACTGTTCGCCGTTCACCGTTCACCTCCCTTCCAACGGAAGGTAGCGCACCGACAGCACGCCGTGGATATTCGCGAGCTGGCTGGTGAGCGACGCCGGCACTGCACTGTCGACGTCGACCAGCGTGTAGGCCATTTCGCCCCTGGACTTGTTGATCATGTTGTGGATGTTGAGCCCCGCCTGCGCCATGGCCGTGGAGATCTGCCCCACCATGTTGGGCACGTTGGCGTTGGCTATCCCGAGCCGGTAGGGCGACTCGCGCGCCATCGACACATCGGGAAAATTGACGGCGTTCCGGATGTTCCCGTGCTCCAGGAAGTCGCGTAGCTGATCGACCACCATCACCGCGCAGTTGTCTTCCGCCTCCCCGGTGGATGCCCCGAGGTGGGGGAGTGCGATCACCCGGGGATGGCTCTGCAGCCTCTCGCCGGGAAAATCGCAGATGTAATATTTCAGGTGTTTCGTCTCGAGCGCGTCGAGCACCGCATGGTTGTTGACGATGCCTTCGCGCGCGAAATTGAGCAATATCGAGCCCGACTTCATGAGCTTGACGCGTTCCGCGTTGATCAGGTTGCGTGTCGCATCGACGAGGGGCACATGAACGGTGACGTACTCGCAACTCTTCAGCACCTCCTCGATGCTGTGCGCCTTCCTGACCTGGGACGGCAGGCTCCAGGCTGCATCGACCGTGATCTCCGGGTCGTAGCCGAGGACGTTCATTCCGAGTTTGATCGCGGCGTCGGCGACCAGGCTTCCGATTTTCCCCAGACCCGCGACGCCGAGCGTGCGCCCCGGCAATTCGCTGCCGGAAAACGCCTTCTTGCCGTCTTCCACCAGCTTGTTGAGCGTCTTGTCGTCGCCCTGCAGGCCGTCCACGAATTTCAGCGCCGGCACCAGATTGCGCGCACCGATCAGCAGTCCCGCGATCACCAGTTCCTTCACCGCGTTGGCATTGGCGCCGGGGGCGTTGAAAACCGGCAATCCGCGCAGGCTCAGCTTCGGCACCGGAATGTTGTTGGTGCCCGCGCCGGCCCGACCGATCGCCTTCACCACCTGCCCGATCTCCATCGCGTGCATGTCGTGCGAGCGCACCAGGATTGCGTCCGGATTCTCGATCCGCCCTCCGACGGTGTAGCGGTCGGCGGGCAGGCGTTTCAAGCCGACGCTCGAAATCGAGTTGAGCGTCAGGATGCGAAAGGCGTCAGCCATGGCTACGCTCGAATTCCCGCATGAATGCGACGAGCGCCTGCACACCCTCGACCGGCATTGCGTTGTAGATTGAGGCGCGCATGCCGCCGACAGAGCGATGACCCTTCAGCTCTGCAAGCCCGTTGCGTGAGGCCTCCTTGAGGAACGCCCCGTCGAGGGCGTCGTTACGCAGGGTGAACGGGATGTTCATCCGCGACCGGTCCTCCTTCGCCACCGGCGAATGATAGAACTCCGTCTGGTCGAGGTAGTCGTAGACCAGCCGCGCCTTCGCGATGTTGATTTCCTCCATCTTCTTGATGCCCCCCGCTTGCTTCAGCCACTGAAACACCAGCCCCGCCATGTAGACGGCGTAGGTGGGCGGCGTGTTGAACATCGAGTCGTTCTCGGCCTGCACCTTGTAATCGAATATCGACGGCGTGCCCGGCAGCGCCTGCCCGATCAGGTCGTCGCGCACGATGACGATGGCAAGACCCGCAGGGCCGATATTCTTCTGTGCGCCCGCGTAGATCAGCCCGTAACGGCTCACGTCCACCGGCCGCGACAGGATATGCGAAGACATGTCGGCCACCAGCGGCACAGCGCCGGCGTCGGGAATCCAGTGAAACTCGACGCCGCCGATGGTCTCGTTCGAGGTGTAGTGCACGTAGGCGGCCTGCGGATCGAGCTTCCACTCGCCCTGTTTCGGGGCGTAGCTGTAATTGGCTCCCTCCGAACTGGCGGCAATACTCACCTTGCAGAATTTTTTCGCCTCGGCGATGGCTCTCATCGACCACTGCCCGGTGTTGACATAATCCGCCGCCGCCTTGCCGCGCAGCAGGTTCATCGGCACCGTTGCGAATTCCCCGGCCCCTCCGCCCTGCAGGAACAACACCTTGTAGTTGGGCGGGATCGCGAGCAGTTCCCGCAAGCCGGCCTCGGCCTCGGCGTGTATGGAGATGAACGCCTTGCCGCGATGGCTCATTTCCATCACCGACATGCCCGTGCCGCGCCAGTCGAGCATCTCCGCGGCGGCCTGTTTGAGCACCGGCTCCGGCAATGCCGCCGGACCGGCCCCGAAATTGAAAACTCTTGCCATATCTCCCTCGGTTCGAACTCTAGGATTGAGGATCGAGGAGTGAGGATTCAGGGAACCCCGACAAAGCCGGCTCAATCCTGGATCCTGAATCCTCAATCCTGGTCTTCTTCGTCCGACTCCACGATCTTCTCGAGCCCGGCGAGTTTCTCGCCTTCGTCGAGATTAATCAGCCGCACGCCCTGCGTCGAGCGGCCCTGCTCACGCACCTCGGAAACCCGCGTGCGGATCAGGACGCCGCCGGTCGTGATCAGCATGATCCCGTCATCCCGGCTCACCAGGCGCGCCGCGAGCAACGGCCCGTTGCGCTCGCTGCACTGGATCGCGATCATGCCCTGCGCGCCGCGGCCGTGCCGCGTATATTCCACGATCCGCGTGCGCTTGCCATAGCCGTTCTCCGTAGCGGTAAGCACGCATGGGGAATCCTGGCCGGATGTCAGCAGAGTAATCACGCGTTGCTCGTGTCCGAGCCGCATGCCGCGCACGCCGCCTGCCGCGCGCCCCATGGGCCGCACTTCATCCTCCGCAAAGCGCACAGCCTT
>JACQGN010000266.1 GCA_016199545.1 Betaproteobacteria bacterium | reverse complement strand
GCCGGAATGGCGGAACGTACGGCTATCCAGTCCTTCGACTGGCGCACGCTGCAAGCGGTGCAACAGGAAGCGCCGGACATTCCGACTGTTTACCTGACCGCGCAGCAGAGCTTCATGGACAACATACGCGGCACCGAGAAAGATTCGCCGTGGAGCGCGGGCTTTCACGTCAGCCGCTTCGGCGGCTCGATACCGCGCGCGGTGAAAGCGGCAGGCGGCGCGGTGTGGTCGCCCTACTACCGCGAGGTGACGCACGAAAACGTGATCGAAGCGCAGGGACTCGGGCTCAAGGTCGTGGTGTGGACGGTCAACACCGAGCCCGAAATCAAAACCATGATCGAACTGGGCGTCGACGGCATCATCAGCGATTATCCCAACCTTCTGCGCAGAGTCGCCGCCGAGCTGGGAATTTCGTTGCCGGCGGCGACGCACGCAATGCCCTGACATCGATGGCACTACCGTAAGTAGCGAGCATTGCAGGCTCCCTCCCTTGCGCGTAGCGCGGGGGAAGGAAGCTTATGGCAGTCCCATCAGAGTCAGCCGGCTTGAAGCGGAGACGCTGCGCTCAGATCGATCGCAGACCCGTTTTCAATCCGCCCGCCCGCGAGCACCTCGCCGTACACGCCCATGCAGTTATGGCTGAATTCCCGTTGGAGGATTGACGGGATATTCAGGTCGCGCTCCGCCGTCGCGGGGTTCACCATCGTCGCCGCGCAGCGGGTGATCGGTGACACGACGCGCAGGCGCACGGTTCCCACCCCGATCTCGCCACCGACCCAATCCAGCTCGGACCATGCGGGCGCGCCGCTGAAGTAAACGTTGGCGCGAAAGCGCAGCGGATCGACCGGAACGCCGGTGACCTTCTCCAGCGCCGCAATGCTCGCCAGATTGATGAACGAGACGTACTGGTACCCGGTCGCGCCCGGTTTCTGTTTGGCGTCCGCGAACGTATGGCCCGGTGCCTCGACTACGCGCGGCGGGCCGCCCGGCAGGTCCTTGAGGAATTCCGCGAAGAACGCGTCGATCTGGGCGCACCCGGCAGCCTCGGTGATCCGCGCGTTGAGCAGCACCCGGCCAGCGCGCTCGATGCTGAACTCGCCGCTCGCGTCATCGAAACGCGTCCGCAACTGAGCGAGTTTCTCGTCACGCATCAGCATGAAGAAATGCGATTTGTGCAGCCATTCCGGGCGCTGCGGATCGATGCGCGTCGCGGCCCGCGCCAGCGCGAAACGCCGGTCGTGCGGAAGGCAGTTGAGGGGAGCGAGCTTTGCGCGCTCCAGCGGCTCGGGGCTTAAGCCCTTGACCGGGTAGCGGTAAACGGCTGCGACGCTGACCGGCATGTCCGGTGCTTCCGGGTCGCTGCGGCTCAGCGCAGGAACCACACGTAAAAGATCGCCAGCCCGAGCAGCGCGACGATCCAATAGCCGGCAAGCGTGAGCTTCATCATCGTCTTCCAGCCACGCACGTGCAGCCACTCGGGGAGGACGCCATTCATCTGCAGCACGAGCCACAGTCCCGACGCAACCGTCGCGGCGCCGATCGCCGCGTGCAGCCACGGCACCCAGATTTGGAGCTGGGCGAGATCGGCTGCGCTCTCCAACTCCGCATTTTCCATGCCGCGCGCCATGATGAGCGCAACCAGCACCGCGTTGAGCAGCACGAAAACGCTCTGGTTGTAGCGATGCGCGGCGATATTGCCCCGCTTCGCGAGCCAGGCGCCGAACGTCAGACCCGCGACCAGCAGCACTTCGAGCACGAGGTTCAGATCGGGAATCAGCGCGGTCTTGCCGATAAATCCCCGCGCCGACCATTTGCCCGCCGCTTCGATCCCGAGGATCGCCGCCGCCACGCCCGCGATCAGCAACCCTCCGGCAATGAGACTGAAGCGCTTGACGCCCAACGGCGGCACCCAGACGCCCGCCTGCCGCCCGCGGACCTCGTCGAACCCGATCGCCCAGTGCGTGCCGTCGCAGAACGGCTTGTTCTTCGACCCGCCGCAGCGGCAGAGCGCATAGCGGTCGGGAACGCGCGGCGCCGCGCCGCCAGATTTGAGCTCCACCTGGCCGGTCACGAAATAGGGTCCGTTTTTCGAGGCGGTGATCGCGCGCTCGCGCGGCTCGGCGGGCGGCGGCGAGCCGTCGATCGAGACGCTCAGCGCCCCCGAGGGGCAGCGCTTGACGAGCGCGATGATTGCCTCCGCATCCGCCCCTCCGGTATCGACCCACGGCTCGTGACCCAGGCGGAAGACGTGGGGCAGGCTGTCGGTGCACACCCCCGCGTGCGCGCAGATTGCGCGGTTGTCGTGAATCGTGATTCGGCTCCCACGGTGGGAATCCACGCCGTCGGCCGGCCCCACCGCAAGCCGCGCGCCGTCGAAGGCGACCTTTGCGTGCGTGCCGTCGCACAAGGGCTTCTTCGAGGAGTTCCCGCAGCGGCAAAGCGCGATCGCGCCGCGCGCCGGCGTTTCTTCCCCGCGCGAGTCGCGCAGCAGGCACGGGCCACGCACGAGGTAGGGCCCGTTCTTCGCGACCTCGATCGTGGTGCTGCCGGATGCCGCGGGCGCCGTCATGAAGCGGGAGCCGGAGGATCGGGCGACTGAACCGGCGCGTGGAAGCGAAAGTTAGACTGCCCCTTCTGGTGCTCGTGGCCGCACGCCTGGAGCGGGAGCCCCAAGAAGCATTCCTTCAACGCTTAGATCTTCATCGACATCGGGCCAGTGGAAACCCACACCTGGCCCGATAATCTCCCAATTCCGCCGCTGCTCTGGAGTTGCGTTTGCGAGGCGCGGATACCAGGCGATGGGCACCGAGAGTTTGCGTCCATCGGCCAGTGAGACGATCAACTCGTCGTTGGTGACTTCGAGTTCGATGGCATGCGGCTCATTTGGATTTGCCAAGATGCTCATTCCATTTCTCCAAGTATCGAGCTACGTTATCACGGATGTATTCTACAACTACTCGATCCGCGGGCGGGTGATGCAACTTGGGCCGGCTAATGGGCATCCCCTATTTTCCACGGCGGACACCCCGGGGTACTCTCCCACTTTCATTCAGGCGAACTTCGCGATCGGCAAGGGCAGCAGAAGCTCAGGGAGCAACTTCGACCAGCGCCTTCAGGATCACCGGCAGGCCGCCGCGCAACGAGCTTGCGCCGAGAACGGAACGGGCGTGCACGCCGCGCTCCCCAAACACCTCCACCAGGAAATCGGAACACCCGTTCAGCACTTTCGCGTGGTCTTCGAACTCCGGCACCGCGTTGAGAAAGCCCTGCACTTCGACGACGCGCGCGACACGGTCCAACGAGCCGAGTTCGGCACGCATCACGGCGATGAGATCCAGCGCCGCCGAGCGCGCGAACCGATAGCCGTCCTCGGTAGTGAACTCGCGCCCGAGCCGACCCTTCGGGAGTTTTCCGTTCTCCGGCAGCGGCGCCTTGCCCGCGATGAACAACAGATTCCCGGTGCGAACCGCGTTGGCATAGTTCGCCGCCGGCGCGCTGCCCGATGGCAGTGCGATGCCCAGTTCTTTGATGCGTTGCTCGGCACTCATCTTTGCACGTCAGCTGTTATCGATCAGCTTTGTCACGGCGGCAATCAATTCCGCTACCACCGCACACAGCTCCGCTATAGTGGATTCTTCCACACCCAGAACACCCTCGTACTCTGCCAGATTTCGTTTCTGATGGGCCCCGTCCAGTACCCGCCAGCGGGCCGCGGGCCAATTTACGGTGTGCGTAAGGCATTGAAAAACGGTATAGCGGTTTTCGCTGCGATAGCCATGCCAGCGAAGCGCAGCCAGGGCTGCTGCATGCCCTGCGCTGTAAGCACTGAGGAATCGGCCTTCCCGGGAGACCTTGGGCAGCCGGGCGTCGGCAAGATGGGTATTCGACATCGCCAGCATGCGGCGGACCTCGGCTTCATTGCGCGGCTCGGCCTTGAGCTGGCCCGCCCGCACCAAGTTATCGAGTGCGGGCAGGCTCAACGGCATCTCCTATCAACGGAAGGGTGGGCTGCGCCAGGATACGATTGACGAACGAATCCCGCTCCGCGCGGCGGCGCTTGAATTCAGCGGGCGTGAAGCAGGTTGGATTAATCTTGCGCCCCAATTGCTTTTCCAGCGGCACCAGCAATTCCAGCACCTTGCCCAGTAGCAGGTTCCTGCCGACCAGCATCACGTCGATATCGCTTTGCGCCGTGTCGGTCTGCTTCGCCACCGAGCCATAAATCCACGCGGCCTGTAGATCAGGGACGAGAGGCTGCAATGCTTCGCGCAGCATGGGTTCAATCCCCAACGTCTTGCGCGTCAGGGTGACCAGCTCTGCGTAAACCGGGCTTCGGAGGTTAGCCTGGAAGCGGCGCAGGTTACCGACCCGCTCCGAACGTACCAGGCCCGCCGCGGCCAACCGGTTCAATTCCCGTTGAAGCGAGGCACTGCCCAAGCCGGTGAGGCGCCGCAACTCGCTCAGATGAAACTCGCGCTCGGGCTGTCCGAATAGCCAGCGGAAGACGCGGGTCTGGCTATCGGAAAAAAGGGCGGCGGCGATCGACATGGCTATATTCTAGCATGATCATGCCAATGTGTGGCATGAACTTGGAGACGCGGCAAACGGCCGCTGCATGGCTCCGGGGTGTTTTAGGAGCGCTTCGCCAGCCGGTCCAGCAGGGGGCGAATACTGGAGAGGGTCTCGATCTCCAGCAGCACCTGCGCCGTCTGCCTGGCAACGTCCGTCCCGACCACCTCCCCGGCGTTGCGGACATACTTCTCCACGACCTGCGCCGGCGGAACCGGGCGTTTAGCGTCGCCGAGCGGTATTTCTATGGGTTGCATCATCGTTTTTCCTTTGGCCTCTATCACGAGCACGCCCAGTGGCCCGCGTTCTTTCGAGGCCGGGTCTTCCAGTGTCCTGAATTTCGTGAGGTTGCGCTTTATTTCCGGCCGGTTGAACGCCTGATCCGAGAACGACTTTTTGACGACCTCGCCATCGAGTATCGCGCACGCGACGGGATACTCGTACCCGAACTTGCCGGAGAATTCTCCCGTCGGCCGGACCCGGAAGTAGGGTTGAAGATGCGGCACGCGGATCTCCACGGAACTCAAGTCCTCGAGCCGCAACCCGCTCTCTTGACGAAAACGCAGCGCGGCGTCGATGGCGCCCTGGGCGATGTAGCCGCAGGGGTACTTTTTCAAGCGCCAGGTATCGGCGATGTGCCATCGGTCAAGCTCAGCCGTGGCCTTGGCTACATCGACACCCTCCATCCGTCCTGCCGCGACGACGCTGCTGATGTAGCCGAGAGGGGCATCGAGGGCGTCAGGGTTCGCCTCGAAGCCGCTGGCTGCCAGTTCCGCCGCCATAACTCCGGCCTGGGACGCGATGCCGCCGTGCAGGGGTTTGGTGTGAGTCCCGAAATTGCCCGTGATCCCGCCCGCCTGCGAAGCCGCGATCCCCCACGCATGGCGCTGTTGCGCGGCGTTGAGGTTGAGCAGCCTGCCGGACACGGTCGCGGAGGTGAGCGGCCCGAACATGGCGGTGCTGTGCAGGCCGTGGAACTGATCGGCACGCCGCGGGACGATGCGTGAGAGCGCCTCTCCGACCTCGTAGCCCGCAATGTAGGCTTCGAGCAGCTCGCGCCCGCTCCGGTCCTGCGTCTCGCCGGTCGCCAGCATGGCCGGAACCAGCACCACGCTCGGATGGCCGAAACTGGAGCAGTCATCGAAGTCCAGCGTGTGCCCCAGGGTGCCGTTGACCAGCGCTGCCAGCCACGTGGTCGTCTTTCTCGGGGTGCCGAGCACGGTGGCCTCGTTGGCGGCGCAGCGATTCACCATGTCCTGCACCTTGACCCCCGGGTCCTCGCCCACCCCGGCCAAAGCGACGCCAACCTGGTCGAGAATCGCCAGTTTCGCAACCTCGATATCCCGCTGGGGGACCTTGTCGAGCGTTACGCCCTTCACGTATTCCGCTAATGTCAGTCCGAATTCCACGTTATCTCCCATAGCGACGGATGCAGATTCGTGTGGCTACTGCGCCTTAGCGCCTAAGATCTTTGTCAACTTTGCCAATTTTTCTGTCGCGATATAAGGGTCACGCGGCGATCTCAAGCAACACTTCAGGATGGCGCTCGGCGATTTTCAGCAGTGTTTGTGCTGCGCCGGAAGGCTCGCGCCGGCCCTGCTCCCATTGCTCCAGGGTGCGCTTGGAGACGCCAAGTGCCGCTGCGAATTGCGCTTGGGAGAGTCCGCTCTTCAAGCGCACGTGAACCACGCGCGACTTCGGCTCGACCTTCTGTCGTTTGCCTCCGCCCGCCTTGATCTCTCGTACGCCGTCCAGGACTTCCTGCCACACATCGCGCTTGGCCTCGAATTCGGCCAATGCCTTCCCGGTAAGCTTCTTACCCATCGCGGAATGCCTCCAGCAACTGCTTCAGAATATGGGCGGGGACATCGTCTCGCTTGGCCTTGGCATAGACCGTCAGCATCCAAAACTCGTTCGGGTTGTATCGTACGAAATGGATGACTCATAGCCCGCCGCGCTTGCCCATGCCCGGTCGTGTCCAACGCAGTTTGCGAACGCCACCCGAGCCGGGAACAACCTGACCGGCCTCCGGGTTTTGCATCATGAACTGCTGCAAATCGGCGTATTCATCGCCGTCCAGGTACACGGGACAGACCCGTTCGAACGCGGACGATTCGATGAACGTGAACACAATGTACGAGTATACGCCTTTGGCGTATGGCGAGAAAGACCGGGCTTAGGCACATACTCCTTGGCTACAATGCCCTCAGGTGTGTCCAATGCTACTTCGGTCTGGAGCACCTCGATCAACCCTTCCAAGATCGCGAGCTTCTTCTCCAGGTTCTCGGCCCGGTTTTGTTCCCAGTACTCTTCTCCCGCGTTAACAGCAAACGCCCCATAGCGTCCGACGTCCATTACCGACGATACGTTCGGCGACAGGGAACCGATTGTCTTCGTCAAGAAATCGCGCGCGATGGTGGACCACGCAGCGTATTTGTCGGACGTAATAGGCCGGGCGTTCAGGAGTGCTCGCCCTTTGTCGATGACTGTGCGAACAAGTTTGACGCCCTGCTCGGGCGTCACTGAGGGAAGCACCTCGATTTCACGAGTTTCGTTGCTTCGGCGCTTTGCCAAGGGCCTAGCTCCTCATTCCTGTGCCTTCCAACGCTCAAGCTCACCCGCGGCTCTGCCGGTGCGGCGAAGCCGCGGAGGTAGAGACGTCGGGTGGAGCGCCTGGTTGGACATCATTGGCCAAGTATCTGATCGCGCCATGGAATTAGTCTCTGCTCCACGAGATCACGAATTTCTTGATCCAACTGCGTTCTCACCGTCACATGCGACTTAAGGAGTCGTCTTAAATACTGTCCTCCGGGTACGCATAGGGCATCTCGCGCCGCGGCATCTCGAAATTTTTCAGATTGATCACCTCTAAGGATCGACAAAGCCCTTTGTTCCTTAGTTGCGTCACCCTGTTGGGCCACAACAAGAAGTGGCTCTGGAAAGTAGTACTCGATCTCGCGCTTGTTCCAGATGTAGCCCTCCATGCCGACCTTCGTCAGAGCATTCACGAACTTCGTCGAGTTTGACGCCGGCGGTGACACCGGTTGTGCATCCCTGTCTCGAATCCAGTATGTGAATCTCTGTGCCGGAACAATGTTCGACACGTCAATCGCTCCGGAGACGATTCCATCGGCCGCCCCGCCGCCGTACTGAAGGACTCCGATCGCGATCTTCTGAAACTCCTCTGCGTAGAGCGTCCGGATTACGTGTTCAAAGAAAATTACGTCCGTTGCGCCCTCTACAAGAATGCACATGTCTTGGTTAAGGACGTCACTGGGCCTCAGACCGAGATCATTCAGCAACGTTGACGCGGCAGTCTTGTCAACGGATACAAGGTTCCGTCTGCCCTTTGTGTTGGTGATTCGATAGTAGGCGATGGAGTCAGAGTAGTTGAGGAGGACCTGCGAATGGGTCGCAAGAAAGAACTGGATGTTCTTGTCGGTTCCCAGCCGCGCGAGATACTCGACGAATCTCCGCTGTAAGTCGGGGTGCAGCCCTAGTTCTGGTTCGTCAAGGAGTACTATACTAGCGCCCGACACCGTCGTCTTGAGCAGCACATCCAAAAAGTGCTTTAGCCCAGTACCGGAGTACAAGATATCTAGTCGTCGGCCGTACTCAGAATAGGTCAGCGTTGCGATATCTTGCTCAGTACGGTCACTCTGTACGTCCTCAATATCTGGGAAGTAGCGCTCGATCTCTTCCAGCAGATCGGTGTAGGACTTCGGAGTGAGCCCGCGCTCAGAGCGGGATGCATAGAACTTTATTGCATAGAGCATCTCGAGCGCATTGATCTCGGAGTAATTTCGGTTCTCTACCTGATCAATAATGTTCCGGGGGGTGTGGTGGCGGCGGCGTAGCATTCCGCCAGCAACGTCTGGAAGCACTAGGACGGTCTTGATTCGCTGTTCCGGTGTGGGTGCGGGATTGAAAGCTGGCCCATAATTCGGCGTGGCAGATACGGCTACGGCAGAGCCGTTCTCGAATGTCAGAGAAAGTGCAAACTGACCGACGTCCGCGAACAAGTCTTTGACTTCTAGTTTCGGCTGGAACCGGTCCCAGCCATTGACGCTCAGCGCCAGTCCTGCCATGTCCAGCGCGTGGAGCACACTGCTTTTTCCGGAGTTATTTTTTCCGACGAGTGCATTGATGCTGCCGCAGTTCTCAAGCTTGACTGAGCTCAGTCCCTTGAAGTTCTGGATCTCGAAAGTGCGGATCTTCATCGCTCTGATGCCCAACGACTTGATGAACGGCGGGCCAGCACGGACGGTTCCTGTGCCACGGCGCTTACGGCCCGTCCGTTCGATCTGAAGTTAGGCATTTCGTACGAAGGATGCTTTCACAGTAGCCGCTCCCCGAGTTCCACCAACCGTTTACTCCAGCGCTCCGCGTGCGCGTGCGGAGCATCGACCATCTCTTCGAACTTGTCGAGCTTCTCGGAGAGAAACTGCGCGGCAAGGAAGATATCTTCGACGGTCTTCTCCTCGGAGATAGGTCGACCTTGAAAGGTTGCGCCACCAATGGCGCGCCCATGAAAAAGTTCGTTTCGGGTATCGTTGAGCTTCCACATGTGGGCCGCTTGGCTTGGGAAGTGTATTTCGAAGAAGGGTTCCACAAGCGACCATTTCTTAGCGAAGTCCATTTTTACAATGTTTTTCCACAGCGCATCCTCGGCCTTTGCTGTTACGTCGTTATTGTCCGAGCTGGGCGCGTCTTGCTTTAGCCATCGGTACAGAAGACCGTTGAGTTTATTTTCAATCAGCAGATGTGCGAAAAGGCAAACAACGATGGCTTCGACCTCATGATCGGTAAGCAAGGGATGGAGAATCTTCCGAAGTGCTTGAGCCAAGTTTCCTTTTGGAAAACCCCAGTCGCTCATTTCTGCCATGAAAATCTCCAGTGCCAGCGCCTTGCGGAATCAGAAAGACAAGTAGTCCGGTAGACTGACACCATATATTCCCGAGTACACTGCGAATGCCAGGGCGGTATAAATCGCAAAACTTGCGACGGCGATTACAAATTGAAGCGATCTCCAGAAACTTTTATTGAGACGGGCGGCCTTCTCCATGAAGGGTGTTCCAACCAGAACCACGAGTCCGAACGCCGTCTTGAAAAGCCCGTATATGGCGAAGGTGCCGAACGTTAGGATGCCTACCCACCCGATGATCTTTCCGATGGTTCCAAAACTTCCAGCCAGATAAAACACGTAGCCGGCGGGCAAAAAGAACGCAAGGTTTTTGCAATCTCTCAGAAACGCGAGCTTGGTTAATTCACGCTCTGATAATGCGGTGAGTTCCCTGGATGACCAGGGTCGATCCAAGTCCGTTTCGGTATATTTCTCCATTCGTCGAATCCGAAAGGCCTAACTCGAAGTCGCCCCCCAATGACGCAGTATAAGGCGTCAATGGGACGGATAAAACCAGGCCCCCGACCCCAGCGTCGGATTCCGTCGAAATGGAATCGAGCAAATGTATCCAGCAGAGTCATCGCCTGTCATCTGTTATCGAAGCGGCGGTTCACCCCCACCCTAACCCTCCCCCCTCAAGGGGGAGGGAACATATTTTTTTCCATCAAGAGGGAGGGAACATATTGTTTTCCATCAAGGGGGAGGGAGCATATTTTTTTTCATCAAGGGGGAGGGAGTATCAGTTAATAGCTCGTCGGCCAGTTGCGCAGCAGGTGCTCGCCGACGCCGTTCTTCAGGCGTAGGCGGTGCACTTCCAGGGTGCGGATGAGAAAGTCGCGGGTGTCGCGCGGGTCGATCACGTTCTGCGCTTCGTAGAGTTCGGCGAGGCCCCATGCCGAGGTGTCGCGCTCGACTTCGGCCTTAAGCTGCCGGAAGCGCTCCGGGTCGTCCTCGAATTTCACGCCGAAGAGCACGTTGACCGACACCGCCGGGTCCATGAAGCCGAGATCGGCCATCGGCCAGCAGGCAACCTCGTCCGCGTTCCTGCCGCCGGCCATGTTGATGAACGCCTGGCCGTAGTTCTTGCGCATGATGACGGTGATCTTGGGCACCGTCACCAGCGTGAGCGCGTTCATCCAGTTGATGACCTTGCCCGGCATGCCGCGCTGCTCGCCTTCGAGCCCGATCAGGAACCCCGGCACGTCCACCAGGAACACGAGCGGGATGTTGAAGGAGTCGCACAGCACCATGAAACTGGTGACCTTCTGGCAGGCGTCGGCATCGAGCGCGCCGCCCTTGAACATCGGGTTGTTGGCGATGAAGCCCACGCTCCTGCCGCCGAGCCGCGCCAGCACCGTCGCGATCGACTTGCCGTAGCGCTCCTTCAGTTCGAAACAGGACTGCGCGTCGGCGATTGCAGCGACGATCTTGCGCACGTCGTAAACCTTGGTGCGCGCCTCCGGCAGGATGTCGAAGATCCTGCGGCACGCTTCGTCAGAGCCGGGCGGCACCGGATGCTCGGGCGGCGGCTCCATGTTATGGCTCGGAAAATAGGAGAGGAAGCGCTTGATCGCATCGAGCGCCTGCTCGTCGGTATCCACCGCCATGTCGGCGAGCCCCGACACGCCCGTGAGGAGTTTCCAGCCGCCGAGATCCTCGGCCTCGATCGGCTTGTTGATCGCGATGGAGGTCACGCTGGGGCTCGCGATCGCCATGATCGCGCCCTTGCGCATCACCACGAAATCCGACATCGCCGAATACCAGGTCGAGGAGCCGTAACACTGGCCGAGCAGCGCCGAAACCCACGGGTTCTCGCGCAGGCGCTGGTACTCGGTCGGGTCCTGCGCGATGATGGCGCGGCCCGCCGCGCCCATGCGGTCGGGCATGCGCGCGCCGCTCGATTCGCCCAGCAGGATGAGCGGCATCCCGCGCTTGCCGGCGGTCTGCTTCACGTGCTTGATCTTCTTCATGTTGATGACCGAGGAAGACGCGCCCAGCACCGTGAAATCGTTCGAGACGAGCCCCACCTCGCGCCCGGCGATGCGTGCGAAACCCGCGATCTTGCCGTCGGCCGGCGTCTTCGCCTTGACCTCCGGGCGGTGGCTCCTCGCGTAGCGGCCGGACTCGATGAACGAACCCGGATCGACCAGGTATTCGATGCGCTCGCGGGCGTTGAGATGCCCCTCGGCCTTGCGCTTGGCGAGCTTCTCGGCGCCGCCCATCGCCAGCGCGTCGGCCGTCTTCTGCTGCAATTCCTCGATCAGTTTCTCGAATGCCACTACAGGAACCTCATCATGCTGCCGCAAGTGCGTGATTGGTGACCCGTGACTGGTGACCGGTGTTCTTCAGCCTTCATCCTTCCGCCCTCACTCCAGCCGGACGCCCGCATCCTGGATCACCTTGCGCCATTTTACGATTTCGGACTGGATGAACGCCGCATACTGCTGCGGCGTGCTGCCCACGGGCTCGGCGCCGAGTTCGGAAATCCGCTTGTTGACATCGGGCAGCTTGAGGATGCGCGCGGTCTCGGCCCACAGCGTTTGCACGATCGGTTTCGGAGTTGCCGCCGGGGCGACGAGCCCGAACCACGAAACGGCTTCGAATCCGGGCACACCGGCTTCCGCCAGGGTGGGAATTTCGGGCGCACCGGCCGCGCGTTTCGCGGAACTCACCGCGAGCGCCCGGATCTTGCCGGCTCTCACCTGCGGCAGATAGACGGGAATATTGTCCATGGTGAGCGCGACCTGTCCCCCCATCACGTCGGTCAGCACGCCGGCGCTGCCCTTGTACGGCACGTGCGTCATGGTGATGCCGGTCAGCGACTTGAAGAGCTCCATCGAGAGGTGCGCGGTGCTGCCGTAACCGGGCGAGCCATGCGCCAGCTTGCCCGGGTTGGCCTTCGCGTATGCGATGAGTTCCTTGACGCTCTTCACCGGCAGCGAGTTGTTCACGACCATCAGGTTGGGCACGAGTGCGACCAGGCTCACCGGCGCGAAGTCTTTCACCGCGTCCCAGGTGAGCTTGGGGTAGAGCGTGTTGTTGATGCTGTGGGTCGCCGCAGTGGCCATCAGGATGGAGTAGCCGTCCGGCGTGGCGCGCGCGGCGAGTTCGGTGCCGATGTTGCCGTTCGCGCCGGGCCGGTTCTCCACGATCACCGGCTGGCCCCACTTTTCGGTCATCTTCTGCCCGAGCAACCTCGCCAGAATGTCGGTCGTCCCTGCCGGCGTGTACGCCACCATGATCC
The DNA here is from genome assembly GCA_016199545.1 of Betaproteobacteria bacterium. GTDB lineage: Bacteria > Pseudomonadota > Gammaproteobacteria > Burkholderiales > SG8-41 > DSOT01. The sequence goes on along the minus strand of JACQGN010000266.1, from coordinate 5,335 downwards.
GGATCGGCTTGGTCGGATAGCCCTGGGCCTGCGCCGGTGCCATTGCAGCAGCGAATAACGTCACGATTCCGATAAAGAAACTTACTGTTCTCAATACCATTCCCGCCTCTCCGGTCACGCTCCATCAATCACGCATTTCCAGTCACGCACTTCCAGTCACGCCCTATCGGTCTTCTTTCGCAGCGCGGGCGCGAGCATGACGACCAGTATTAAAACCGTCGCGATCATGAATGAGAGGCTGATCGGCCGCGTGAAGAACACGGCCGGATCCCCGCGCGAGAGGAGCAGCGCGCGGCGCAGGTACTCCTCCAGCAGCGGTCCGAGCACGTAACCGAGTATCAGCGGCGCGGGCTCGCATTCGAGCTTGAGCAGGACGTAGCCGAGCACGCCGACAAGGGCGCACAGGTAAACGTCGATTTCATTGTTGTTGATGCTGTAATTGCCGATGCAGCAGAACATGATGATCGAGGGAAAGAGCCACCGGTACGGCACCTTGAGCAGCCTCACCCACAACCCGACCAGCGGCAGGTTGAGGATCACCAGCATCAGATTCCCGAGCCACATACTGGCGATGATGCCCCAGAACAGCTCAGGCTTCGCGATCATCACGTGCGGGCCGGGTTCGATCCCCTGCATCGTCATCGCGCCCAGCATCAGCGCCATGGTCGCGGTGGCGGGGATGCCCAGCGTGAGCATGGGAATGAATGCAGTCTGGGCCGCGGCATTGTTGGCCGCCTCGGGCGCCGCCACGCCTTCGATCGCACCCTTGCCGAAGCGCGACGGATCCCGCGCGAGCTTCTTCTCCAGCATGTAGGTCGCAAACGAAGACAGTGCCGGGCCGGTGCCCGGCAGCACGCCGAATACGGCGCCGAGCGCCGTTCCGCGCACCGTGGGCCAGGAAGAATCCTTGAGGTCCTTTGCGGTCGGCATCAGCCCGGTAATCCTGCCGGTATGGACCTCGGGGCTTTCCCTGCGCTCGAGATTGACGACGATCTCCGCCACCGCGAACAGCCCGACCGCCATCACCGTGAAGCCGAGCCCGTCGCCCAAGGCGGGAACGCCGAACGTGTAGCGCCCCATTCCCGAATTGACATCCATGCCGACGATGCCGATCAGCAGCCCCAGCGCCACCGCGGCCAACCCCTTGACCGCGTCGCCCTGGCTCATCACGGCGGAGGCCACCAGGGCCATCAGCATCAGCGAGGTGTACTCGGCCGCGCCGAAGAGCAGCGCCCACTCCCCGAGCGCCGGCCCCGCCAGCGCGATCAGCAGAGTGCCGACGCAGCCGGCAAAGAACGATGCGATCGCGGCGATCGCCAGCGCCGGCCCGGCGCGCCCCTGGCGCGCCATCTGGTAGCCGTCGAGGCAGGTCACCGCCGAGGCCGTCTCGCCCGGCAGGTTGACCAGGATCGATGTAGTCGAGCCGCCGTACTGCGCGCCGTAGTAAATGCCCGCGAGCATGATGAGCGCCGGCACCGCGGGCAGGCTGAAGGTGAGCGGAAACAGCATCGCGATCGCGACCAGCGGGCCGATGCCCGGCAGCACGCCGACCAGCGTGCCGAGCAGCACGCCGACGAAGCAGTACGCCAGGTTCTGCAGCGAAAACGCCACCGCGAAGCCGAAGATCAGGTTGTCCAGAAGGTCCATGGCTACCACCCGAACAATGGATACGGCAGCTTCAGGCCATAGAAGAACACGCCGACGGCGAATGCTCCCATCAGCACGGTGAGGAGCAACGTCTCCTTGAAACGAAATTCATGGCCGGCGAGCGCGCTCACAAAAAACACTGCGGCGAGCGCCGGCACCATGCCGAACCGGTCCAGGAGGAAGCCGAACAGCAGGATGGACAATGCAATCAGGGCGAGCGGCTTCCAGGCCCAGTGCCCCTTGACCCGCTCGCCGGAGCGCATGCCGCGCACCAGGATGTAGACGCCGAAGAGACAAAGAATTCCGCCCAGGACCGTGGGGAAATAGCCCGGCCCCATGCGCGCCGCGGCTCCCATGGGATAGTCGCCGGCAAACACCACGGCGAACACGCCGAAGAGGAGAAACAGCAACCCGGCGAGACCATCCCGGTTGTGACGCAGGTCGAATTTCACGTGGGATACCTCCTCGGTCGAAGGTCATTCTCATCAGTCGAATGTCAGCACCGAGCGCGCGACTTCCCCCGCTTTCATCGCGCGAAAAGCATCGTTGATATCGTCGAGCCGGCCGCGGCGGCTCACCATCTCGTCGAGCAGCAGTTTTCCCTGCCGGTAGAACTCGAGGTAGCGCGGAATGTCGATGCGGAAGCGGTTGGAGCCCATGCGGCAGGTTTGCACCCGGCACTCGGGCCGGATGGCCATCCACGGAAACTCGATCGTCGCGTCCGGCGGCAGCACGCCGACGATGGTGGCCGTGCCGCGGATCGCAAGGCTTTCGATCGCCTGGCGCACCAGTTTCGCGTTGCCGACGGCCTCGAACGCATGATCGACGCCGGCGCCGCGAGTGAGTGCGCGCACGGCCTGAGCCGGATCGTCGTTGGCGCTGTTTACCACGTGCGTCGCCCCCATGCGCCGCGCCAGATCGAGTTTCGACTCGAACACGTCCACGCCGATGATCTGCCGCGCGCCGCCGATGCGCGCGCCCTGCACGATCGACAGCCCCACGCCGCCGCAGCCGAACACCGCCACTGTCTGCCCGGCTTCGAGTCCCGAGGTACGCAGCGCCGCCCCGACGCCGGTGAGGACGCCGCAACCCACAAGCGCGGCGCGATCGAGCGGCAGATCGGCGTCGATCTTCACGACCGAATTCTCGTGCAGCAGCATGTGCTCGGCGTAGCTGCTGATGCCGAGAAACTGCCGGATCGGCGCGCCGTTCTGCGTGAGCCGCGGCGGCGCCGACTCCGGACGCGTGACGAGGCCGCCGGTGCAGAGATTGGGGTGCCCGGCGAGACATTGCGCGCAGCTTCCACAAAAGCCGGAGAGACAGGCCACCACGTGATCGCCGGGCTTGAGCGTCGTCACGTCGGCGCCGACCGCCTCGACGACGCCGGCGCCTTCGTGACCCAGGACGTACGGCCGGTCGAGGGGAAATCTCCCGAGGCCATCGACCACGTGGAGGTCGCTGTGACACACGCCAGTCGCCACGGTGCGCACCAGGATTTCACGCCCGCGCGGCTCGTCGATCTCCACCGCTTCGATCGTCAGGGGCTCGTGCACCTTCCGGAAGACCGCGGCTTTCATTTCCATGCCTCCCTGTGTTCTCCCGGCAGCACGGGCAGGCGTTGCCGCGAGGTCGCAGCCGCCTTCCGTTCTACAGGTACTTCGTCGGCCACATGATGGTGCGCCACATGTGCGCCGACGGGCTCGCGTCGAAGCCCAGCCCTTCCTTCGGCTGCCTGAAGTGCCGGCCCACGATATCGGTGAATTCTTCCAGCTCGACCCGCACGTCGGGATCGAACGCATAGAGATCGTTCACGGTGATCAGGCGCGCGCTCATGTACCACTTGTGCCCGAGTGCATGGCGGTAGTCGCGCTCGATGTACGGATCGGGCCTGTATTCGGGCCCGAACAGCCTGATATAGGATTCGGGATACGTGTAGCCAACCGACTCGTCGGGGAAGAACCGCAACGCCTGGTGGTAGCGGATGCCCCAGCTCACTTCTTCGTCAACGTACGGCTCCACGAGCTGGGCGGCCCAGTAGCCGTGGTCGCCCCTGATGAACCCGATATTGGCGATGTCGTGCAGCAGACAGGCGAGGACGATTTTCTCGCCGGCCCCGTTCTTCTGTGCGAGCCGCGCGCTCTGCATCAGGTGGTTCGACGGGCCGAAGCGCAATCTGAAAAAATCAAAGAGCGTCGGATGCTCGGGCATGCGTGGCAGGCGCGGATCGTGTCCCATCACGTGTGTCTTGCCGTTCGCCGGACGCCGCTCGATCGGCAGCCGCGGGTCCCGCTCGCCCGAGGTGTAAATCACCGACTTCACCACGATCTGGCGATCCAGCTCCTCCATCATCGCGCGCTCGGCTGCTTCCGCCCTGTCCATCATCGTGATCGTCATCGTGCTCCTCCTGGCTATCGAACCTGAAGGATCATCGTTCCCCCGGCCGCCGGCTGTCAAGCGCACGCGCGCGGCTCCCGGGAGCGGTTCTAATGCAGCGACTCGTCCGCGCCGGTTGTCTCTCTCAGGAATTTCATGGCCGCGGCGCGGACGTCCGCTGTTTCTCCGGCGTCCTCGTGGCGCTCGTCTGCGAGCCGGGCCCATGCCGCTGCCAGCATTCGCGCCATGCGGCTGTTCAAATGCGTGCTGAACTCGTTGTGCCTGGGGAACGGATTCTCGCCGCGCGACCAGCGCGCCTCGGCCGTTGCATCCGTCAGCGCCACGGCCAGCATCGCGGTCAGCTCTCCCGAGACCGGGCCGCCGCCCAGAAACCCGAACTCCAGTTCCAGCGACATCGAGGCGAGCCCCGCGCCGTGAATGGCTTCGAGCAGCGGCTCGAACCGGTTCTCGCCGGGAGACTCCACAGCCCGCTGGCACGTCTGTGCCGAGAGGCTCAACTGGCCGCGGCACAGCATGGGCCGCGCTTCGTGCGCGCGGCAGGCGCCCGTCGCCGGGTCGAGAAGCGCGCATGCGATACGGGCCAGTGCCCGCTGCGGCTGCGGCATGCTCTTGAGTCGAGCGGCGCTGTCCCGCGCGTGGGCGCTGAGCGCCTGCAGCTCATCCGCCGGAAGATGAACGCGCAGCCAACGGGCAAGGTAGAACACCTCTGCCGCCGAGGCGCGCACGTTCTGGTGGCAGCACCAGGCGCAGCCCTTGCGGCACGCCGTGACATGCTTCGAACTGGCCCCCCGTTCGGCGGCGTCGGCGATGGCGGCGGTGCGCTCGAAAGCCTCGCCAATCAACCTTCCGGGAGTCGTGCCGGTGGCCGCTGCCTCGCGATCGCGGTAATAGAACGCCGCCGAATCGGCGAGCACCGAGAGCTCGGCATCGAAGTCGACGGCGCCCGGCGGGGGTTCGCGCTTGCGATCGCTCACGCTGCTCGGGGGCGCCGGACGCCTCACCGCGCGCCGGGTCCGAAACCTTTCTCGTAGTGCGGCCCGCTCATCGTGCCATCGACCGCCTTGCCGACGATGCCCTGCGACAAATCCTTCAGCGCAATGAAGATCACGTCCTCGTCGCCAGGCGAGGCCACCAGGGTGTGCGGCGCATTGGCGGGTATGTAGATCAAAGTGCCGGCGGGCGCCACCACGCGCTTGCCGTTGACCGAGCCCACGAGCGTGCCCCGTACCACGAAGTTGAACTGCTCGTTCCTGTGCGTGTGCATGCGCGAGCCGGTGCCGCGCGGCTTGTGGAT
>JACQGN010000264.1 GCA_016199545.1 Betaproteobacteria bacterium | reverse complement strand
GCAGCAGAAGCGTGCGAAACGGCACCAGATCGCCGATGCGGGCGAGTTCGCGCACATCGCGCTCAAGATAGGTTTGCTCGTACCCCTTGAACCAGAGCGCGGGGGATGGCGCTTCACCCAGGCAAACCGGCGGCAGTCCCCCTTCGACAATTGCCCGCGCTGCGACGCCGCCCGCCGCGCACCGGCCGGGCGGCTCCCCCGCCTCGAAGGCGCGCCGGATGAATGGCGTCACGGCGAGCTTTCCCGCGAGTTCGCGCCGCGTGAACGGGTGCATGGTAAGGTAAAGCGCGCGCCCTGCAAGCGTCTCGGTGATTCCCCCGAGCAGGGCGAAATTGGCCGAGCCCGAGAGCAGAAACCTCCCCGGACGCCGCGCACGGTCCACCTCCCGCTTGATCGCCGTGAGCAACTCGGGGCATTTCTGCGCCTCGTCGACCGTGAGGGGGGCTTCGGAGCGCACGAACGCCTCGGGGTCGGAGCGTGCGGCGGCAAGCTGCGCGGGATCGTCCAGCGTCAGGTAGCGGCGGCCGGCGAGACCCCTCTCGCGCTGCAGGAACGTGCTCTTCCCCGATTGACGCAGGCCGGTCACCACCACGACCGGCATCGCCGCGAGCGCTGCACGCGCGAGCCGGCCCAGCGCCCGCGATCGGTACTTTGGCAAAATGTCACTATTCATAGTGGCATTTTGACATATCTCGCATCGGCACGCCGAGCGTCCTGCGAGGACCGCCGTGCGCGAGAACCCGTGGTGTCAGGCGCCCGGCGTTGCGCGGGAAAAGCGGGAAAAAGCGCCGCCGAAGCATCCGGGTCCCGAACACGCACAGGATCCTCCTCGGATCGACCTGGCGCGTGCTGTATCGACTAACGCGAGCCCTGCCTTTTCTTGTTGTTCAATTCCTGCCCGTGTCGGTCCTCGGAACTTCGGCGGTGAAACTCGATGACTTGGACAATCTTTTCAAAGTCCATATGATGGTAGCATCGGCTTTCGCAACACGCAAGCGACAATCGGCCCGGCGTGCGACCCGCGCGAGTCAAATGCCGAGCCCCGACAACTGTTTCTCGGGATAGCGCGTGCCGGCGGTGACGTTCAGGGGAAACGCCTGTTTCAATTCGTCGATCTCCGCGGCGGTCAGCGCGATCTCGGCGGCAGCGCAGTTCTGTTCCAGATAAGTGCGGCGCTTGGTGCCCGGGATCGGCACGACGTCCCCGCCCAGCGCCAGCAGCCACGCGAGCGCGATCTGCGCCGGCGTGCGCTTCTTCGCCGCCGCGATTTTTTCCAGGGGCTCGAGCAGGCGCGCGTTGCGGGCGATGTTGTCCGCGGCGAAGCGCGGGTGGTCGCGCCGCCGGTCCTTGGGCAGCAGCGCATCGAGCGTCTTCATGGTGGCGGTGAGGAATCCGCGCCCCAGCGGCGCGTAGGCCATGAAGCCGATGCCGAGTTCGCGGCAAGCGGGAAGTATTTCGTTCTCGACGTCGCGGCTCCATAACGAATACTCGGTTTCAACCGCGACGATCGGATGCACTTTGTGGGCGCGCCGGATGGTCTGCGGCCCGGCCTCGGAGAGCTGCAGGTAGCGCACCTTGCCCTGCTCGACCAGGCGCTTCATGGCGCCCACCGTGTCCTCGATCGGCGCCGTCTTGTCCACGCGGTGCAGGCCGTAGATATCGATGACATCGACGCCCAGCATCTTGAGGCTTTTCTCGCACGCCTTGGGCACGTAGTCCGGGTGCCCGCCAGTGAGTGCGGGCGCACTGCCCGCATCAGCGCGCGCCGCAAGCGCGAGGTTGCCGAATTTGGTCGCGATCAGCACCTTATCGCGTTTTCCCTTGAGCGCCTTGCCGATCAGTTCCTCGTTGACGCCGTTGCCATAGGCGTCCGAGGTCACGACCAGGTTCACGCCCAGATCGATGGCACGGTGGATGGTCGCGATCGATTCCACATCGTCCGGCTCGCCGTAACTGATCGACATGCCCATGCAGCCCAATCCAACCGCCGAAACTTCCGGTCCGTTCTTCCCAAGCTTGCGCTTTTGCATCGTTATCTCCTGTTTGAATGCAGCAAATGCTACAACGGTGAGCAGTGAGCAGTGAGCAGTGAGCAGTGAGCAGTGAGCAGTGAGCAGTGAGCAGTGAGCGGTAGCGAGGGCTGAACGATCTGCGGGGACTCAACGCTGCAGCGCGAGTTTCTTGTGCAAGCCGGTAATGAGCCGCGACACTCTCTGCAGCAATGCAAAGGCACAATGTTCTTCGGGAAGATAGCCCAAGTCGGCTGCAATCAATAGCTGCGTCTCCAGCTCGCTCAATGATCCGCGAGCGATACTCAGGAACCGCAAAAACTCCTTGTGTCCGTCCCTCCCGGCACCCTCTGCTACGTTGCTGGGCACTGAAACGGCGGCGCGCCTCAACTGCGCGGTGAGTCCATAGGTTTCTTCCGCTGGAAACGCGCGCGTCGCTTCATATACAACGCGAACGAGCGCCATCGCCTCTTTCCAGGCGACCAACCTGTGGTGCGGTTTCGTGGGGATCATATTGAACAATCAGCATCGCCTGTGACCACTCTCTTAACGCCCATCTGTCGCGCCCCGTTTACCGCTCACCGCTGACCGCTCACCGCTCACCACTGACCGCTCACCGCTGACCGCTCACTGGTCTATTTCGGGGGCGCCGGGAAATCGATGACGGAGTTCATTGATTGCTTTCGGAGCTGAATTGTTTTGAGGCCCTGCTGCGCTCCGTCACGCGGCCTTGCGCTTGACCACCACCCAGAAACCAACGTCCGTGCGCGTGAACGTTACGAGTTCGAAGCGCTCCATTATTTTCGGCAGCCACCACGCAGCAGGCTGCTGGATGAGATGCGCGTTACGGCCGTCGGCCAGGACTTTTACCGCCGCACCGGTGTGCACGGTGAAGATTCCCACCCGTGCCGTGACGCGCTCGAGGTCGTCCAGCACATTGTCCAGCAGCGGGGGTTCGATGTGCTCCAGCACGTCGATGCAGGCGACGAATTCACACGGCGCCGGACGAGCCGCCCATTCGGGCACCGCCGGATCGTAATGGAAGATCGCCAGCGGCCGCTGCATGTGTTGCTTGAGCGTCATGCCCAACCGCCCCTTGCCCGCGCCGTAGTCCAGCAACGTGTTTGCGCCGAAGGCGTCAAGCACTTGCGCCACCAGCGGCGCGAAACTGACCGAGGCGATGCCGTAGTTGGGATTCTTGTGCAACTCCTCCTGCTGGCGGCGGTAATCGTCGCTGATCAGAGCAGGCGTCGGGTCCACGAGCGGAAGTTGGGCTGGGTCACGCATGGCAGGGGACGGGATTATCGATGAAGGACCGGCGCTGCGTCAATTTGGCCGTCTAGGCGGCAGCGCGCCTGCGTGTATACTCTTCGCAGCGCACGATTGCCATCACCAAACGGGGGAGTCGCCATGAAAATCAAGTCGATCAAGGCCAATATCCACCAGATTTTCGCGCGCGTGCCGCTGCTCGAGCACCCGTTGCGCCGCAGGATCGTTTTCTGCGAAGTCGAAACCGACGAAGGCCACAAGGGCCACGGCTTGACCGGAGGCGCCTTTCTGCCGCACGCCATCGTCACCGCGCTCAACAAGGAGTTCCTGCCGGTCGTGAAGGACATGGATCCGCGCGACACCGAGGCGATTCACGAGAAGGTCTGGTGGAAGATGAACCAGCGCAGCATGACGGGCGTCATTTCGAGCGCGCTTTCGTGCGTCGACATCGCGTGCTGGGACATCCACGGCAAGGCGACGGCGCGCACGGTCGCGCAATTGCTGGGAGGGGCGCGCGACTGGGCGCCGACCTACTGCACGTTCGGCTTCCCGGAGTACGACCGCGACCAGTTGCGGCAGGCGGCCAAAGACCGGCTCGCCGAAGGCCACCTGCGGCTCAAGATGGTGGTGGGCGTTGACAAAGGCGGGTGGAAGGAAGACGCCAAGCGCGTGCGGCTGGTGCGCGAGACGATCGGCCCCGACGTCGAACTCATGATGGACGCCAACTACAAGTTCTCTCCGGTCGAGGCGAAGCTCCTGTGCCGCGAGATCGAGGACTGCAATCTCACGTGGTTCGAGGAGCCGCTCTACGCCAACGACGCGCGCGCGATGGCGGATCTCCGCCGCTCCACGCGCATCCCGCTTGCCGCCGGCCAGAATGAAGGCCACCGCTGGCGGCTGCGGGAACTCATCGACCGGCAGGCCGTGGACATCATCCAGCCCAACTGCTGCTACAACGGCGGCTACACCGAGACGCAGAAAGTGGCGCACATGGCGCAGATGTACAACCTGCCGATCGCCAACGGCGGCGGCTGGCCGCTGCACAACATGCATTCGATGGCCGGGCTGATGAACGGCTGGCGCGTCGAGTTTCACCTCGACATGCAGAACGTGGGCGAGCAGGTGTTCGTCGATCCGCCGCGGCCGGAGAACAACATCGTGAAAATCCCCGCCGCGCCGGGCCTCGGTCTCACGCCGCGAGCGGACTTCCTCAAGGATTCCGTCTTGAAGGAGCCTGATTAGTGACAATGCTCAGTATGCCCTCATCCCCAGCCCTTCTCCCGGAGGGCGAAGGGAGCTTGGCTTCCCTCTCCCTCCGGG
>JACQGN010000269.1 GCA_016199545.1 Betaproteobacteria bacterium | reverse complement strand
TCCGCACCCAAGCCGAAAAAGCTTGCCAGCATGGACGAGGTCGACCCCGAACTCCTGCGCACCATCGAGAAGCACGGCGTGCCGATGAACGAGCGGGCCAAGCTCGCCGGCGTGGCGGTCGTCGTGATCTTCGACTCGGTCTCGGTCGCGACCACCTACAAGCAGAAGCTCGCCGAGGTCGGGATCATCTTCTGCTCGATCTCGGAAGCGGTGCGCGAGCATCCCGAACTGGTGCGCAAGTATCTCGGCACGGTGGTGCCGCCGGGCGACAACTTTTACGCGGCGCTTAACACCGCGGTATTCACCGACGGCTCGTTCTGCTTCATCCCCCGGGGCGTCAAATGCCCGATGGAGCTCTCGACCTACTTCCGCATCAACACCGAGTCCTCCGGGCAGTTCGAGCGCACGCTGATCGTCGCCGAGGAGGGCGCCACGGTGTCCTACCTCGAGGGTTGCACGGCGCCCAAGTTCGACACCAACCAGTTGCATGCCGCGGTGGTGGAACTCGTCGCGCTCGACCATGCCGACATCAAGTACTCGACGGTGCAGAACTGGTACGCCGGCGACGAGACGGGCGTGGGCGGCATCTACAACTTCGTGACCAAGCGCGGCCTGTGCAAGGGCGTCAACTCCAAGATTTCATGGACCCAGGTCGAGACCGGTTCGGCTATCACCTGGAAATACCCGTCCTGCGTGCTGCTGGGAGACAACTCGATCGGCGAATTCTATTCGGTCGCGCTGACCAATCACCATCAGCAGGCCGATACCGGGACCAAGATGGTGCATATCGGCAGGAATACCAAGAGCACCATCATCAGCAAGGGTATTTCCGCCGGCCATTCCAATAACAGCTACCGCGGCCTGGTGAGAATCGCCCCGAAAGCCGAGGGCGCGCGCAACTACTCGCAATGCGACTCGATGCTGATCGGATCGCAGTGCGGCGCCAACACTTTTCCCTACATCCAGGTGCATAACGACACCGCCAAGGTCGAACACGAGGCGACGACCTCCAAGATCGGCGAAGATCAGCTCTTTTACTTCCAGAGCCGCGGCATCGGCGCCGAGGAGGCGGTATCGATGATCATCAACGGCTTCTGCAAGGAAGTGTTCAGGCAATTGCCGATGGAGTTTGCGGTCGAAGCGACCAAGCTCCTCGGTCTCAAACTCGAAGGCAGCGTCGGATGATCAAGGCGGACGCAAAGGTTCTGCTCGAGGTGCGCAACCTCTCGGCGACGGTGGCCGGCGTCGAGATTCTCAAGGGCATCGATCTCACGGTGCGCGCCGGTGAGGTGCACGCCATCATGGGTCCCAATGGCTCGGGCAAGAGCACGCTCGCCAAGGCGCTGGTCGGCCACCCGGCTTACACGGTGAGCGGCGGCGAAGTCTTGTTTGAGGGCAAGGACTTGTTCGCTATCGCGCCCGAAGAGCGCTCGCGTGCCGGCCTGTTCCTTGGTTTCCAGTATCCGGTCGAGATTGCCGGGGTGTCGAACAGCGCGTTCCTGCGGCTCATCTACAACACGGTGCAGGGGGCGCGCGGCAAGGACGAGCTGGATCCTCTGGAATTCGACGATTTCGTGCGCGAGAAGATGAAGCTGCTCGACATGGATCCGAATTTTCTCGATCGCAGCGTCAACGACGGCTTCTCGGGCGGCGAGAAAAAGCGCAACGAGATCCTGCAAATGGCGCTGCTGGAGCCGAAGCTCGCGATTCTCGACGAGACCGACTCGGGGCTCGACATCGACGCGCTCAGAACCGTCGCGGGCAGCGTCAACCGGCTGATGACGCCCGACAACGCGGTGGTGCTGGTGACGCATTATCAGCGCCTGCTCAATTACATCGTGCCCGACTACGTGCACGTGATGGAGGGCGGGAAAATCATCAAGACCGGGGGCAAGGCGCTCGCGGAAGAATTGGAGACCCGCGGCTACGACTGGGTCGTCGAAGAGTACCGCAGGCAGGAGAGCCGCCCCGGTTCGCCCGCGTACGCCGAAATGCACCTATGAATCTGACGGTTCGCATCGGCGCGTCTCTCCCCTCATCCCCAACCCTTCTCCCGGGGCAACAGGATGCGGTTGCCTCCCTCACCCCTAGCCCCTCTCCCGGGGGGAGAGGGGAACGTCGTGGCGCTGATTCACGACAACTGGATGGAGAAGGGAGCGTCGTGCTTCCCTCTCCCCGCGGGAGAGGGACCGAGGGTGAGGGAGGTTTCGTTGGTGGGGTGGCGGCATGACCACGGTCGCAACGGCCAGGCATCCCTATATCGAGGCATTGCTGCAGAGTTATGAAATGCCGCGCAGCGGCATTTCATGGCTCAACGCGCGCCGCAGCGCAGCGCTCGAGCGCGCCAACTCGCTGGCGGTGCCGACCACGCGCGACGAGGATTGGCGCTTCACCGACATCTCGCCCCTCACCAAATTGCACTTTCAGCCGGCAGCCGAGGCGTCCCGGCTCTCGCTTGCCGACCTGTCGCACTATTTCATTGGTGAAGCGGCCGGACGGCTGGTATTCGTTGACGGGCTGTTCGCCCCCGACCTGTCGGCGACGGATGACCTGCCCGCCGGCGTGCAGGTGTCGAATCTCGCCGAGGGCCTGAAACACCACGGTGCGCTGATCGAACCGCATCTCGCGCGCCATGTGCCGTTCAATGACAACCTGTTCGTAGCGCTTAATACCTGTTACCTGCGCGACGGGGCGCTGGTCAGGATCGCGAAAGATCTGGTCCACGCCGCGCCGGTGCACCTGTTGTTCGTTTCGACCCGGCCCGAAATCGCGGCCTATCCACGCTGCCTGGTGATTGCCGAGACTGGCTCCGGGTGCACCGTGGTCGAGGATTACGTCGGATTAACCGATGGCGTTTACGTCAACAATGCAGTCACCGAGATCGCGGTGGCGGCCAATGCCCGAGTGAAGCATGTGAGGCTTCAGCACGAAAGTGAGGGGAGCTTCCATATCGCCAATTGCGGCGTCTCGCTCGCCAGGGATGCGGCCTACGCTTCGCATACGGTGACACTGGGCGCGCGCATGTCACGCCATGATCTGAACGTGGTGCAGCAAGGCGAGGGCGCCGCTGCGAGAATCGATGGGCTGGCGCTGATTTCGGGGCGGCAGCTCGCCGATACCCACACGCTGCTGGACCACGCGAAGCCGAACGGCAAGAGCGTTCAGCTTCACAAGTGCATCGTCGGCGGCGCGGCCCATGCCGTGTTCAACGGCAAGGTGCTGGTGCGGGAAGGCGCGCAGCTCACGGACTCGGCGCAGGAGAGCCGCAACCTCCTGTTGTCGTCCAGGGCGCACGTCGACACCAAGCCGCAACTCGAGATCTTCGCCGATGACGTGAAATGCTCGCACGGGGCGACCGTCGGTCAACTCGATACCGAGCAGGTGTTCTACCTGAAGAGCCGCGGACTTTCCGAGGCGCGGGCACGCAGCCTGCTGACTTACGCCTTCGGCGCCGAGATCATCGATCGTATCCCGATACCGTCGCTGGTCGCACGGCTCGAACGGATCGTGCTGGACCAGACCCAGTCGGCATCTTAAGAGCCCGTAACAAAATGACTTACAAGTTCTGGTCCAACACCACCCCCACCCTAGCCCTCCCCCTGAAGGGGAGGGAAGTCTTTCTCCCGAGAATTGGAGTACTCCTTCCCCCTCAGGGGGAAGGGCGCGCTGAAGCGTGGAGCAGGGTCCCCGTTTTCCGGGGATGCGACCGCGTAAGCGTGCATGATGCCCGTGGGTCACATTCGCGCGCCATTGCCCGCTGCCGGGTCGCACCTTCCCGCATTGCGGGCAGGCACTGCTCCGCCGTCCGCGGGCAGGATGGGGGTGGGTTCCGGCGTTTCTCATTCTGTTACCGCTAAGTTCATGCGAGCAAGTCAATGAGCGCTTCCCTCACCGCCCGGATCGAGCAGCACGCTGCGGCGTTCGACGTTGGGCGCGTTCGTGCCGATTTCCCCATCCTCAAGCTCAGGGTCAACGGCAAGCCGCTGGTTTTTCTCGACAACGCTGCCTCTAGCCAGATGCCGCAGCCGGTGATCGACCGCTGGGTGCGCTATCAGACGAGCCAGCACGCCAACATCCATCGCGCCGTCCATTACCTGTCGGAGACGGCGACCGCCGAATACGAGGCCGCGCGCCGCAAGGTGCAGGCGTTCATCAACGCGCGCGAGGAGCGCGAAGTGCTCTTCACCAGCGGCACGACCGAGGGCATCAATCTGGTCATGCATGGCTATGGCCGCAAATTCATCGGCGCCGGCGACGAGATCATCCTCACCACGCTGGAGCATCATTCGAACATCGTGCCGTGGCAGATGCTGGCCGAGGAGAAGGGCGCGCGGTTGCGCGTTGTGCCGGTGAACGACCGCGGCGAGTTGCTGCTGGACGAGTACCGCAAACTCTTCACTTCGCACACGCGCTTCGTCGCCGTGACGCACGTCTCGAACGCTCTCGGCACGATCACTCCGGTGCGCGAAATGATCGCCGTCGCGCATGAGCACGGCGTGCCGATATTGGTGGATGGCGCGCAGGCGGCGCCGCACCTCGAGGTGGACGTGCAGGAGCTCGATTGCGATTTCTACGCTTTTTCGGGTCACAAGATGTGCGGGCCGACGGGCATCGGCATCCTTTACGGCAAGGCAGCATGGCTTGAGCAGATGCAACCCTTCAAGGGCGGGGGAGACATGATCCTGTCGGTCACCTTCGAGAAGACCACTTACAACGTGATACCTCACAAGTTCGAGGCGGGAACGCCGCCGATCGCGGCGGCGATCACGCTGGGGGCCGCGGTGGATTATCTGCAGTCCGTCGGCATGGAGCGGATCGCAGCGCACGAAACGGATCTGCTCGACTACGCGACCGACCAGGTCAATCGCCTGCCCGGTGTGCGCATCATCGGCACCGCCGAACAGAAGGCCGCGGTGCTGTCGTTTGCCGTCGATGGCGTGCATCCGCATGACGTCGGCACGGTGTTGAACGACGACGGCGTCGCGATCCGCACCGGCCACCATTGCGCGCAGCCCGTGATGCAGCGCTTCAAGGTCGCGGCGACCTCGCGCGCGTCGTTCGCGTTCTACAACACGATGGAAGAGGTCGACGCGCTGGTCGCGGCCATCCGCCGCGTGCAGAAAGTTTTTACGTGAAACGTGAAAGGTGAAACGTGAAAGGTGACACATCAAATGCTCCCTCTTCCCCATCGACCGGGGGAGAGGGCTGGGGTGAGGGGGATCACAATTCACTTTTCACATTTCACCAACGGTAGTCATGACTGACAGCAAACAGCTTTATCAGGAAGTGATCCTCGACCACAACCGCAAGCCGCGGAACTGGGGCCTGCCGCCGGACGCGACCCACAAGTCGGAAGGCGTGAACCCGCTATGCGGCGACCATATCCATCTGGCGCTTCGGCTCGCCGATGACACCGTGGAAGCCATCGGCTTCGAGGGCGACTCGTGCGCGATCTGCAAGGCGTCGGCATCGATGATGACGGCCGCGGTCAAGGGCAGGGCCCGCGCCGACGCCGAGCAGCTGGTGCAGGAATTCCGCGACATGGCGATCGGGACGCTGGATCCGGGCGAGCCGCATCACCTGGGGCGTCTCACCGTATTCGCTGGCGTGCGCGATCTGCCCACGCGCGTCAAATGCGCGATCCTGCCGTGGCATACCCTGCACGCGGCACTGAATGCGATCGCCAGCACATCAACCGAGTCGGAAGCCGACCCGATGCATGCACCGATGGGTAACGCGTAAAACCCGTGAACAGTGAACCGTTAACAGCGAATGGTAAGTCGTGAAGGCCTAATCGGTTCACCGTTCACCGTTCACCGTTCACCGTTCACTGTTTACTGTTCACTGTTTGATATGCCGAAAATTGCCGAAATCGAGTCGACACCGAATCCGAACGCGATGAAGTTCATCCTCAGGGAGCCTCTGACCTGGGGAATCACGCGTTCGTACGACAGCGCGGATCGTGCGAACGGCGATCCGCTCGCAAGCCGGTTGTTCCAGATCGACCACGTCGTGAACGTCTTCTACGTCGATCACTGGATCACCGTGACCCAGGACGGCAAGGCGGACTGGCAGGAGTTGATGCGCAAGCTCGCGGTGCCGATACGCGACGCGCCGGCGGCCGACGAGGAGTCGGCCCAACTCGCGGCGCAGGCGTCCGATGCCGTCAAAAGCGAGGACCTGAGTGACTCCGACCGCGCGCGACTGGACAAGATCAATGAAATTCTGGACGAGCAGGTCCGTCCCTATCTCCAGGGCGATGGCGGCGATCTCTACGTGCTCGGGATCGAGGGCAACCGCCTGACCGTGCACTATCAGGGCGCGTGCGGCAGTTGCCCGAGTTCCATTTCAGGCACGCTCGCCGGCATCGAGAATCTGGTGCGGCAGATCGAGCCCGACATCGAAGTCGTCGCCGTTTAGTGAACGGTGAACAGTAAACGGTGAACTGTCCCTCTCACCAGAACCCACTTCCCCGCGAGGCGGGGGAGAGGGGCTCGTACCCGCTCACTGTTCCCTGTTCGCTGTTTACCTTTGCCGCCGCGGAATGAGCGACTGGATTACCGTGGCCAAGGTTAGCGAATTGGCGCCCGGGGGGTTCCGCAAGGTTGACGCCGACGGCGCGCAGATCGTGGTGTTCAACCTCGGCGGTGAGTACTACGCCATCGAGGACGTGTGCACGCACGACGGCGGGCAGTTGACCGGCGGAATCATCGAGGGAGAAGAGATCGTCTGCCCGCGCCACGGCGCGCGCTTCTGCATCAGGACCGGTGCGGCGCTGACCGCCCCGGCCTACGAGCCGGTCGCGACACTTCCGGTGCGCGTCGAGCACGGCGTGATCCAGGTTCGCGATGATCGCTGGGACTAGTGTGAAGCTTCGCAATTAATGAGACATTCCCTCCCCTTCAAGGGGAGGTGCGCCGGAGCGTGGAG
>JACQGN010000268.1 GCA_016199545.1 Betaproteobacteria bacterium | reverse complement strand
CCACCGTGTCGTGCACACTGCACAACGTGCAGGATCCTCACCCGCCCAGCGCGGCTGCCGCGACCTGAACTTCCTTCGCCAGTTCGTCGATCATCGCGTGAGGCGCCGGCTTGGAGTAGTGCTCCTTGCGGCGGATGATGACCCTGGCGACGCCGTAGCGGCTCTTGAGCACCTCGGCAACCGTTTCGAGAATGACGTCGGCCTGCTCCTTGGTGTTGTCGATCATGCCGACCACCTTGCCCGCGAGATCGATCGGGCGCGGCGCCAGGGTAATCCGCGCCCGCCTGCTGCCGGCTGTCGGATCGATGAAGGGGAGATTGTTTGTCATGGGTGACTCGTGACTGATGAGGCGTGACTGATGGGGCGTGACTGGTGACTTGGGTCACTACGTCATACGTCGTATTTTCCGTGGACGTGGTGACTCGATTCGTTCCAGCCGTGGCATACGGCGGTGACAGGGCCGAGTCCTCCGGCGACGATGAGGTGCAGGCGCTGCGGATCCTTGACCGCGCGAATCAGGGATTCGTCGTCATCCGGATCGATCCCCATCGCGCGTGCGCGCTCGGGCCGCCAGTTGCCCCCGCGCCGGAGCTGCCCCTGTTTGCGAACCGCAAGATCAACCAGTCGCTCGACCGCTTTGGCACGCGTCATCCCTGAGCCCGCGCAGAGCTTCGCGTGCTGCGGGCTCATCGCGACGACCATATCGGAATTGAACCACATGTTCCACGAACCCGGCGCGGTCATGGCATCACCGATCCCGGTGAGCAGCCGTTCGGGCTCGGTGCTCACGTCGTCGAAATGCAGCCGCGGACTTTCCACCATGGCGCAGGTGATCGCGTTGTCGCCGGGCGCATGCCCGCGCGAAACAGCCAGGCTCTCCCACGGGCTCTGCGCCACGTGCTCGGTGAGGCACGCGGTGTAGCGGATAGGTGACGCGAACACGGTCGCCGAAGCTATTCCCGCCAATCCGCCACCAAGATTCATGAGCATGAGCCGGATCGCCCGGCCGATGGTGGCGTTGGCGCGGAATCCCGGCCCGAAGCAGCCGTTGCCGCCGCGCAGTCCGATCTTGTCCGCGTACGGGCCATTGACGATCATGAGGGGAGCTACGCCGTGCATCGTGCACTGCACGCCGCCCAGATTGAGTTCTTCGCGCAGCATGAGGCTGATGCCACCCAGCACGACGGGCAGGTACTCGGGCTTGCACCCCGCCATCAGCGCATGGATCGCAACCGTGCGGACGGTGGCGAGCTCACCAGCGGGGGGAATGTTGCCGACGACCTCAGCGGGATTCCGGCGCGTGCCCGTGAGCATCCACTGCAGTCGCTCTTCGGTGGGCGTGACGACGGGAAAACCGTCCGACCAGTCCTTCTCGAGGAAAAACTCGAACTCGTCCACCTTCATGGCCAACTCGTCGCTTCCCGCCTCAGGTGGAGCGACGCGCGGGTGCGCCAGCCTGAAACGTCACCGCTCAGAAAAAAACGCGAGCGCCCGCGCCTCGATGCTCTGGCGCGCCGGCGCGCCGGGTGGCGAGGTGGGATCGTCGAACGAGGTGTGCGCGGTGAAGCGCGCGCGGTCATCCTTCGCCGAGTCGTAGACCTTGAACACCAGCGCCTCGTCGCGCCGCATCTCGGGGAAATAGAACCACTGGTGCTTCGGGCTGTAGCGCAGGCGGTAGGTCTGCCCCACTCGATTCGGATAACGGCGCTCGGCCAGCATGAAATCCTCGAACGCGACACTCGGTGCATCGGCGATCGCCAGTGGATTTTTCCGGATCGGCTGGTTGATCGCCCGCCACACCTGGATGATCGCGAAGCGGCGCGCGAGCAGCACGTCGGCTTCATCGGGAAGCAGATCACGCACCCGCTGCGGCCCCGACCACTCGGTGTAGTCGTTGTGCGCCGAGAGCACGGGCTCGCGTATCAGCTTCGCTTCCCTCTCCGTCTCGTCGCCCGAACGCAGCGTGTGATCGAATACCACCACCCGCTGCGCACCCGAGACCTGCTTGATGAGCTGCTCGACCTCCGGGTGATACACCGACTCCAACTGCGCTGCATCGAAGAAATCCTTCACCGCCGTCTTGTGCTCGACCAGCGTAAAACCGTTCCGTTCCAGCGTGAACTGGTCCGCGAGCGGCCGGCCGTCATGGATTTCCATCCGCCGCCAGTCGAGCGCACCGCTCCTGCGGCGGCGGATATTGTTGGGACCGAAGGTCTCGTTGACGAGCTTCTCGCCGGTATCGGCGGTATAGGGAATGTCGGCGGTCACGGCTGCAATGGAAGCGCGCTCCTGCATGGCCAGGGTCATGGAAAATTCTCCAGTGAATCCATTCAATTCAAGTCTTCAGGCCACGCCCTCGATGATCCGCATGTCGCGTTCGACCGACCCGCTTCCCAGCACTTTCAGGGCCGCCTGGTACGCAGCCCCGTCGTGCGCGGCGGTTGCCTGGGCGACGCTGTCGAACTCGATCACCACGACGCGCTGGTTGAGACCTGCCTCATAGGCCTTGGCCATCGTCTCCTCCGCTCAGTCGATCGCAAAGCAGTAGAGCAGTCCCGCCCCCCCGGAACTCTGGAGAGCCGGCAGGCTGCAACCGCGCGAAGGATGCGACGAATTCCAGGAGCGCGACGGCGCGTCGTCCCTCAGTCCCATGCGGTCGTGGTGGCCCACCATCGCAGCGCCATCGCCGCTCGATCTCCAGTTGTTGCACGTACGATCATCGTCGCCGGTGAACGCGGTGCCGTCGGGCTTCGAACCCGTGAGGATGTCGTGCATGTTCGGTTTGTCGCCCCGGCCGTTGACCGGATCCCATTTCTCGTTCAATGCGGTCTTCTTGTTGATATTGGGTTTGGTGTGCAGTTCCTCGACATTGTTCGCGATGAGCTCGCCCTTCGCGTTGTGCCAGGGTCCCCGGCCGATGCGATCGCGCGCGTGGATCGAGAGTTGGTTGCCCCACGTGCTCTGGCTCAGGTAAGCGCGCCAGGTGCGATGCCCCGCGCCCGCCAGCCATGCGAGATTCTGGCAATGCTTGTCGGCGCCCGCCAGGCCGCCGAGGGCCGCTCCCTTGCCGGCGCCGACGCTGGTGATAAAAAAAGTCATCTTCGGCCACGATTGCGCCTGCGCCACGCCGCTCACGCCCAGCGCCAGCAGGGTAATCGATGTCATCATGCCAAATTTTCCCGTCCCGGTCATTGTGCGTCTCCCATCATGTTCATGTTCCCGTGAACCCACCCGCGTCCACGCCCGTCCGCGCCCATTATATCCCCCGACAGCCACGAAGCGTGGCGTGTTTCCCGCGCCGGTTCTTCGCCGGCTACAACGTGGGGCTCTTCACCTCTCCTCCCAGCGCGACGAGGCCCCACGGCGCCAGTTGCGCGTCGGTACTGAAGTTGAAATGGCCGGCAGCGGCGTGTGCATCGCGAAAGATCCGCTGCATCGGGCTTTTGTCATAAATCCCCTGCGCGCCCGCCATCTCGTAGAGCGAGTCCACCGCTTCATTCGCGAGCTTCACGCCGAGCGCGCAGTCGCGCTTGTACCTGAGTTTCGTTTCCACGTCGATTACGCCGCCGGCGCGGTAGACTGCGTCCACTTCGAGGCAGTTGTGCCTCAACCAGGTGCGCGCGGCATCGATCCTGGCGCCTGCCATGCCGATGCGCAATTGCACGGTCTGCAGGTCGCGCATCTTCGCCGCCGTGTAGCTGGTACTGCGCGCCTTGACCGACTCGATCGTTGCCTCCAGCGCCGCCTGCGCATTGCCGATCAGCGCGCCGGCGATGCAGTAGCCGCCCACCGCGGGCGCGGGAATGCGAAACATCGGGTTGGCGTTCACCTTGACGCCCGGAAACTCGTGGCCCGGCAGCGCCACGTACATCGAGATCACGCGATGCTCGGGTACGAACACATCCTTGCAGCGCACCGTCCGGCTCCCCGTCGCACGCATGCCGAGCGTCTGCCAATCGTCGACGATCTCGTAGTCCGCGCACGGCACCATGCACATCGACCAATCGACGGGCTTGTCGCCCTCGCTCACCACGCAGGCAAGCATGCACCAGCCCGACGCATCCACGCCGGAGGAGTATCCCCATTCCCCGCTGACTTCCAGCCCCCCCGGCACCTTGCGCGCGCGCCCCTGGATGTAGGCGATGCCGGAGGCGATCAGCGCATCGGGGTTTTCGCCCCATATTTCTTCCTGCGCCCGCGGGCTCCATAGCGCCAGCGCGCGGTGATGCGCGGCCAGGTTGGCAACGGTCCACGCGGTCGACGCGTCGCCGCGTCCCAGCATCTCCGGGATGTCGAAGTACGCGACGAAATCGAGCTCCATCCCGCCCCACTTCTTCGGCTGCAGGAAACGCACCAGCCCGGTGCGGTGCAAGGCATCCAGGAGTTCGGGCGTCAGCCGGGTGGCTTTCTCGGCAGCGGCTGCGTGCTCCCGCAGGAACGGAATCAGGTCGCGGGCCCGGCGCAATGCCTCGTCGCAGCCGACATCGGAGAAATCGCGAACCACGTGGGGGGCGTTCATGGCATGCGCATCTTAGCCGCAGCGCGCGGTATCCTCAACCGCCGCGTGGGTCACAGCGCGTTACTCGCCCGAAGGGAAATATCCGAGCAGGCCGAACAGTTCCCGGGTGCCGCGCGCGAGCATGGTGCTGGCGTGGATGGTGAACCACCGCGCGAGATTCTCCGCGGTTTCGAACCCCGCGCTGCCGTGCTCGCAGTCGATGAACGCGACATCGAACCCCAGCCTGCCGGCGTGCTCGACCAGGGCCGGCGACCCGAAATTCGGGTTGAACACCATGACCGTTCCGCCGCGGTGCAGCTTTTCCTTTGCGCGGTTCACGCCCTGCCCGCCCTCATTTCCTGGCGTCGCCCAGTTCGGCGAGGAGGGCTTCGAGGTGTCGGTACTCGTCCTGCATGAACGTGAGCGTGGCAGTGCTGTTCAGATATTCGTCCTCCCACTGGTACTTCTGCACCGCCTGCTGCCACTCGGTGGTCTTGACGATGGCCGCGAGCGTCTGGTCCCACCAGGCGATCTGCGCGGGAGACAATCCCTTCGGCCCCACCACCGCGCGCCAGTTGGGGGAGACGGCGTCGATGCCGAGTTCCCTCCACGTCGGCACGCTCGCCACTTCGCCCCCGATCCGCTTCGGAGCGGAGATCGCAAGCATGCGCAGTCTTCCTGCCTGCACGTGTCTCCATGTGGAAGTGGGTGTCGCCATCACGATGTCGACGTGCCCCCCCATCACGGCAGTCGTGGTTTCCGCGGCGCCTTTGAACGAGACGAACTTGACCTTTCGCAGGTCCACGCCAGCCGCTTTCAGTACCCGGCCCGCCGCGATGTGATTGCCGCTCGCGCGGTTGGTGATCGCGAAGGTCAGTGCTTCCGGGTTGGCGCGCAGGCGCGCGATCAGATCCAGGGCGTCCTTTACCGGCGAGTCGGTCTTCACCGACATACCGATGTACTCGCTCGTCAACAACGAGAGCGGCGTCACGTCGGAATAGGTTAGCGGGTGGCTGCCGATGATGCGATTGGTGATGAGGTTGGTGAGCGCCATCGAAACATAGTGGGCGTCACCCGGGTGCTGGTTGAGATAGGTCATGGCGATCGCGTGGCCGCCGCCCGGCTTGTTCATGACCGCCACCGGCACGCTGACGTTTCGATTCTCCAGCAGCTTCTGCAGCAGGCGCGCGGTCGCGTCGAGCGGCCCGCCCGGCGGCGTGCCGACGATAACCTCGATCGCCCGCTCAGGGCGCCAGTCGGCTGCGGAGACCGCCGCGCACGCGAGGGCGGCGCCCCACGCGCATGCGAACCGCAGCAGGGCGCGCCGGTTCGTCACTTGGGCTGGGCGACGATGCGTATGTACGGCTTCGGCGACTTCCACCCGCCGGGGTATTTCTGGCGTGCCTCGTCGTCGGACACCGTCGGCACGATGATCACGTCCTCGCCCTGCTTCCAGTTCACCGGGGTCGCGACCTTGTGTTTCGCGGTGAGCTGTGCCGAGTCGATGACGCGCAGCACCTCGTCGAAGTTGCGACCCGTGCTCATGGGATACGAGATCATGGCCTTCACCAGCTTGTCGGGCCCGATTACGAACACGGTGCGCACGGTCTGGTTGTCGGCCGCGGTGCGACCCTTCGCCGTTTCCCCGGCATCTTCCGGCAGCATGCCGTAGAGCTTGGCAACGGCAAGGTCGGAGTCCCCGATCATCGGATAGGACGGCAGGTGCCCGGTCGCGTCCTTGATGTCCTGCGCCCACCGGCTGTGGTCTTCCACCGAATCGACGCTGAGCCCAATGATCTTGCAGTTGCGGCGCGCGAACTCGGGCTGGAGGCCCGCCATGTAGCCGAGTTCGGTCGTGCACACAGGGGTAAAGTCTTTCGGGTGCGAAAAGAGCACGCACCATCCGTCGCCGATCCACTCGTGAAACCGGATCGTGCCTTGGGTCGTCGTTGCGGTGAAATCGGGAGCCTTGCTGCCTATGCGTAGCATGATGTGTTCCTCCACGTTGAGAGCGCGTCTGTGCGCGAGCAGACCGGGACCGGAAATGTCGAGCGACTTCGTCCCGTCGCATAACAGTTTAGCAGGCAGGCGAAATCACGAAAAGCGCCGGCATTGCGGACTGCCGCTCGCCGTGACCGGGCTGCAGCGCACTCCCGCCGTTCCTGGCGTCGCCACGCTCGCGGAATCCGGTTTGCCGGGCTTCGAGGTCGTCGGATTCTTCGGCGTGATGGCGCCAGCCGGCACGCCGCGCGAGGTCGTGACGCGGCTGAACGGTGAGATCGGGAAGGTGCTCGCCCGCCCCGACATCCGCGAGCGCTTCGGGTCGCAGGCGCTGGACCCCGGAAACATGACCGCCGAGCAGTTCGGCGACTACATCAAGTCCGCGGCCGGAAAGTGGGGAAAGCTGATCCGGGAGGCGAGGATCACGGTCAAGTGACGCGGCGGGCGCCGGCTCGAATCTACGCGGGCACCACGCGCACGTCGGTCGTCACCGAGCTCGCAATGATGTATGGCGGCTTTCAGCCGAGCCGTTCACTCAAGCCATCGTGCTGCGCGACAAAATCCAGCACGTGACGGGCGCATTCGGCGGGATACAGCGTCAGCACCGCGTGCGAGCGGGTCGGGAGGTG
>JACQGN010000263.1 GCA_016199545.1 Betaproteobacteria bacterium | reverse complement strand
GGCGTGCCGGACCCGGCGGTGCTGCTGTCGCCGCTCACCACGCAGGAAGCGGTGCTGTCCTCGAAGATCGAAGGCACGCAGGCAACCCTAGGCGACGTGCTGCGTTTCGAGGCGGGCGAACAACCGGCGAGCGGGGAGCGGGGCGAGGACATCCGGGAGATCCTCAACTACCGCAGGGCGTTGCGCGAAGCCGAGCGGGCACTGGTGAAGGGCCATTTCAGCCTGTCTCTGCTCAGGCGCCTGCATGCGCTCCTGCTCGACAGCGTGCGTGGGCGCGACAAGACGCCGGGCGAGTATCGCCGCGCGCGGGTATGGATCGGCGCGCCCGGCGCGCCGATCGAGCGGGCGCAATTCATTCCGCCCGAGCCCGGGCGCGTGCCGAAGCTGCTCGCCAACCTGGAGGCTTACTGGCGCGGCGAGGAACTCGATTCGCTGGTGCAGCTTGCCTTGATTCACGCCCAGTTCGAGATCATCCATCCGTTCCGCGACGGCAATGGGCGGGTGGGGCGCATGCTGGTGCCGATCTTCCTCTACGAGAAGAAGTTGCTGTCGCGCCCCATGTTCTATCTCTCACAGTATTTCGAGACGCACCGGGCCGAGTACATCGCGCGGCTGCGCGGCCTGAACGGCGTCGAATCGTGGAACGCCTGGACGGCGTTTTTCCTGCGCGCGCTGGCGGAGCAGGCCGAAGTGAACGGCGACAGGGCGCGCCGCATTCTCGCGCTCTACGAGCGGCTGAAGGGGCAAACGCTGGTCCTGACTCGTTCGCAGTACGCGGTGCCGCTGCTCGATCGCTTGTTCGCGCAGCCGATCTTCGCCTCCAATGATCTCTTCCGCGACCCGGCCTTGCCGAGCAAGCCGGTGGTGACGCAACTGCTGCAACGCCTGCGCGACGCGGGCATACTCAAGCAATTGCGCGAGGCGAGCGGCCGGCGGGCGCAGGTGCTGGCGCTGGCGGAGTTGGTGAATCTGTGCGAAGGAAAAAAAGTTGTTTGATGTTATGGGCGATGATGCGCGGACTCACAAGGTTGCTGATCTCCTACGAGAGAAGATCTTGGAGATTGTGTTTTTACTTCGAAAGGCACGGTCGGCCGGTTCGCGTACGTCTCCAAGGATGTTCCTCGCCTTGTGTACTCGCCACAACTCTGCTTCTGGAGAACTCTGGACGGGGAAGAGATAGACAGTCGCTTCCTTCACTACTGGATGCAATCGCCAGAGTTCCTCGAGCAAGTGGATGCCTGCAAATCGCAAACCGATATGGCAGATTCACGATTGGACCAGGGAGGGTTTTGATGCCGCAGTATGACTATGATCTTTTCACCATTGGCGCGGGTTCGGGCGGGGTGCGTGCGAGCCGCTGGGCGGCGGGACTGGGCGCACGCGTGGCGGTGGCGGAGGAGCGTTATCTCGGCGGCACCTGCGTCAATGTCGGTTGCATTCCGAAAAAACTCTTCGCCTATGCCGCGCATTTCCATGACGATTTCGAGGATGCCGCGGGTTACGGCTGGCGGCCCGGCGCAGCGTCATTCGAGTGGAAGACGCTCCTCGCGAACAAGGACCGCGAAATCGGACGGTTGAACGGCGTCTATGAGCGGATCCTCAAGGGGTCGGGGGTCGAGATCTTCCGCGCGCATGCGTTAGTGATCGATCCGCACACCATCGAAGTCGATGGCAGGCGCGTGACCGCTGCGCACATCCTGATCGCCACCGGCGGCTGGCCCACGAAACCGGCAATTCCCGGCGCGGAACTCGCGTTTACCTCGAACGAGGCATTTCACCTGCCCGAGTTGCCGCGGCGCGTGGCGGTGGTCGGCGGCGGCTATATCGCGGTCGAGTTCGCTTCCATCTTCAACGGCCTGGGCGTGGACACCACTCTCGTTTATCGCGGGGCGCGGCTGCTCAAGGCCTTCGATGCCGATCTCGGCCGTTTTCTGGGGGAGCAGATGGCGCAGAAAGGCGTGCGCATCGTCTACGAGCGCAACGTCGCGAACATCGAGCGCGGCCCCGCCCTCCGGAGCACCCTTACCGATGGCGCCGTACTGGAGAGCGACGGCGTGATGTTCGCCACGGGACGGGCGCCGAATACTCGCGGGCTGGGGCTGGAGAGCGCCGGCGTGAGGCTCGCGGCAGGGGGGGCGGCGATGGTGGATGAGAACTATCAGACCAGCGTGCCCTCGATCCACGCCATCGGCGATGCGGTCGACCGCATGCAGCTCACGCCAGTCGCGCTCGCGGAAGGCATGGTGGTGGCCGAGCGCCTGTTTGGCAAGGCCGAGCGGACGATCTCGTACGACAACGTCGCGACGGCGATTTTCAGCCATCCAACTGTCGGCACCGTCGGACTGTCGGAGGCGCAGGCGCGCGGCCGCGGTCTGGATATCGCGGTCTACCGCTCGACCTTCACGCCGCTCAAGCACACCTTGACCGGCCGCGCCGAAAAGACACTGATGAAACTCGTCGTGGACCGCGCGAGCGACCGCGTGCTGGGGGTGCACATGGTCGGCGCGGAAGCCGGCGAGATTATCCAGGGATTCGCGGTGGCGCTCACGTGCGCGGCGACGAAGAAGCAGCTCGACGCGACGATCGGCATCCATCCGACCAGCGCGGAGGAATTCGTGACCATGAGGCAGGAATCTGTCTGACCTTCGCCAGATATATTCCTGAACGAAATTCGTATATCCGCAAGCATACGGGACGACCGTAGAAACGCGGGTTCGAGCCCGCCCCGGTACGCAACGGTGGCAAATAAGGCAGGCCTTAGAAGCCTTGTTCCGAAGCTCCAGGCCGTCTTGCATATAGCAGCGCGCCGGGACGCGAGCCCGCCGCGCTGCTATGGCGCGAGCCGGGCAAGGCGCCAGCGCCCGGTGCGACCGAGCGTGAAGCAGAGCCGGTCGTGGAGTCGGTCCTCCCGCCCCTGCCAGAATTCGATCAACACGGGTGCAAGCCGGTAGCCGCCCCATTGAACGGGTCGCGGCACGTGGTCGGGATATTTCGCCGCAGCCGCCGCAAAACAGCGATCCAGGTCGGCGCGGTCCGCAAGCGCCGCGCTCTGGGGCGAGGCCCAGGCCCCCACCTGGCTGCCGCGCGGACGCGTCTTGAAGTAATCATCGGACTCCCGGCGCGATACCTTGGCGACGCGCCCTTCGATTCGCACCTGGCGTTCGAGGGTCCCCCAGTAGAACAGCAGGCTCGCGTGCGGATTGCCGGCAAGCTCGTGACCCTTGCGGCTGCGATAGTTGGTGAAGAAGACGAAGCCGCGCGCATCGAAATCCTTGAGCAACACCATGCGCAGCGACGGGCGGCCGCTGCGCGTGGCGGTGGCAAGCGCCACAGCATGCGGCAAGGGCCGCTCGACGGCGCGAGCATCGTCGTACCAGCGCGCGAATTGGGCGATCGGATCGTGTTCGACCGTCGCTTCGCTCAATGTAGTGTTGCGAGGCACTTATGCGATCAAGGTCGTCTGGCGCCCGGCGCCGCCTCCGCGCGCTGGAACCGTGCGTTCTCGCTACCGGCGACCAGTACCAGTTCCTCGCCTTCGAGGCGCAACTCCGGCTCGGCTTCGATCAGGCTGAAGAAACGCTGCTCGAAGCTCGCAAGGGGTTCGGGGCACGCCATGCGGGTCGTGGCAAGCCGTCCCACAGCCATCCGGCCGTCGGCCTCGACCGCATTGCCCGTTGCGCGGTTGCAGCCACTGTAGGCGGCGAGCCGGCCATCCTTGAATTCGAGAGTGGGGCGGCGCGCCCCCGGGAGCCGCCTGCCAGCGATGAAACTCGATCCCACTAGCTCCCACCGTCCGTCGGCGATGGGCTGCGCCGGACGCGGCGCGTCGGCCGTGGTCGGCGGCAGCTCCTCGGGCGAGGGCGGCGGCGCGGCGCAGGCGCCCAGCACCGACAGGGCAGCGGCACTCAGGACACGACCGAACTTGCAATGGGCGCGCAATCGATGCGCAAACATACCGGCTCGGGGATGGTTCGATGACTGACGGTGGCGGTCTTCGCGTGACATGCGGAATGATATCTTCCGCACGCGCGCGCCGCAAACCACGACGCTCTTCCTCTCGATTGCACGCGACACAACTGGCACTGCCGCACCCTGATGAGGCATGCGGCCGATGCATCGGCGAGTACGAGGCCCGGGCGCCATTCTGGGGCGAGTCTATCGGTTGCGCCTAAACAAAACATGTTGCATCGGTTCCCAGGCCGACTTCTCGACCTGGATCAAACAAGCCACTCAGGCAGCCGCTGCACGAACGTCGAGTTTGTCAAACAAGCCGGACAGTGTGCTGCGGCAGTCTTTCTCCCGCACCGGAAGATGAGCTTGGCGCGGGAGGCGATCAGGATCGGCGCCGCGAGCGCGAAACTCCTGTATTGCGTAGCACCGGGCGCCGAGTTGTGCCAGTTGTTCGCCGATACGCATCAGCTGCGGCTGCGACAGCAGCGCGGAATGCACGGTGGTTCGGAACTCGTAGGCAATTCCGCTGGCGAGTATCAGCCGGGCGCTCGCGCTCGCTCGCGCGCCGCTGCCAGGCACCCCGGTGATGCGTTCGTAGTCCTCGAACGGCGCCTTTATGTCCATCCCGATCCAGTCAAGCAGGGCAAGCCAGCGCTTCAGTTTCAGGGGGAACATGCCCGCGGTATGCAAGCCGACCTTGAATCCCAAGGCGCGCACTTCACCCACCGCATGCGGCAAGGCAGCCTGCAGCGTCGGCTCACCGCCACTGAACACAACCGCATCCAGCAGGCCGCGGCGGCGCAGCAGAAATTTCCGCACGCCATCCCACGTCATCTGCCGGGGTCCGCGGGCGGGCAGCAGGTGGGGATTGTGGCAGTAGCCGCAACGCCACGGGCAGCCCTGGCAGAAGATAACCGCGCTGAGCGCTCCCGGAAAGTCGGAACACGACAGCGGCGTCAATCCGCCCACGCGAAGCTCGCGGGGGCGTTCAGTTCCCAAGCGCGGCGTTCCCGACGACAAAACAGCGGCGCTCGCGTTGCTCGCTCTTCTTGCCCGGGTTGAACGAAGAGACCGGGCGGTGATAACCCATCACACGCGTCCACACCTCACATCGCTGGCGCTCCTCGTCACGCAGTTCGATGGCCGGAACAGGGGCAGTTGCGGCAATTTTCTCGCTCATGGCGGCACTCCTTGGTGAGTGGGTCAAGCGGCCTTTAGAGCCGCACGTTTTTCGGCGATCAACATTTCGTCGCAGGCCGGGCAGAATTGGTGCTCGCCCGCGAGGTAGCCGTGCCTGGGGCAGACGGAAAATGTCGGCGTGACGGTCAGATAGGGCAGGCTGAAACGCTCCAAAGCCCGCCGCACCAGCGTCTTGCAGGCGGCGACCGACGGCAGGCGCTCCGAAAGGTAGAGGTGCAGCACCGTGCCGCCGGTGTACTTGCGCTGCAATTCTTCCTGGCGCTCGAGCGCGTCGAACGCGTCGTCGGTAAAAGCCACCGGCAACTGCGAAGAGTTGGTGTAGTACGGCATCTGCGGCGTTCCGGCCTGCAGGATGTCCGGAAAGCGCTTGCGATCTTCCTTGGCAAAGCGGTAGGTGGTGCCTTCCGCCGGCGTTGCTTCGAGGTTGTAGAGGTGGCCGGTCTCCTCCTGAAACTCACGCATGCGCGCGCGCACGTGGTCGAGCAGCCGCACCGCGAACGCATGGCCCCAGGGGGTCGTGATGCCGTGCGCGTCACCCGTGTAATTTCGGATCATCTCGTGGATGCCGTTGACGCCGATGGTGGAAAAGTGATTGCGCAGCGTGCCGAGGTAGCGTTTGGTGTACGGGAACAGCCCGTTATCCATGTGGCGCTGGATCACCTTGCGCTTGATCTCGAGACTGTTTCGCGCCAGATCGAGCAGTTCATCCAGCCGCCCGGCGAGAGCGTCCCAGTCGTCCCGGTAAAGATATCCAAGGCGCGCGCAGTTCAACGTTACCACGCCCACCGATCCGGTCTGCTCGGCCGAGCCGAACAGGCCGTTGCCGCGCCTGAGCAATTCACGCAAGTCAAGCTGCAGCCGGCAGCACATCGAGCGGATCATGTTCGGCTGCAGGTCCGAGTTGATGAAGTTCTGGAAGTACGGCAGGCCGTACTTCGCGGTCATCTCGAACAGCAATTCGCAATTGGGGTGATTCCACTGGAAGTCGCGCGTGATGTTGTAAGTCGGGATGGGGAACGTGAAGACGCGGCCCCGTGCGTCGCCCGCCATCATGACTTCGATGTAGGCGCGGTTGATCATGTCCATTTCCGGCTGCAGATCGCCGTAGCTGAACGGCATTTCCAGCCCCCCGATGACGGGAATCTGCTGGCACAGATCCGGCGGGCAGGTCCAGTCGAAGGTGAGGTTGGTGAACGGGGTCTGCGTGCCCCAGCGCGACGGCACGTTGAGGTTGTAAATCAGTTCCTGTATGCATTGCCTGACTTCCCCGTACGGCAGGCGGTCCTTGCGGACAAACGGCGCCATGTAGGTATCGAACGAGCTGAAAGCCTGCGCGCCGGCCCACTCGTTCTGAAGAGTGCCGAGAAAATTGACGATCTGTCCCACCGCACTCGACAGATGCCGTGGCGCTCCTGCTTCGACCCTGCCCGGCACGCCGTTAAATCCTTCGTGCAACAGCGCGCGCAGCGACCACCCGGCACAGTAGCCGGCCAGCATGTCGAGGTCGTGGATATGCACGTCGCCATCGCGATGCGCCGCACCAATCTCCGGCGGATAGACGTGGCTAAGCCAGTAATTCGCAATGACTTTGCCGGAGACGTTGAGTATCAGCCCACCGAGGGAGTATCCCTGATTGGCGTTCGCGTTGACGCGCCAGTCGCGTTGTTCCAGGTATTCATTGACCGAGGCGGCGACGTCGAGCAGCGTGTTCCGGTCCTGGCGCAACCGCTTATGCTGCTCCCGGTAGACGATGTAGGCGCGCGCGGTGGCAGCGAAGTCCGCGGCGATCAATGCCTGTTCGACGATATCCTGGATCGCCTCGATGGCCGGCGGGGCGGCTGGAAAACGGTGACCGACCACCTTCCGGACGCTACGCGTAATCCGCTTCGCAACAGGCTTGCCGAACTCTGCGGTCGCCTGCCCCGCGCGCGCCACGGCAGAGAAGATCTTGTCGGGGTTGAACGGCTCCCGGGAGCCGTCGCGTTTGATGACAAAAGCGGGATCGATCACCGCTTCCGCCGGGTGGTTGGCAAGCACGACTCACTCCCTTGAAAAAAACGCAATATGTTGGGCTTCTTTGGTCCAGCGGCCCAACTTATTGTGCATCAACTCGATAAGGAGAAAGTTTGATCTAGATCAAGGTTAGGCGCCTGGGCGTGGCATGCCGCGCGGGCGGGGCGCCCGGAAGGCCGAAGCATAGGACCGATGTCGGGTAGACGGCGGTTTGCGCGAGCCTATTTTCGAGTTTCACTGATCCGCGGGTTCGCCTTCGGGTTCACGAACCCGAGGAACACATACTCGGCGACGTCGGCGATCTCCTGATCGGTCAGCACCTTGTCCCAAGCCGGCATGTCGGTTCCCGGCTTGCCGGCCGCGATCGCCGCGAACAGTGCCGGGCGGCTCAGTCGCGCCCGCGAGACTGCGTCGCTGAGGCTGCGCGGTTTAGGACTGATAAGACGGGCCCGCGGCCCCTGACCGTCGCCGTTCACGCCGTGGCAGGTGGTGCAGTTCGCCGCGTAGAACCTGCCGCCGCGTTCGCTGTTGCCGGCTAGGCCTTTCGGCATCGGTGCCGCCGGGTCGCCCGCTGCCTCCGGCGCCGGTCGGCCGATGTTCTGGCGATCTGCGCTTGCAGCAGGCTCCATGAACGCCGCGCGGATGAAGTCGACGGCACCTTCGATGTCGGATTTCGTCAGTTGGCCAGCATAAGGCCCCATCGCACTGCCCGGCTTCCCCTGCGCGACGATAGAGATCATGCGTTCGCGCGTGAGTTCGCGGCGCGCCTCGGGGGAGCCGAACGCGCGCGGAGGCTTCAACACATTGCCCGCAGCCCACACCACACCCTGGCCATGCGCGCCGTGGCAGGCAACGCACATCTGCATGTAAACGGCGCGGCCGCGGCTGAACGCGGCACTGGTCTGCGGCTGCACGAAGCTGTCGCGGATGTAATCCACCAGCGCCTCGACCTCGGATGCCTTCAGGCGTGTTTTCCAGCCGACCATCGCGGTGCCCGGCTTGCCGTCGCGCGCGGCCGCGATCATGCGCGCGCGCGACAGCGCGCGCGCCGCCGCGCTGGTGAAATCGCGCGGCGGCGGAACGAGGTTGGCACGCGCCGGCGTGCGGCCGTCACCGCGCTCGCCATGGCACACCGCGCAGTGCTTGCGGTAGAGTTGCTCTGCCCGCGGTGGATTCCCGCTTGCTCCGTCCCCGGCAGCGAGCGCGACTCCAGCAACTGGCCCGAGGCAGCATAACAGGATGGCAACGAAGTGCCTGGGCGCGCGTGCAGCCCGTCGCGCGATTTCGCGCGACCCGCGCCCGCGGTCGGTGTCGGTATCGCTCATCGTTGGTTCGACGCCCTCGTTCATTTCTTTCCGGGCGATTCATCAGCGGGTTCGGTGACTTCCACGAGTTTTCCGCCGGCCAGCTTGAAGTGGAAGGCCGCGGTGGTGGGTTTGAGCCACATTTCCTTGTTTTTTGCGTCGCGCGCGAACGCAGGCACGCCCACCGTAATCCGCGCCTGGTAGACGCCGTCACCGGCGAGCGTGCTGTTGGCCGCGTAATGCAACCCGCTGCCGCCCCACATGGGATGGAGGTCCGCACTGAGTTTCTTGCCGTTGTTCTTGTTGGTCGCTTCGAACTTGACGTCCGCGTGTGAAATGCGGGTTTTCGAAGCGGGGTCGATCGGCTTTACCTCGACGTGAAAGCGTTCGTTGGGCGCGACGCCGTGTTCCATCCACTTGCCGGCGCCGCTCATTTGCATCCACATCGCTTTGGCCGGCTCCAGCTCGAACATGACGATCATGTTGTTGACCAGCGTCCGGCCGACCAGCACGGTCTTCTGTGTGGCGTCCTCCGCAACAGACAACACTTTTGCCTTTGGCTCCGCGCCGTGGGCGAGGGCGCCGAACGCCAATGCTGCGGCCAGCGTACTCAATATGAGCGAGTGTTTCATGGGTCATCCTCCCTGTAAGTTGCACATAGTTGCACGTTGACGCCCAAAGCCACGACACTCAACGAAAAGTTATTTCGCCGGCGCGAACTCGCGACGGTCCCATCCTTGCCCGACAGCCTGGTTCCAGCCGCGGGCGCGACCCACCCCAGCAAGGCAGCAACGAGCCACCAGGGGATGGTTGCGGCCCGCCGTGCAAGCTGGTGCAACCCGCACCCGCGGCCGGAGACGGTAGTGCTCATCGTCTTGTTGGAATAACTTTGGGCAAGTGATTCCGGCGCCAATGCAAGAATCGCGCCCGTAGGAGTTTGCCGGATCTGGGTCCGGCAAACTCCTTATGAAAACCGCCAGCAAAGAAACACCGGCGACGGCAGACGCAGGGCGCGAGTTCGACACGGTTTCCGGTGAGTTCAG
Organism: Betaproteobacteria bacterium; assembly: GCA_016199545.1. GTDB lineage: Bacteria > Pseudomonadota > Gammaproteobacteria > Burkholderiales > SG8-41 > DSOT01. The sequence continues at coordinate 21,246 of JACQGN010000263.1, read as the reverse complement.
TATGTTCCAAGACCCTAGCACCTGTCGGGCTTAGCTGCCCAACAGGCTGCTAAAAGATATTTGAAATTTACCTTCAAAAAGAATTTGTTGTAGTGGTTTTGTTCAACATTTAACGCGTAAGGATCTAGTGCGGTCTTATGTAAGGATTCTGCCGGGCGACCAGCCCGGCAGAATCCTCTTTGGCACGGTGCTTGCTCCATTCCCGTCACGGCACGTTTTGTGCTGGACAACGCGGCACCCAATTCGAGCGCTGGCGGACCATGACGGGGAGGACCCGAATGAATAGCACGCTTTTCAGCACGATCGTACGGCCCGTCTTGAGAGTGCTGGCCTGCGCCATCGCAGTTGTGATTGCCGCATGCGCGCCCCTGCCGCCTGCGAAGCCCACGGCTACCGGGCCGCTGGTGTTTCCAGCGCCGCCCGACGAGCCGCGGTTTGTGTACGAGCGCACGATCTACAGCAGCGGCGACGTGTTGGTGCAGGACAGGGAGGCGGCGCTGCGCGGCTTGTTGACCGGGCAAGGGGCGGCGGGCGAAGGGCTGAACAAGCCGAACACGATCGCGGTGTACCAAGGGCGCATTTTTCTTTCCGACTCGGGGGAGGCGGTGATCCGGGTATTCGATGTGCCCAACGGGCGTCACTTCAGGATCGGTGAAGGCGATCCGGGCAAGCTCTCCAAGCCGCTCGGCATCGACGTCGATCGCAGCGGGAACCTCTACGTGGCCGACAGCGGCGCCAAATCGATCCTGATCTACAACAAGGACGGCAAGTTCCTGCGCCGGATCGGCAACGCCAAGTGGTTCGACCGCCTGGCGAACGTCACTGTGGATCCCAAGGGTGACCGCATCTATCTGGTCGATATCGGCGGCGTCGGTTCGCAGCAGCACCGGGTGCGAGTGGTGGATGCGGCCAGCGGCGAACATCTGTTTGATTTCGGCAAGCGCGGCAAGGACCCGGGCGAGTTCAACTTTCCCCGCGACCTCGCGGTTGGCAAGGACGGGCGGCTTTACGTCGTCGACTCCGGCAATTTCCGCATCCAGGTGTTCGACCGCGGCGGCAAGTTCCTGAAAACCTTCGGCGCCATCGGCCGCCAGGTCGGGCAATTCGCGCGGCCCAAGGAGATCGCCGCCGACCCCGCCGGCAACCTCTACGTCGTGGACACCGCGTACGGCAATTTCCAGATCTTCAGTCCGGAGGGCGAATTGCTGCTCTTTATCGGCAGCCGGTCGGAACGGGATGGCCCCGCCCGTTACATGCTGCCGTCGGGCATCTATGCCGACGAGGACGGGCGCGTCTATATGGTCGATCAGTGGTTCAGAAAAATAGATATCTTCCGCCCCTACAACCTCAAAGCCGACGGCGGCTTCCTCGGCCAGCGATCCGACGCCAAGGCGGCATCCAAGTGAATGCTGGGATCTAAAGACAGACGGCTTCTGCATCGATTTCCACGCGGTCAAGCTTCCCACTGTTGAGAATCCGATTTCCCTGAGTTGGGAAATTCGCGCCTGGGCTTCAGGCGATTTCAATGGAATTTCGTCGCTGGCCCCCTCATCAGCCGCCCTTTCGATCCTTGTCCGACCGAGAAATGCCCTGGCACGGAAGATGCAGAACAATCGGGCGAGGGCCGTATCTGTTGAAGGCGGACCACGCGAAACAGGGGATGAACATAAAGGAGCGCATCATGGAAAAACTGAGCAGGCTCGAACGAATGGGAGGCTGGGTCGCGGCGGCGGGCTTCGCCGTATTCGCCGCAATGGTCGCCGACAGCGCGCTGGCGGCGACGAGCATAGCGGCCAGTAAACATAACCTGGGCACAACGGGTACCGGGAGCGTGAGAGTGACCACCGGTACCGACGAAGTCTGCGTGTTCTGCCACACGCCCCACGGCGGGGACACCAACAAGTCGGCGCCGCTGTGGAACAGAGGAGTCAATGCCCCGGCCAGTTATACCCTCTACGACGGCCTGTGGGGGGATCGCCCGAGTACCTTCGACGGCGAGACGGCGACCGGGGGCGTGGGCTCGATCTCGCTACTCTGTCTATCCTGCCACGATGGCGCCACGGCGCTGGACATGTTGATCAACGCGCCGGGTTCGGGCGGCTATAACGCTACGGGTGCGTCAGCGGGCTACACCTGGCAGAACGTTGTTGGCACCAACCTGATGGATCCTGCCCGTATCGCCACCATAGGCACCGACCTGAAGAACGATCATCCGATCTCCGTCCCGTATTGCGGTGGCATGAAGTCAGGCGGTGCGGCTGTGCCGACTACTATAGCCAACTGCAAGGACCAGGACTTTAAAGCCCCTGCCGCTGGTAGCGGTCTGTATTGGATTGAAACCGGGACTGCCAACGGCACTCGCGAGAAAACCGACCTGCCGCTGTATGTGCGCGCCTTTGGCGGAACCACGGCTGGACCCTGGCCCGCGGTGGAATGCGGCAGTTGCCACGATCCGCACAACGCTGACACTCCGACCTTCCTGCGGATCGCGAACACCCAGAGCCAGGTGTGCCTCTCCTGCCACGTGAAGTAGTCGCAATTCCCGTAGCCACGGGTCAGGCGGCAGGTCTGACCCGTTTTTTTTAGGGAGGCGCATGGCCATGATGCGGATCCACCGAGCGTTGGCGAGCCTTGCCACTGCAGCGGCGCTGCTCGCGCCGGCGTGCTGGGCCGCCACCGGCCCGGAGGCGCACGGCGCGGCCGGCGCGGTTTTCGCGGTGGTAGAGGGCACCGCGATCAGCACACAGGAGTTCGAAGCGGCGCTCGCTGGCGCGATCCGCCAGAAGTTCTATCACCGCCGGGCGCCGGAGGAGCAACTCGCCGCGCTGCGGCAGGAGGTCACCGACGGCTTGGTGAACCGGGTGCTGCTGCTAAATGAGGCGCGGCGGCGCGGCATCCGGCCGGACGAGGAGAAGGTGCGCAAGGAGGTCATGGCCTACGAGCAACGCTATCGCGACCAGCCGCAATGGCAGGAGGCCCGCGTGCAGCTATTGCCTGCCCTCACCCGCGCGCTGGAGGAACAAAGCGTCATCACGCAGTTGGAGACTGCAACCCGCGTTGTGCCGCCTCCCGACGAGATCGGCCTGGGCGCCTACTACGAGTCCCATCCGGAGCAGTTCACCGAGCCGGAGCGCGTGCGCCTGTCGATGATCCTGCTCAAAGTTGACCCTGCTGCGCCGGCCGCGGCATGGGAACAGGCGCTCGCACAGTCGCAGGACGTCGTCAAACAACTCACGGCTGGCGCGGACTTTGCTGAACTGGCGCGGCTCCACTCGGGCGACAGCTCGGCGCGCGACGGCGGCGACCTCGGATACCGGCATCGCGGCACGTTGCCCGCGGGCGTGGAGACCATAACCGGCAAGCTGGCGCCTGGCGCGATCTCCGAACCGATCCGGCTGCTGGAGGGGATCGCGGTATTCCGGCTCACCGAGCGCAAGGCGGCGCAGCTCCGAAGCCTCAAGGACGTGCGTAGCAATGTCGCCGAGCTGTGGGCGCGCGAGCAGGGAGAAATCCAGTGGCGCGAGTTGACCGCGCAGTTGCGCGCTAGCGCCGAGATCAGGATCGGCGGCGAACTTCTGCGTAGCGGCGCGATGGATGGCAGTACGGCCAGCAGCTCACCGGCGCATTGAGAAGGCGCCGTGGCGCGGCCGGCGAGAGGAGCGACGTGTGGCGGTGGGAGAAACACGTCGGGTGCGCAACGGTCTTCGCCGCCTGCTGTGCGGGCTTGATCGTGCATGCGGGCAACGCGGGCGCGCAGCCCGAGGCGACACCTGTCCTGCTCGCGCAGGGCGGTGACCCGAGAACGACCGATGTTCCCGCCGCGACGCAGGAACCACTGCCGCCCAAGGCCACGGATGCCGCAGCCGAGGCCGCTCCCGCTTCATCGCAAGGCTGGTTCGGTTGGGGCCTGCCGCCGGTGCGCTGGGGCGGCTCTCTGGTGACTGAAATGCGCGCGGACAGGTCCGGGGACCAGCCGTGGCGCTGGCAGCAGAATGAAATCGCCAACATCCGGGCCGGCAGTTATATCTGGCAGCCGTGGTTTGCGCAGGTCGGCGGCGGCCTGGGGTTGCTCACCAGCAAGGCGCACGGAAGCGACGGCGGCGGCCTCGCCTCCAGTCAGGCACAGAATGCGAGGTCGACCGCGGTGACAGGCAACGGTGAACTGACGTTGTTTCCGGTGAGCCGGTTTCCGTTCAACGCCCACTTCGATGTGAGCGACAGCCGCGCGAGCGGCGAGGCGACCACGAGCGATATCCGCAGCACGCGCTTCGGTGTGAGACAGAACTACCGGCCGCTCGAAGGCAACACCAACTACGCGGCGAACTTCGACCGCAGCACGCTGCAGTCGGCCACGTTCGGCCGCGATACCGTAAACGCGCTGGCGGCGAGCATGAACCACGCCGCCGGGGCGCAGGCGTTCAATCTCGCCGGCAGCCGCACCGGGAATACCCGCAGCAACACTGGCGAGCGCACCGCGCTTTCGCAACTCACCGCGCGCCACAGCTACCGGCCGGAGCCCGAGTTTTCGGTCGAAAGTCTCGCCAGCGCCAGCAGCAGCGATTTCCGTCTGCTTTCGGGCGGCGTGCCAAGCGACAATCGCTCGCAGTTCGCGCAGGCCAATACCTTCGTAACCTGGCGTCCCGAGGAGGACTTGCCGCTCACCGTGACCGGTGGTGGCCGGATGTTCCGCGCCGTGACTGCAAATAATGCGGGGGAAACCGAGTCGCTCACGTTGAGCGGGAACCTCGGTGCAACCTACGCGTTGAGCCGCCAGACCACGTTGTCCGGCAGTGCAACGGTGACGCAACTCATGTCGGATGCGGGCGACGCGCTGTTGACCTCGCAGACCGCAAGCGTGACTCACGTTGGCGATCCGGTCGCGCTTTACGGCTTTGCTTACAGATGGAACGCCGGGGCCAACATCGCCAATCAGACCGGCTCGGCGGAGGGCATGCAGCAGAACCTGGGCGGACAGATCGGGCACAACCTTACTCGCGATATGACGCTGGGGGCGGGTTCGCAGGTGAGCGTCAGCCTTGGGCAGAGCCTCGGCGCCAACCTTGACACCGCGACCGCGGGCTCGCAAACGTTGAGCCACACCGGGAGCGTGTCCTGGCGCTTCACGCCCGTGGCGGCGACGAGCGCGTATGTGAGCGTGCTTGGCGCCGATTCCCGCACCAGCGGACAGCACGAAAACCAGTTCCAGATGATCAATTTCCAGGCGAGCGGCCAGGCGCAGTTCAGCCGCCATTCCTCTGCCGCCGCCAACCTCACGGTGCAGGGCGTGCGCCAGAGCACGGGCAGCACGCCCAGCGCGGGCTTCAGTTTCAGCTCCAGCGGCAATCTGAGCTATTACCATTTGCGGGCGTTCGACGTGCCGCGCCTCCGTTATACCGCGCTCTACAGCATCAACGAATCGCAGTTCAAGACGCGGCTGCAGGGCGACGTGAATGCCCCGCGCGAGCGCGTGAGCCAGTCGTTCGAGCAGCGGTTGGATTACAACCTGGGGCGCGTCGCCATGCAGTTGTCGATGCGCGTCGCCGACATCGAGGGGCGGCGGGATGCCCTGATTTTCTTCCGTATGAGCCGGGAGTTTGGAGGTTTTTAGTGCTGGGGGAACTCAAGTGATGGGAACGGGGCGATGAGCGCGCGCGGGAAAACGGTGGCGGCGGGCGCGGCGCTGGTTGCCGGCGTCATGATGCTGTGCGGCGGTGAGCGCGAGGCGCGCGCCGAGTACGGCGACGTGGTCATGAACAACTACTCGGATGCCGCCGGCATGCGCCCCGCGGTCTTCCCGCACTGGTTCCACCGGGTGCGGTTCCGGTGCAAGGTGTGCCATAGCGATCTCGGAATCAAGTTCAAGGCTGGGGGCAACGAGATCAACATGCTGAAGATCATCGACGGGCAGTTCTGCGGCGCCTGCCACAACGGTTCGGTGGCGTGGTCGGTGGAGAACTGCGACCTCTGCCATTCCGCCAAACCCGGGACGCCGACCCAGGTGCACGACAGCACCATCAACCTGCTGGGAGGCGCCGGCACGGCTCCTACCGGCGCATCCGCACCCGCCGGCAAGAAATAGGAGCCCACGATGACGCTGCTGCGGTTCGCCGGTGGGTCGCTCCTTGCGGCGCTGGTCGCAGCGCCGGCGCCCGCGCAGGAGTTGCCGAATGCCAAGGCGGTGTACGACGCGAACTGCGCGGCGTGCCACGCAACGGGTATCGGCGGCGCGCCGCGCACCGGCGATGCCCGTGCCTGGTCGGCCCCGATCGGCACTGGAATCAACGCGCTTTATGCCAATGCTATCAAGGGCAAGGGGGCGATGCCGCCGAAGGGCGGCAACGCATCGCTCACCGATGCGCAGGTCATGGCGGCGGTGAATCATATCGTCGGCTTGACTGCCGCGCCGGCGCGTCGGACGGGCGCCAAGCCGGTCGACACCTCGAAGGGCAAGCTGGTGTATCAGGTGGTTTGCGCCGCCTGTCATACTTCGGGACTGGCGGGGGCGCCGAAGCTTGGCGACGCCGCGGCATGGGCGTCACGCCTCAGCGCCGGGCCGGGGTCGATGTACGCCAATGCCATTAAGGGCAAAGGGGCCATGCCGCCCAAGGGTGGCAACGCCTCGCTGCCCGACGCCGACGTGCGCGCCGCCGTCGATTTCATGCTGACGCAAATGCGCGGGGGAACCGCGCTTCCCCCCGCTGGCGCGGCCGCGCCGAATCCCGCGGCGCCCGCCGCGCCTGCGGTGAGCGTTCCAGGCGCAGTGGTGCTGGCGCCCGCGGTATACGAGTCCGCGGATCCCAATGCGTTCAATCGGCTCATGGTGGCCCCGGGCAGACGCAACCCGCCGCCCGCTGAGGACGGTATTCACGATCCGGAGAGCCCGGGCACCGCGCTGCTGCAGGCGCCGCTGCTGTCCTTTCAGTCGCTGCCGCGCGCCAACCTTGGCAACTACGTGAACTGGGTGACGGCGCTTGGCAAGAAGCAGATCCAGCCGCGGTGGGATACTCGCGACCCCAAGGCTGAACCCGCGGTCATGGACCTGAACATCGTGCGCGAAGTGAAGGGCTCGATGCCCGACGTGGTGTTTCCGCACAAGCAGCACACTGAATGGCTTGATTGCTCGAACTGCCATCCGGCGATCTTCACGCCGGAGAAAGGCGCCAACCAGATCAGCATGGCCGCCATCATGCTCGGCCAGAAATGCGGCGTGTGTCACGGGAAAGTCGCGTTCCCGATTTCCGAATGCCGTTTGTGCCATGCGCGGCAGAAGAGCGCCGGGGCGCGCACGGTTGAGGGCCCGTCCGCGGGAGGAGGCAGGCAATGACGCGCGCGCTGCAGTGGGTGGCGCTGGCCATGGTGTCCTGCACGTACGCAGCGTACGCCGCCCAAGGTGAGGTCAAGGTGCCGAGCCCGGCGGCCAAGGTGTCGCGCCCGCTTGTGGAGCAGAAGGAAGCCTTCCTCAAGCGTGTGCTGTCCGATTCCCCGGCAGTGAAGCGCATCGAGGCCAGCAACAACGTCCAAGCCCGGACGCATCTGGCTGGCGCGCAGGAGAGCTATGGCCGGGCGGTGCTCTCGATCAAGAACAACGATCTCGCCGGCGCGGACCGACACCTCAACGAAGCGACCTGGCTGATCGGCAAGGCGCGCCAACTCGTGCCGGACCCGCTCACGCGTAATATCGAGCATCGGGCGCGCTACGCGCAGATGCTGGATTCGGTGGAATCATTGCGGATTTCCTACCAGCGGCACTTGCAGCGCATTCGAGGTCAGCCGTCAGGCGTGGCGGTGAGCGATGCGCGCCTGGCCAAAGTGGCGCAGCTCATCGATCGCGCCAAGAGTCTCGCCAATTCAGAGCAGGTCGTGCAGGCCAACAATATGCTGGGTGACGCCGAGCAGACGCTCATGCTGGGCCTGAGCCGGGTGCTGGGCACAAAAACCATCGAATACGCGCAGCGCTTCAAAACCGTGGCCGAAGAGTACGCGTACGAGCTGGAACGCAACCGCAGCTACGTCGATTTGGTCCCGGTCGCGCTGGCCGAGTTCAGGCCCGGCAGCGAAGCGATCCGCGAGGTCCAGTATCGGGTGGATACCAACCGGCAGCTGCGTGAACAGGCGCAGCAGTTCGCCGCCAAGAAGGATCATCGTTCCGCGCTGGCGGCGCTGCGCGGTGGCACGGTCCATTTGCAGAACGCGCTGGCGGTGGCCGGGCTGCGCGTGCCGCAGGATCTGAAACCGGAATCATCGCAGCGATGACGGAGACATCATGAATTGGCTTCGAGTCTGCACGCTCGCCCTCACCGTGAGTGCTGCTTTGGCGGCTGCCAGTGCGCACGCGCAGCAAGGAGCGACCGATGCAACAGTGGATCGGGGACGGCTGGAACAGCGGCTGGTTGCGGTAGAGACCCTGCTGGAAAAATCCTCGGCAGCGCGCCAAGTAGAGACCAGTGGTGATGCGGCGGCCCGCCAGAAACGCGAAAGGGCGCGAGAAATCTATCGCGAGGCGCGCGCCGCGTTTGACGCCGGCCAGTATGCCCGTGCCTCGGCGCTGCTCCCGGAAGCGAGCGCGCAGATGTTCGAGGCGGTACGGCTCGCGGCGCCAGAGCAGGTCACGGCGCCCAAAGCGCGCGCCGACTATCGGGCGCGGCTGAACAGCGTCAATGCGTTACACGCCGCGTATCAGCGCGTCGCTGCGGAAAAACCGGGCGCCGCGGGCGTGGCTGAAACCAACCGCAACATCGAGAATCTGATCCGCGAAGCCGAGCGGCTGGCAGGCGAAGGCAAAGTCGACGCCGGGCGGGCCACGCTCGACCGCGCGTATCTCCTCACCAAGGCTGCGGTCAGCTCGTTGCGCAGCGGCGACACGTTGGTGCGCTCGCTGCACTTCGCCAGCCGGGAAGAGGAATACCGTTACGAAGTTGACCGCAACGACACCCATCAGATGCTGGTCAAAGTGCTGCTGGAGGGCAAGCTGCGCACCGCTGGGCAGCGGACGTTGATGGACAAAGCTTCGCAGTTGCGCAACCAAGCCGATGCCGCGGCCGCCGGCGCCGACCACACCACGGCCGTGAGGCTGCTGGAGGAGTCCACGCGCGAGTTGATACGGGCGATCCGCAGCGCCGGTGTTTTCATCCCCGGATAGCATCCCGGGAGCTGTCGCCGCCCGGTCTGCTATAAGGAAAACCGCCTCGGAATGAAAGCCGAGATAGAGCAAACCACAGGTTCTTTGCCTTTGGATCACGATGAGAGCAACATCGAAATGGTTATCCGGGTCTTCTTTCCGGATCGTTTTTGACGCGGTTTTCCATAAGGAGTTTGTGGGACTAAAGTCCGACAAACGCCTACGGTGGCGCACCTGGGTGCTGGTCGCCGCGCTCGCGCTGGTGGCGCAGGCGCCGATCGCTGCCGAATGGGTAAGACAGTGGCTGCCGTTGGCCAAGGACGGCATTCACGATCCCAAAAGTCCGGCGCTCGAGGTGCTGCAGGACCCGGCTGCGGCGCTGTCGCGCTTGCCGGCGGATCGCGTGGGAAACCAGGTGAACTGGGTGGCGGCGCTGGAGCAGGGCGTAATCAATCCACGCACCAACATCCTTCCCGAAACCAAGGTGCGCATTCTCGACACGGACATTCTGCTCAACCTGCACGGCGGCACGCCCATCGTGCGCTTTCCGCACCGGCAGCACACGTTGTGGCTCGATTGCAGCAACTGCCACGAACACCTGTTCCAGTCCAAGGCGGGCGCCAACAAGTTCAGCATGGAGCGCATCCTGCAAGGCGAGCAGTGCGGCGTCTGCCATGGCGCGGTCTCGTTTCCGCTGACCGCATGCGCGCGCTGCCACAACACGCCGCGCAACAAGCCGCTGCCCGCCGCCGCGGTGCGGGGTTCATAGAGGAGTGTGTCGGATTTTTTGCCAACACACTCCTTCCGGATCGGAGACGACATGTTTGCGCGCCTGGTGATCCTGGTTGCGCTCGGCGCGGCGCTCGCGGCGGCGCCGGCCGAGGCTGAGTATGCGGACGTGGTGCTCAACAACCGTTCGGAAAAGGAGGGCGTACGCGCCGTGATCTTTTCGCACTGGTTTCACCGAATACGCTTTCGGTGCAAGGTCTGCCACGACGAACTGGGTTTCAAGATGCGGGCGGGCGCTAACGACGTGCGCATGGTGGACATCAGCAACGGCAAGTTCTGCGGCATGTGCCACAACGGCCAGATCGCCTGGGGCGCGGAGCGTTGCGACCTGTGCCACTCGGGACGGTCGGGCCTGAAAAGCCGCATCCACGGCGGGCACGAGACGCTGGGACCCGGGCGATGGTAGCATTCGGCCGCGTCATGTCGAGAGTGGTGTCGGGCACAGGCAGCACCGCACGGTTTGGCCGTTGCGCGCCGTTGCTTGCAGCATTCGCGAGCCTCGCGCTTGCCGCGTGCGCCGTCCAGGATCGTGCTTCCGGAGTCGGCCGCGACGTGTGGCGCGCCGCGGCATCCCACGTTCTCAGCCCGCTGCTTGCGCTGTCCGGCGCGAGGCTTGCGCCGGCGGCGGACCGCACCGGCACGCCGCTGCCGCGTGCGGGCGCTGCTCTATTGACGCCATTTATCCATCCGGTCGCGGCTGCGACTCTGGGCAACGACTTGTATATCGCCGATTCCGGCGCAGGCAAGGTCTTCCGCTTCGATGTGACGCTCAACGTCATGACCGCGGTGCAGCCGGCGCCGGCGGCGCTCGGTGCGCGGCTTGCGGTGGGATCCGACTTTTCGCTCTACGTGCTCGATCCGCCGCGGCGCCGTGTGCTGAGGCTCGGCCGCAACGGCCAATTGTTGGCGACCTTCGCTGATGACCTCAACTTGAGCCGGCCGATCGCACTCGCGGTGGACGACGCGCGCGGCCAGGTGTGGGTCGCGGATGCGTTGTATCACCACCTCGTCGCGTTTCATCCGCTGGGCGGTGCGGCCCAGGTGATTCGTTTGCGCGGTGACGACCGCAATCGCGTGATGAGCATTTCCGCCATGGCGCTGGCGCGGGACGCGATCCATATTTCCGACGCGTTGTGCCGCTGTGTGGCGGTGGTCGCGCGCGATGGCGTGGTGCGCGCGACCTATGGCCACCATGACATCGGCCAGCCGGGCGCGATCGCGATCGATCGCCATCAGCGCGTTTTCGTTGCGGACGTCTTCGACCGCAGCGTCAAGGTGTTCGCGGGCGGGCGCTTGGTCGACACTGTTCCCGCCGCCGCCCTCGGTGTGCGCGAGGTGAGCGATCTGTGGGTGAGCGAGTCGCGGCTGGTGATTGCGGATGGCGCGGGCGCCCGGGTGGTCGTGATGCGGATCGCGCTGCCGCGGCCCGAGGCACATTAAGATGGTCGGGGTATCTGCTGATATGAGGCAGCAGCCAACAGCGCGACGCAAAGGACGCACGGGCGTGCTGGCGCTGGGGCTGCTACTGGCCGCCTGCACGGCGACGGGCCCGCGCGTGCTGCATTTCGGCATGGAAGATGCGCCGGAAGGCAAGCGTCTCATGTGGCCGCAAGCGCCGGAGGTGCCGCGTTTCATGTACGCCGGCCAACTCATCGGCGACGCGAATTTCAGGAAGCCGCCGGACGCAGCGGCCGGCATAGGGGGATTCCTGCGCCGGCTCGCCGAGTTCATCATCGGCGAAAAGCCGCCAACGGTGCTGCAGCGGCCGCAATCCGGCACGGTCGATGCGACCGGGCGGATCTTGGTTACGGACGCCAGCCGCCAGGCGGTTTTCGTGTTCGACCCGGTAGCGGGCGACCTGCTGGTGTGGGACAAAGCGGACGGGCTCGCCAATTTCATCGCGCCGATCGGCATTGCGTCCGGTCCGGATGGCCAGATCCTGGTTGCCGACGCCGAACTTGGCATCGTTGCCCGGCTCGATGCGCGGGGCAATCCCGGGCGCGCGATCGGACGCGGCATGCTCAAGCGGCCAACGGGGCTGGCATACGACGCGGTGCGCCGGCGCATTTTCGTCGCCGACACCCACGCGCATGACATCAAAGTGTTCGACGATGACGGGCGGTTGCTGAAGGTGATCGGTCGCCCTGGTGAGGGCGCCGGCGAATTCAACTTTCCCACACACCTCGCGTTCGCGCGCGGCGAGCTTTATGTCACCGACACCATGAACAGCCGCATCCAGGTTTTCGCCGATGGCGGCGATCGGCTGCGCCTGAGTTTCGGGAGGCGTGGGCTCTACGTCGGCAACCTGGTGCGGCCCAAGGGCGTGACGGTGGACAGCGACGGCAACATCTATGTGGTGGAGTCCTATCACGACCACCTGCTGGTGTTCAACCGGGATGGCGATTTCTTGATGGCGATCGGCGGGCTGGGACAGGAGACCGGCAAGTTCTATCTACCGGCCGGTGCCTGGGCCGACAACCGCAACCGGGTATTCGTCGCCGACATGTTCAATGGGCGGATCGTGATGTTCCAGTATCTGGAGACGGGTGGAAGCGGTGGGTAAAGCGCAGTTGCTGATTGCGGCACAGGCGCTGATCGCGGTGATGGCGGCCGGAGTGGCGTCTGGAGCGCTGGTCCCCGACGTGCGCAACACCAAGCACAACCTGTCGGCGAGCGGTCCCGGCACGGTGAAAGCGGTTTCGGAGACGCAAGTGTGCGTGTTCTGCCATACGCCGCACGCCGCGACCTCCGGGGTAACTCCACTGTGGAATCGCGCCTTGTCCAATGCGACGTACAGCGCCGTTTACAGCTCGTCCTCCCTCGACGCCAGCGCGATTCAGGGCCCGCTCGACGCGCCGGGCGGCAGCTCCAAGCTGTGCCTGTCATGCCACGACGGCACGCTCGCCATCGGCAATGTCAACGTGCTGAGCGGACAAGGTTCGGCCACGACCCAGGGCACGGTTTCCATACCCATGACCGGTGCCGGCGCGGGTGGCGTGATGCCAGAGGGTGCGGGTGCGGCGACCGGATTCACGCGCAATCTCGGCGTGGATCTCACCAACGACCACCCGATTTCGCTCAGCTACACCAGCGCGCTCGCCACGCGTGATGGCGAGTTGCGCGCGGTGGACGCCAACCAGAAGTGGCCGCCCGGAACCGGCACCGTCATCGGCGTGCGCGCGCCGGGTTACCGCCCGGCGCTGTCGCTGGAGACCACCGGCGCGGGCGGCGTGGGCCAGTTGCAATGCGCGACCTGTCACGACCCGCACGTGCGCGAAACCGACACGACGCGCGGCAACCAGAAGTTCCTGCGCCAGAATCGCTTCCAGGAGACGACACCCACCAATACCTACGACGTGTTAAATGACATCATCTGCCTCGCGTGCCACGACAAGAACCTGGGCAGCGGCGCCTGGGCGTACTCGACGCATGCCAATCCCCTGGTGGCGACTCAGACCTATCTGGCAACGCCCGCGGCCCAGCGCGAATTTCCGTCAAATCTGCCGGTGTGGAAGGCGGCGTGCATGAACTGCCACGACACGCACACGGTGCAGGGCGCGCGCCGCCTGCTGCGCGAGGGCACTGACAGCGTGACCATCCCGAAGTCCGGCGGCAGCGCCGCGCTCGAGCAGACCTGTTACCAGTGTCATACCGATAGCGCATCCAGCATCATCACGCCGACCACGACGGTGCCCAATATCAGGAGCGATTTCCAGCTCGCGCGGCGCATGCCGATCGCCTCCAGCGACCAGCCGGCGGGGAGTGAAGCACATGACATCGGCGGCAGTTTCAGCGACGGTGGATTCGTCGACTGCACGACTGCGTCGAACCGGTGCGGTGCGGACCTGCTCGAGTCCCGTGCCAAGCTCGGGGTCGGGAACCTCAACAACCGGCATGCCGAGTGCACCGATTGCCATAATCCGCACCGGGTGGTGAAATTCCGCGATTTTCGCGGTAATCCGCCCGGCAGCCTGTCGGGCACGCCCGACGCGGCAGGAACGCACCGCCACACCGACACCACTGGCTACACCCATACCAACATCATCTCCGGCGTGCTGCGCGGCGCCTGGGGCGTGCAACCGGTCTACGGCAGCGCCTCGTTTCACAGCCTGCCATCGAGCTATCTCGTCAAGCGCGGTGATCCGGGCACGAGCGCCGATACGAGCGTGACGGCAACCTATGTGACGCGTGAGTACCAGATCTGCCTCAAGTGCCATTCGGACTACGGCTACAGCGACGACAACCTCTATCCCAGCGGCAACACGCGGCCCCTGCTCGGCGGTCCCGGTCTGACGCCCGCGAACGCGGGCGGACACTTGAATTTCACCCGCTACACCAATCAGGCGAGGGAGTTTCAGGCGCCGCTGAGTCATCAGGGCGCGCCGCTTGCCACGACCGACTCTGGCGCGGGGGCGTCGTATTCCACCAACAACTATCGCTCGTGGCATCCGGTCGTGGACAGCACCGGCCGCACCGGACCGATGCGGGGCAACGGCACCGACATCAGCACCAACTGGCAACTGCCGTGGCGCAACGCCGTCGGCACACAGACCATGTATTGCAGCGACTGCCACGGCTCCGCCGTTACCTCCGCCACGTCCGTCATCCCCGACGGCGGCGAGAACAGCAATCCGTGGGGGCCGCACGGCTCGAACAACAACTTCATACTCAAGGGCGCCTGGGACACGGGGAGCGGCAGCGGGCAGGCCTCCACCATCTGCTTCAAGTGTCACCAGCAGAACATCTATGCGCCGACCTCGGGCGGGGGTGCGCGCACCGGCTTCTGGATCGGCTCCGGGAGCGACCGGGGTTCAGGCAAAGACGGCCATTTCATTCACAGTCCTCGGGGCAGCCTCAGCAACACGCGCTGCAACTGGTGCCATGTCGCCGTGCCCCACGGCTGGAAGAACAAGGCGTTGCTGGTGAATCTTCAGGACGTCGGTCCGGAGGCGGGCCAGCCGGCCGGCACCGTAATTCCAAACGCCTCGCTTCCTTATTCCAACGGTCCGTATTACCGCAACGCGATGCTGAAGGTAAAAAACTTCAGGCCGAGCGGCGATTGGTGGATCCAGAGCTGTGGCGCAACCGGACAGGATTCGCGCGCCTGGATGTCGAGCACTTGCAGCACCCCGCCGTGATGACTTGGTTCAACCGGCTCGCTTCGCCCAAATTCACGCTGGTCGTCCTCGGGCTGCTGGGCGCCGGCGTATTGCTGGTCTACCCTGGCGACGTTC
Source organism: Betaproteobacteria bacterium (assembly GCA_016199545.1). Lineage (GTDB taxonomy): Bacteria > Pseudomonadota > Gammaproteobacteria > Burkholderiales > SG8-41 > DSOT01. The sequence continues at coordinate 6,105 of JACQGN010000263.1, read as the reverse complement.
GCAGCGACTGGGCGCTGACGGTTCCATTGGCGCTGCTGGCGATCAATCTTGCTTGCGCGGTCGCGACCAACCCCGTGTTCCGGCAGCAGAGCGCGTTGCTCGCGTTTCACCTTGCGCTGTTGGCGATCGTGGTGCTCGCGGCTGCGGGGAGGCTCACCTATCTCAAGGGCGAGCTCGAGCTCGCCGAAGGCGAAGTATTCGAGGGCACCCTTACCCGGCATGAGAGCGGGCCGTGGCACCGCTCGCAACTTGCGCGAGCGCGGTTCGCCAACGATGGCTACACCATCCGCTACGAAAAAGGCGTGCGCCGCGCCGAGACGCGCAACACCGTGCGCTGGCTGGACGACACCGGGCGCGAGCGGCACGCAGTGATCGGCGACAACGAGCCGCTGGTGCGCCACGGTTACCGGTTCTATGCCAGCTTCAACAAGGGCTTCGCGCCGGTTTTCATGTGGCGTCCCGCGGGCGGCGCGCCGCTGCGCGGCACCATCAATCTGCCGACCTACCCTATCCACGAATTCCGCCAGGCATTGGAATGGACGATACCCGGCACGCAGACAACGCTTTGGACCATGCTCCAATTCGACGAGGTACTGCTCGATCCGGAGCAGGTCTCGCGGTTCCGGTTGCCCCAGCGGCACACGCTGGTGATCCGGATCGGCGATATGCGGCACGAACTCGCGCCGGGCGCGCGCCTCGCGTTACCGCAGGGCGTGCTGGTGTATGAACGTCTGGGCACATGGATGGGCTACACCGTTTTCTATGACTGGACCCTGCCATGGCTGTTTGTCGCCTGTATGCTTGCAGTAACGAGCTTGGCCTGGCATTTCTGGAAGAAATTTGCGGCGCAGCCGTGGGACCGATGACCGATGGCGACTGAACTGCAACTGCTGTGGATGGCGCTGCTGCTTTACACGCTGGCGGGCTCGACCGCGATCGGCGCCACGGTGCTGGCGACGCGGTTCGAGCGGGTCATCCTGGCGATGATCCTGGCGGGCCTCGCCGCGCATACACTCTCACTCGGGTTGCGCTGGGAGCGGCTTGGCCACGGACCGTTCATCACGATGTTCGAGATCCTGTCGAGCAACGTCTGGAGCCTGCTGCTGATATATGCCTTTGCGTACTGGCGCGCCCCGGCGGTGCGGCCGGCCGCAGCCGTGGTCATGCCTATTCTGTTGGTGATGATGGCGTGGTTGCTCGTGACCAGTCCCGCGGCAGGACACTATCCGCCCACGTATCGCACGCTCTGGCTCTACGTCCACGTGCTGTTCGGGAAAATATTCCTCGGCGCCGTGTTGATCGCAGTCGGCATCGCGGGCTTGATCCTGCTGCGCCGTGCCGGGGTTCGCGTCGCGCGCCTCACCCAGCTTCCCGATGCGGGCCGGCTGGAGAACCTCGCATTCCGGTTCATGGCGCTCGGATTCATCTTTGAGACGCTGATGCTGATCGCCGGCGCCATCTGGGCGCAGGATGCGTGGGGGCGCTACTGGGCTTGGGACCCCCTGGAGACATGGGCGTTTGCGACCTGGCTCGCGCTCGCCTGCTTCATCCACCTGCGCGTGACCGTCAGGCTCGAGCCACACTACAGCGCCGCGCTGATCATCGCCGTATTTGTACTGGCATTCCTGACTTTTTTCGGGGTGCCGTTTGTCTCGACTGCGCCGCACAAGGGGGCAGTGTGATGAAGGGGCGTGCGCCACGGCCGCGGAGATTGCGGGACGTGCGCTGGCGTACGCTGGCGCTCACGGCAATCGCGATTGCGGCGGGAGGAATCGCCATCGCTTCCGTATCCGACGGCAATTTGTTCGGTTGGCGTTTGTCAACCGGCGCGATACCCCCGCGCGGTCAGGCTCACGGAATCGATCCCGCCCGGCAGGAAATCCATCAGCGCTTCCAGCAGGGGGTGATCATGCTCCACGCGAAACAGTACGAGCACGCAATGACCGCCTTTCATCGCGCGCTCCAGCTCGATCCGGCGATGCCCGAAGCGCATGTCAACATGGGGTTTGCTTTGATCGGGCTGCAGCGCTACAGCGCGGCCCGCGATTTCTTCGAAAGCGCCATCGCCTTGCGCACAGGACAGGTCAATGCCTACTACGGGCTGGCGGTTGCGCTCGACGGCCTGCTCGACCGCCCGGGCGCGATCGGCGCCATGCGCACCTTCGTGCACCTCACGCCGCCGGATGATCCTTACCTGCGCAAGGCGCAGGCTGCATTGTGGGAATGGGAGGCTGAGCGCACGGCAGCGCGTCCGGGGCAGACGCGCTAGCGGATTCCGCATCTATTGCGATGCCGGTCGGTGACGGATTTCTGGCGTGGCCTGACTTACCGTAGCGCAATAGCGTGTCCTTACCGACTTTCGTGCCGTTGCGGAAGGATCCAGCAATGCCGGAACGCCAGTTCAACCTGTTACCGGAGTGCCCGTTCTTGTTGATCTAAATCAACTCGCGTTCCGCGGTTGCACCTACCATACGCGAGGGCGTTGCCATCGAGCGGTGGCGAATCAGCCGAAGGGATTATGGGGAGCCTGGGATTTCCGCACACAGAGAGATAGGCCACGGTTTAAACACCGATGTGGCGGGAGTGGCAACCAACTGATAAGCACGATGGTTAAACGCAGTAAGCACGGCGTCGAAACCATGAGCCGTGCTGGGGAGCCAGCCATGGATACCAACGGGACGGTGACGCCGGCACCTGCCGCCGGTCCTGTTTCGACCCTAGCGCAAGCAAGCTCGTTCGACAAACACAACCCGAGCCACCTTCTCAAGCTGTTCGGTGCGATCTGCGCGGTGTCGATTATCGTAATCCTGCTGCTGGCGGGCTACGGGGTGCATCGGATATACAGTAACGAGAAGATACGGGACGCGGAACAGGACGCGGTAGCCGTCGGCCAGGCCATTTTCGTGCAGGAACGAAAGGTACTGTCGAGTCTCGATTCCGGCGGACGCGAGCGCATCCACGTTAAGCGTGAGGACTTTGAGGCGCTCGATGAGCGCATGCGGAATTACCTGCCCCCGTTCAACGTGTACAAGATCAAGGCGTATTCACGCGACAAGACGATCGTTTACAGCACCGACCACTCCATCATCGGCAAGGTCGATAGCGACAACTCCAGGCTTGACCGGGTTCTGCGGCTCGGAGAAGTGGACTCGAAGCTGCAAAGCAAGGACAAAGTCGCGGATCTTGAAGGGGAAATGCGCTTCAACGTAGATGTGGTGGAGACCTACCTGCCGATCAAGACGGGCGACACTATCATCGGTAGTTTCGAGGTCTACAGTGATGTGACGCTCGCGCGCGATCAGGTCCCCAAGGTACTCGCATCGTCGGCCGCCGTGCTGTTCACGGTGCTGGTAGTGGTTTTCGGCGGGCTTTACATGCTGATGAGGAAAGGGGCGTCATGGCTTGAGCAGGCGCAGGACCAACTGCGCGCGCTTGCCGCTATCGACATGCTCACGGGCGTTTTCAACAGGCGCTACCTGATGAGCCGAATTCAGGAGGAGTACTCAAGGATGTCGCGCGACCGCCGCAGGGCCGTGAAGCATTGCCTTAGTTTCGTCATGGTCGACATCGACCATTTCAAGGCGGTCAATGACGCCTACGGGCACCTCGTGGGTGACGAGATTCTGCGCCAGGTTTCCGCGCGACTCAAGGGCGGCCTGCGCGCACACGACGTGATTGGGCGCTATGGCGGCGAGGAGTTTCTGGCGACGCTTCCTAACACCGAGCTCAAGGAGGCAAAAGAGGTCGCGGAGCGCATGCGCCAGGCAATCCGGACCGCACCTTTTAATGTGCATGGCGCCGCGGTCAAGGTGACAGTGAGCGCGGGTGTGGCGCGCTCCGAAAACGGCGAAGAAGAAATGCTTCCCGCGCTCCGCCGCGCCGACGAAAACCTGTATCGAGCCAAGAATACCGGCCGAGACCGGGTATGTGGGTAGTGCCGCATTCCAGGGCGACAATCGACCGAGTGGTTCTCAATTCGCCTCATCCCCAAAAAAGGGATACGCCTCCCGGTGTGAGATGCCCGGGCGCCACGTCGCCGCACTGACGCCGCAGGCGACCTTACGCGTTCAAGCGCGAGTGGGCGCTTACCCCTGTCGCCTTCCACTCAGCTCGATTCTTGGCACGTGGATTGCTTGACGAAGGTGAGTCGAGAAACGCGCAGGTCCAAATGTTCAGGCTTTTCGAAACCGCTGCGGGTACCGGGTGGGGTGCCGAGCAGCGCCGCATTAACTGGTTCAAGTACGCTTCGCCGCAGGCGTTCTTTCCATTGGCGGGCACGCTGCAACCCTGGTTTGCGGGACTTGCGGTCGTGTTGTGCGCGGTAGGGATTTATCTCGGTTTCTTCGTCGCGCCCACCGATGCGCAGCAGGGAGAGGCCTACCGCATCATCTTCATTCACGTCCCGGCGGCATGGATGTCGATGTTTCTCTACCTCGTCATGGCGTTCTGGGCGGGCGTCGGGCTCGCGCTCAATACCCGGCTTTCCGGGATGATGGCGAGCGCGATCGCGCCGACGGGGGCACTCTTCACTTTTCTTGCGCTGTGGACGGGCTCATTGTGGGGAAAGCCGATGTGGGGCGCGTGGTGGGTGTGGGATGCACGGCTGACTTCGGAATTAATCCTGCTGTTTCTGTATTTTGGCTTCATGGCGCTGCAGTCGGCGATCGACGATCCGCGCCGCGCCGACCGTGCCGGGGCGGTGCTGGCGCTGGTGGGGGTGGTAAACATCCCGATCATCTATTTCTCGGTCAAGTGGTGGAACACCTTGCACCAAGGGGCCTCGGTCAGCCTCACGCGCAGCCCCAGCATGGCCACCACGATGTTCGCGGGCATGATCGTGATGGCGCTGGCGTTCTGGATGTACAGCATGGCGGCGGCGCTGGCGCGGGTGCGCTGCATCATACTCGAACGCGAGCGCAATGCAGAGTGGGTCGCGGACCCGCTGAAGAGACTGCCATGAACTGGGGCGGCTGGGGCGAATTTTTCGCCATGGGCGGATACGCGCTTTATGTCTGGGGCTCGTATGCAGCCACGTTCGCGCTGGTCGCGTGCGAGATTATTTTCCTGAATCTGAGAAAGCGCAACATCCTGAGGCACCTCGGACGCGCAGGTGCGACCGCGCAGCGTGTCGTGGCACAACACGGATGATTCCCGAACTCGGACAGCTCGCACTGGCCATCGCGCTTTGCCTGGCGCTGGTTCAGGCCGTTTTCCCGCTCGCTGGCGCGGCGCGTGGCGATGTGGCGTGGATGGCGGTCGCGCGCCCCGCGGCGCAATCCCAGCTCGTGTTCGTCGCACTGGCGTTTGGTTGCCTCACGTATGCGTTTGTCACGAACGACTTCTCGGTCGCCTACGTCGCGTCCAATTCGAACTCGGCTTTGCCGCTGGCCTATCGCGTCGCCGGCGTGTGGGGCGGGCACGAAGGCTCGCTGCTGCTGTGGACGCTGATGCTCGCGCTGTGGACGGTCGCGGTCGCGGTGAGTAGCGGCAACCTGCCAGAGCGCATGACCGCGCGCGTGCTGGGCGTGTTGGGGCTCGTGAGCGTCGGGTTCGTGGCATTCATGCTGTTCACTTCGAATCCGTTCCTGCGCCTGCTGCCGGCGGCGCCCGACGGTCGCGATCTCAACCCGCTGCTGCAGGATCCCGGCATGGTGCTGCATCCGCCGATGCTGTACATGGGCTATGTCGGCTTCTCCGTGGCGTTTGCGTTCGCGATCGCCGCGTTGCTGTCCGGCCGTCTCGATGCAGCGTGGGCGCGCTGGTCGCGCCCCTGGACGACGGCAGCGTGGGTTTTTCTCACGCTCGGCATCGCGCTCGGCAGCGTCTGGGCCTACTACGAGCTCGGGTGGGGCGGCTGGTGGTTCTGGGATCCGGTCGAGAATGCGTCCTTCATGCCGTGGCTGGTCGGCACCGCGCTCATTCACTCGCTCGTCGTGACCGAAAAACGCGGATGCTTTCGGGCCTGGACGGTTCTCGCCGCCATTTTCGCTTTCGCCTTCAGCCTCCTCGGGACGTTTCTGGTGCGCTCGGGCGTGCTCACCTCGGTGCACGCGTTTGCCACCGATCCGCGCCGCGGTATTTTCATTCTGGTTCTGCTGATAATCG
>JACQGN010000271.1 GCA_016199545.1 Betaproteobacteria bacterium | reverse complement strand
TCGTTGCCGTCACCATGGCGCTGGTGCGGCAGCGCCACCTGCGCAACCTGCGAAGCGGATTGCTCCCGGTCATTCCCTCAGGCGCGCATCATTGACGCCGCCCCGTGGCGGCGCGCCTCACGCGGCGAAACGCAACCGCCCGGGACGTAAGCGCGCCTATACCGCCTGGAACTTGAACCGGTTGACCTTCTCCATGTTGATCCCCTCGATGCGGATCAACTTGGTCGACCCGTCGCGCTTGGGTGAATGCAGATCGCCTTCGTTGTAGACGTGGGCGATGCCGGGCGTGAGCTTGTAAGTCCGCACCTTGCGCACCTTGCCCGGATTTTCGGCGCTCGCGGCCTCGAGCAGTTCGAAGTCGCTCATCTGGGTCTCACCCCAGGCCTGGCCGTAGATCGCCCACGACGGGCCGTGGTCGTGAGGCGAGCTCTCCTTCGCCCCCTTGTAATGGTGAGCGAGTATGCAGAAGCCGAGTTCCGGGTCCTCGTAGAGGATCTTGCGCTCGGGCGTGCTGTCGTCGATGTTCTTCGCGACAAACGCCTGATCCTTGAGCACCTCCTGCAGCAACGCGCTGACCTTGCTGCGGCCGGCGGGGCCGGGCTCGGTCCTGAGCAGGCGGTGGCACTCGGATGCGAACTGTTCGATCGTATGGGCCATGCTGGACGCTCCTCTCGGTGTGGGTGGCTCACGCAACGCGTATTTTGACCGACTCCGGGAATCCTGAAAAGGGGGTGGCGTGCCGGTCACTTCTCGCGCGGGCTGTGCAGGCCCGCCTGCGGAGCGTGGTACGCACCGGAGCGGATCTGCGCCGTCATGTTGGCGAGACTCAGCGCGGCGTTTTGCACCTGCACGAACGTTTCCTCGTGGTCGTCGGATCGGGGTTGCCGCCGTCGGCGCACACCAGCCGGTCGATCATGAGTTTGAGGCTTGCCGGCGCCTGGTACCAGTGCACCGGGCAGAGGATGAACACGCCGTGCGCCGCAACCCAGCGCGGATAGATGTCGTCCATCCAGTCGTTGGTCTGGCCGAGCGCGTGATTGGGGTAGCACGAGCACGGCCAGTGGCACAGCGCCTGCGAAGTGGAAACGTACGCCTTGAGCCGTTGACGATCAGGATGCGGGTCGGCGATCGGGGGTCTTTCTGGCGTTTCTCCGCCGCGTCGACCCGGGCACGCGCTTCGAGCCACTCGATCGGAAGCTGCATGGCCGGGTCGGCAAAACCGGGGCCCGCGGCGCGTTTGCGCGGGGACTTGCGGTAATTGAGGTAGCCGTCCCAGGATTTTTCGAACACCTTTTCCAGCTCGGCCTTCACTTCGTCAAAGGCCGGATCGTAGAAACGGGCGAAAAACCGCTCGCGAAACTGCGCCCTGGTAAGCGGCGCCCATTCGCTCTGGCGCCGCACCGCCGGCTGGGTCATGTTGTACTCCCCTGTTGTCTGACGATTTCCGCTTGGTCGAACATCGTATGCCATCCTTACGCACTCTGAAAGCGCCGTCCCTGCCTTGACCCGGAGACGAGCCGCCGCCTATCATTGAGGCGGCTTGATAAGGACACCCAAATGGCTTCCATCGAACTGACAATGCTCTCGCCCCTGCCCGTTTACCTCGACGAATCGACCACGGGCAGCGCGCTCGCGCCCCGGCCTGCCACGCTCGACGGCAAGGTCGTGGGTCTGCTGCCCAACTGGCGCCCGTCGGCGGTCGAAATCCTCGCCGCGCTCGGCAAATTGCTCCAGGAGCGTTACCGCATCAAGGCGGTGGTCATGGAGCAGCCGATGCGCGAATTGCCGCTCAAGACCGGCAAGCTCATCGACGCGATGGGCGGCAAGCTCGACGACATGGCGAAGCGCGTCGACGTGGCGCTGACCGCAACCGGCGACTGAGGCTCCTGCACGACGTGGTGTAGCCACGTCACGCCCGCCCTCGAGGCCCGCGGCATTCCGACGGTGATGATCACCACCGACACCTTCAGCCGCTTCGCGCGGCGCATGTCCGCGACGCAGGGTTGCCCGTACGTCGTGATCGCGGAAACCCCGAATCCGATCCGCCAGCTCGATGAAGCGGCGATCCGGACCCGCGCCGAAGCCATGATCGCAACCGTGATCGCGGGATTGACGCAGGCGCCGGCGGAGATCGAGGCGCAACTCAAGGACATCGCGCGCGAGCAGATTCATCCCCGGGGCGTGGTGCGCTCGGCCGTCCCGGTATAGGAGCATTCGTGACTCAAGCCGAAGTCAGACTGCAGTCGGATTCCGTCGAGGCATTGCTCACCCGTGCCTACGAGCACGCCTATGACGAGGGCTGGACCGACGGGCTTCCCATCATTCCCGCATCGCCTGGCGCCGTGCAGCGCTTCATCGCAGCCTCGGGGCACGCGGGTAACGACTTGATCGGCGTGCTGCCGCCGCGCAAGGGCCGCGCGACGGTCGAGGTGATCGCGGTGAACGCCATCATGGCCGGCTGCCGTCCGGAGTACATGCCGGTGCTGATCGCCGCGGTCGAAGGCCTCACCGACAGCAGCTATCCGCTGGAACTGATGCAGGTCACCACCAACCCGATGACGCCGTTCCTGCTGGTGAACGGCCCGGTGCGCAAGCAGCTCGAAATCAATTACGGCACCGGCTGCCTCGGCCCCGGCTGGCGCGCGAACTCGACCATCGGCCGCGCGGTCCGCCTGATCCTGATCAACGGCGGCGGCGCCCTGCCCGGCGTCTATTCGAAAACGAGCTTCGGCTCGCCGCTGCGCTATTCGTATATCTGCGGCGAGAACGAGGAAGAAAATCCGTGGACGCCGTTTCACGTCGATCGCGGC
>JACQGN010000259.1 GCA_016199545.1 Betaproteobacteria bacterium | reverse complement strand
CGAACGGGCTCCGGCATCCTGCTCATCTGCGCAACTTGGAACGCCTCACCGAACCGTGAGGCTCAGACACACCACCGCGAAGCGGTTTAGTTCAACTAGAAGTCGGCCCCCCAATGACGCAGTATAAAGCGTCAATGGGACGGATAAAACGGGGAACCAAGAGCGCGTAACAAAAGGAACCGGCCGACCGCGGGATGCCATCTCCCCTCCTTGTCGAGGGCGAACCGGGGGTTCGAGGAGCATTGCTCTGAGCCGGTGAATGCCCGACGCGATGCAGCGCGACGGGCTGGGCGGGGTGGCGCGAAGTGGTGGCGGACGTGCAAGGCTGCGCTCTAAACCACCCCGGCTCTGCAGGCCACCCCTCCTTGCGGAAGGCGGGGAACAAGACAGATTTTGTCATCCTGTTACACGCTCTAGATGTTCGCCGCGATCCAGTCGGCAATGTAATCGACGCCGACCTGGCGGTTGTCGACCTGCGCGTGATATGTGCCACCGTCCTCGGCGGTGAAGATTTTCAGGTGCTTGCGCTTCGAACCGATCGCATCAAAAAGCTTGTGCGCGGACGCAACGGGCACGACCTTGTCGTCCGCGGCGTGAACGATGAGAAATGGCATGGTGATGCGCTGCGCGACATCCGCCAGTGAGAATTTCCTCGCTTTCTCGATCGCGGCGTCGGCATCATCGTAGTGGCCCATGACCCAGCGGAAGTGAAACGCCGATTGGGCGGTATTCTTCGGATCGATTTCGTGCCGGCGCTTGATCTCACTCTGCCAGCCGGCGAGATCCCAGTGCAGCGCGGCGAACGCGACGCCGGCGACGTAGCGCTGCTCGAATGCCGCCACGCGCCCAGCGTAATAGCCGCCGAAGCTGTAGCCCATCACGACCACCTTCGCCGGATCGACATCCGGCCGGGAAGCGACGAAATCGTACGCCGCCCTCCCCGGAACCTCGTAGTCGTGGCGCGCGTAGAGGCCGCGCAGGCGCAGCGATTCGCCCTGCCCTGGCCCGTCGATCGCGAGCGTGTGCCAGCCGCGCGCGGCGAATTCCAGTCCGTTGAACAGCACGCTCATTTCCTTGCAGTTGTCCATGCCGTCGAACACCACAACGGTCGGCGCGCGCCCCGATACGCCCGGCGCTTTCATGAACAGCGCGGGAAGCGTCGTATTTTCGTACGGGACTTCGACGAACTCCAGATTGGGATAGCGCCGTTTGAGTCCCGCGCGCTGACACGCGAGCGCCTTGCGGCCGATCTCCCGCTTGCGATCCCCGGGGTACACGAAACGCTCGCCGGTGAAGTAGTACATGCCGGCGCGCAGGTAGTAGTTGCCCGCCGTCATCTGGCGGCCAGCGGCTGCCGCCTGCTCCGCGATCTTCTCCAGCCGCGCGCCCATCGCGCACCATTCCTGCTCCCACGCGTCGTACTCGCCCTCGCGCCGCCTGAGCCGCTCGCAGATTTCGTCGATCTCGCCCAGCGCCACCGCGCCGTAGGGCGCCATGCCTTTCGTTACGAGGCATGCATTGGACCACACCATGTTGCCCGGAAAATGCTCGATCCAGGGGCCGCTCGTTGGCATCAGTTCTCCCTAAATGTGCCTGCACGCCCCGGCGCCACCGCCGGACCGCTACCGTGGGAATATCCGGACAGGCTGGACTATGCGACAAGTTGCCGATAGACCCACCGCGCCGCCGCGAACAACTTGCGATCCTCGCCGCGCCGGGCGATGAGTTGCGCGCCAACGGGAAGTCCGGCCGGACCCTTGAACACCGGCAGCGTCAACGACGGCACGTGGGTCGTGGTCCAGATCATGTAAACCCACGGATGCGGCACCGGATGCAGGCCCACGGGCGCCTCGCCCGCGGCGGCCGGGGCCAGCAGCACATCGTAGTCCGCGAACAGTGCGTCCAGCAAGCGCTGGCAGTGCTCCATCCGCCGGCGCATGCCGCAATAGCGATCGTAAGTACAGGCAAAGCCGTCCTGCACGCGGCCGGTGCGGAACGCCGGGCTGATCTCATCCCAGTGATGGTCGATCTCCCACGCGAGATTCCGCGCCATTTCGAATCCGGACACCCAGCGATGCGCTTCTTCCAGGCCTTCGAATTCCGCGGGCAAGGTTACGTCGCGCACCGGAGCACCGGCGCGCGCGAGCCGCTGCGCCGCCTCTGCCAGCAACTTCTGCGTGGCGGGCTCGAGCCGCTGCCAGAAGTACGGCCGGCAGAATCCGATCCGCGGCGGCGGCATGTCCGCGACCGGCTCCGGTTGCACGCCGAGCACCACGTCGCGATAGAGCGCGATGTCCTCGATCGAGCGCGCGAGGAGCCCCACGGTATCGAGCGAACCCGATGCCTCCATGACGCCCGCCACGCGCACGTCGCCATGCGTCGGACGATAGCCGAACACGCCGCAAAACGATGCCGGCCGCGTCGTCGAACCGGTGGTCTGGGTGCCGAGCGCAAGCGGCGCCATGAAGTCCGCGACCGCGGCGGCCGAGCCGCTCGACGAGCCGCCCGGTGTGCGCGTCGGATCGAGGGGGTGGCAGGTCTTGCCCGGCGTGACGTTCGCGAACTCGGTGGTGACGGTTTTCCCGAGCAGCAACGCGCCGGCTCTGCGCGAGAGCGCAACGCACGCTGCATCCTTGTGCGGCCGGTGCCCTTTGTGGATACAGGTGCCGTACTCGGTCGGCATGTCGCAGGTGTCGATGATGTCCTTCACGCCGAAGGGCACGCCGCGGAGCGGCCCGCGCGCGCTGCTCCTGTCGAGCGCTCGCGCCTGCGCCAGCACCGCGTCCGGATCGAGATACTGCCAGGCTCCCACCTGCGGCTCGCGCGCCGCGATGCGGTCGAGACAGGCGCGCGCCACCGCCTCGCACGTTGCCGTGCCGGCAGCGATGGCAGCGACAATCTCGGTCGCCGTCCACTCGTTCAACGCTCGCATCGGCATAGTATAGACGCCCCCTGCCGTTGGTACAGGATAACCGAGCGAAGTCTTGCTGCATGATCGGACTGCTGCAACGGGTGAGCTCGGCCAGCGTCATCGTTGACGATCAGGTCAGCGCTGCGCGTAGGCAATGGCGCGCTCCATACGGTATGCTCTCCCTATAGACTTGAACGATCGGAGAGGGAGCGCATGGAAGCACTGAAACCGGGAATGAAGGGCAGCTTCAACCTGAAGGTCGAGCGCAATCACTGCACATCGCGCGGCGGGCCGTGGGTGTTCTCGACACCGGAGATGGTGAAATTCTCGGAACTCTCCTGCCATCAGCTCGTCGCGGCCATGCTCGGCGCGGGCGAGAACAGCGTCGGCGTGACTGTCTACATCCGGCACCTCGCGCCGACTCTGGAGGGGCAGACCGTGCGCAGCGAAGTCGAGCTGATCGAAGTCGATCGCCGGCGCCTTAAATTCAAGGTGAGCCTGTTCGACGAACTGGAGCAAATCGGCGAATGCGAGCATGAGCGATTCGTCATCGACGTGGCCAAATCGGGCGAGCGGCTGAAAGCCAAGGCCCAGAAGCTCGGCATCGCCCTGCCCTGAGCACGTCAGGCCCCACCATGTCCTTCGAGCACGGCACCTGGATCGATCATTTCCCCGGCAATTTCATGTGGTCCAACGCGACCCTCGTCACCAAGGGCATGGCGCCGTATGGGGCTGTGGCGCTCGGAGAGATCGACGAAATCTGCGAGCGGCTGAGGCAGCGCCAGAGTGAACCCCACGCGTGGTGGGAGGAATGGAGCGCGATGGCCGCGCGGCTGGAAAAGGTGGCGAATGCCGCCGAAACCGCGGGCAGCAGGATGACCGCTGGCAACTACTCCCTGCGCGCCGGCATGTACTACTTCACCGCCGAGCGTTTCATCGTACCGGGGCCGGAGAAACGGGAGATGGGCCGCAAGGCGATCGAGTGCCAGACCTGCGGCATCCTGCGGCGCTATCCCAATGTCGAACGGGTGGAGGTGCCGTACGAGAACGGACTCACCCTGCCCGCGCTCTTCATGAAAGCGCCCGGCGTTTCGGGACGCGCGCCGACGATGGTCGCCTTCGACGGTCTCGACAACTGCAAGGAGATGAGCGTGCTCTTCAATGGCCTCGAATTCGCCGCGCGCGGCTGGCACACGCTCGCGGTCGACGGGCCGGGACAGGGCGAATCGATCCGGCTGCGCGACATCAGGACGCGCCACGACTACGAGGCCGCGGGCACCGCCGCCTACGAATACCTCACGCGCCGGCCGGAAGTCGATGCGACGAAGGTCGCGGTGATGGGCTACAGCTTCGGCGGCTACTATGCGCCGCGCATCGTCGCCTTCGAGAAGCGCTACGCCGCCTGCGTTGCCTTCGGCGCCATGCACTGGAACATGGAGGAGTGGGTGGACACCATCCGCCAGGCGGTGAAGAGCGACGCGAAAAAAAGCGCGCAGTCGCACTTCCAGGTGCCGTGGGTGTTCGGCGCGAGGGACCTCGACCACGCGGTCGAGATGGCGAAGGAGTTCAACCTCGCCCCAGTCGCCGGCCGCATCGAGTGCCCGTTTCTGGTGGTGCACGGCGAGAACGACCGCATCGTGCCGCTCGATTCAGCCAGGAAACTCCACGAAGCGGCCGGCTCGAAAAACAAGACCCTCAAGATATTCACCGCCGCCGAGGGCGGCGCCGAACACTGCCAGGTCGACAACCGGCAGGTGGGCGTCGACTACATCGCGGATTGGCTCGCCGAGAACGCCTGGAAGGCATGATCCGTGATTCGTAATCCGACAGCGTGCTTCGTAGGCCGGCAATCCTTTGCCGGCGTGGTTCCGTTGCTACTCCACCCGGATGCCCACTTCCTTGACTACTCTCGACCACGTTGCGAGCTCCTTCTTCACGAACGCCGTGAATTCCGCCGGCGAGGTGCCGGCGAGATCGGCGCCGAGCGCGGTGACACGCTCCTTCACCGCGGGTATTGCCACCGACTTGGCGATCGCCTGGTGGAGCCTGCTGATGGCCGCGGCAGGCGTGCCCGCCGGCACCATGGCGCCGTTCCACTCGATCGCTTCGTAACCGGGAACCGCCGCCTCGGCAATCGTCGGCACATCGGGCAACGCCACGTTGCGTTGCGCGCGGCTCACGCCGAGCGGAATCAGCCGTCCGGTCTTGAAATGCTGGATCGCCGACGGAATGGTCGCGAACAGCAACGCGGTCTCGCCACCCACGATCGAGATCACCGCCGGGCCGCCGCCCTGGTAGGGAATGTGCACCACGTTGATTCCCGCCAGTTGCTTGAAGCGTTCCATCGCCAGATGGTTCGCGCTGCCCTGGCCGGCCGAGCCATAATTGAGGCTGCCGGGCTTCGACTTGGCGAGCGCGATCAACTGCTTCATCGAGCGCGACGGCACGGAAGGATGCACCGAAAGCACCATCGTCACGATCGAAATCAGGCTCACCGGCACGAGATCCTTTTCGGAATCGAACGGCATTTTTCGCAGCGTCGGGTTCGCGCCATAAGCGATGTTCGCGATGCCCACCGTGTAACCGTCGGGCGGCGATTTCGCGACGATATCCAGGCCGACGACGGACGCGGCCCCCGGACGGTTTTCCACCACCACCTGCTGCCCGAGAATTTCGGACATCCGCGGCGCCAGCAGACGCAACACCACGTCGGTCGATCCGCCCGGCGCGTACGGCACGATCACGCGTATCGGCCTGGATGGATACGGCTGGGCGGGCGCGAGCCCCGCATGGGCGAGCAGCACAGCCACCGCTACAGTCAGCACGCGAATCAATGCAGGTTGCATTTCCCTCCTCTCAGGCCGGTTCCGGTGTTGCTGCGCTGAAGCGGTGCTGGTCAGGCTACGAAGCGATCGCCGGTGTCGCGACATTCGCGGCGAGCGCGGCGTCCCAGCGCTCGGCGGCGTTGGCGACCAGGATGTCGATGTCCCCCGGCAGCACGTAGCGCTGCGCGGCGAGCGCTTCCGCCGCCTGGCGCACCAGCGCGAGGTACTGGTCCTTGCTCGCGTAACGTTCTTCGATCGATGGACGCGGATCGTTCAAGGCAAGACGCTGCGCGCGGGTCGCCGCGAAGAAGCGCGAGAAGCCCTGCATCGGGATCTGATGATCGGATGCGCTCGAACCCGGGTGGCGCAAGTTCCAGCCGGTGTGCGTCGCGACGGGCACGGTGACATCGGGCAGCCGGATGCCCGCGACTTCGTTGCCGTCTGCATCCACGGCCGAGGCGAAACACGGGTAGGTCTTGCCCTCCTTTACCGGGTACACGCCCACGCCGCGCTCGGCATCGGGGCCGAGGTCCACGGTGCGGATCACCCACAGCTTCTCGGGGTCGGGCACGGCCTGGTCCGGGAACGCCTTGAAAGCCTCGATCACGGCCGCGCGCGGCACCGCGGTGCCGTCGTCGATTCGTGGATGGCGGCTGGGCGGCGGCTCGACGCCCTCCGACACCCAGCGGTCGAGGTTCATGAGCGCGCACCGCAGCAGCGGAGCATAGTCCACGACACCGAATGGGTAGCGGCCGCGCGAGCCGTCGTCGGCATTCACCTGGCGCTGCGGGAGCGCCCCGATCGAATGCTGGGTGCTCGCGAAGTGATAGATGCGGGTTTCCGGCGTCTGCGGGAGATCGGCCTTGCCGGCGGGGTCGGTGTGCAGCAGGGAGCCATCGCCGCGCCAGTACTCGGCGCCGGTATTGGTGTAGATCAGCTTGGGCATGCCGCCGATCGCGCGCTGGCGGCGCAGGAACCCGTCGGTCTTGCCGGTTAACGGATCCCGCATCTCGTCGTCGGCGAACGGGAAGAGATGCGCGAAACCCGCGGTTGCCTGTACCGACGGCTGGGCAAAGCGGTGGTTGAACTCGCCGAGGCGCGCGCCGGCGACGTGCGGCAGCAAGCCGTCGTAAACCTGGCGGCCCGCCTCATCGACGTTGAGCCCCAGATAGAGGAAGTGGCGCACCATGCGGCCGGTCTGGGAGATGCCGAATCCGTATGCCCTTTCAACATTGCCGGCCAGCGGGTTCGCGGCGGCATCGCTCCTCAGGAACGACGCGATGTCACGAAACGCGAGCAGCCCGGCACCGACGACGAGCGCGCTCTCCGCCGTGTAAACAAGATCGTAGTAGCGCCCGGGTTCGAATCCACCTTCGAGGTAAACATGCCCGCGGCTCGGGAGCACGCGCCCGTCTGCGGTCTCCCGCGCAAAACGCCACTGCGACCGCGGCACCATGCTGTGCGGCCCGTCTTCCCAGTCGCGCACGTAGAGCACCGCGCTGGGGTCGTCTACGCGCGCCACCCGGTAACAATCGTGTTCACGATTGGCGAGCAGCGCCGTGCGCTCCCGCACCGAGGGACGGATCTCGACGATGTTCTGGCCGGTGACCGGCAGGCCGTCGATGAACGCGGGCGGCGCAACCAGCCCCAGCAGCCGGTCGCTGCGGATCACGTCCCACTGCCAGCCGATCGAGGCCACCGACCAGCCGTTGCGGTAGAGCCAGCCATCGCCGGGGTGACCCTCCGCCGACTGCGCCGCCTCGGCCGGTGCGCGGTTGAGGCGCCCGGTGAGCTTGCGACCCCGGTTGGGCAGCTCCACCAACAGGCGGCGGTTGCCCTGAGCCGGATGCAGCGGCTTCACGAGGTTGAAATCGGATACAAAACGCACGCGGCCCTCCCCATCGCGCGGCGCCAGGCCCAGGTCGACGATCGCCTGGTTGGCGCGATTCGAAGGATCGATCGCGAAAGTGACGGTGCCGCGGATCTGTTCGTACGGCCCCGCGGAATCGAAACTCTGTCCGTTAGCGAAGGGGCGACGATCGGTGATGTCGAGCGTCAGGACGGCCATGGCTGGACTCCTTTTGTGCAAGCAAGTGGGGAATTATGGCACGGTTGAATATATTATTTCCCGGGTGTTGGGGTTCGCGCTGCTCACCCACAACCTACGATGATCAAACGAGATGGTCCCACGCGCCGTATTTGTAGGTTGGCGGTGACCGCAGCGAACCCCAACGCTCACCCCTTCACACACAGCACCTGCTTCAGCGTGTACACGACCTCGACCAGGTCGGACTGGTTGGCCATGACCGCATCGATGTCCTTGTAGGCGCCGGGGATCTCGTCGATGACGCCAGCGTCCTTGCGGCATTCGACGCCGCGCGTCTGCGCCGCCAGGTCGTCGCGGCTGAATCGGCGCTTCGCCTCGGTGCGGCTCATGCGCCGCCCCGCGCCGTGCGCGCACGAGCAGTACGACTCCGCGTTGCCGAGCCCGCGCACGATGTAGGATTTCGCGCCCATGCTGCCGGGAATGATCCCGAGTTCGCCCTCGCGCGCGCTGATCGCGCCCTTGCGGGTGATGAAGAGCTTCTCCCCGAAATGCGTCTCGCGCGCCACGTAGTTGTGATGGCAGTTGATCGCCTCGCCGTCGGTGTCGAACGGCGGCAGATGCCGGCGCAGCGTCTCGATGATGAGCGCCATCATGCGGCGCCGGTTCGCCATCGCGTAATCCTGCGCCCACTCGACCGCCTCGACGTAGTCGTCGAAGAGTTCAGAGCCCTCGCTGAAGTAGGCGAGGTTGCGGTCGGGCAGGTTGATATGGTGACGCTCCATGTCGCGCCGCGCGGCCGCGATGAAATGACGGCCCAGCACGTTGCCGATGCCGCGCGAGCCGGAATGCAGCATCACCCACGCGCGATCCTCGGCATCGAGGCAGACTTCGATGAAATGGTTGCCACCGCCGAGCGTCCCCAACTGGCAAATCCAGGTGCGGGCGAACTGGCGCTGCATCTTCATCACTTCCGGATGCTTTTTGACGACGCTGTCGAGCCGCTCCGACAACGCACGTGCCGCACGGGCATGGGTGCCGCGGTTCGCCTTGTCGTAGTCGTGCTGACTGAAGCCGACCGGCACCGCATCCTCGATCGCACCGCGCACCTTCGCCAGCGAATCGGGCAGGTCTTTCGCCGAAAGCGTGAGCCGTACCGCGTTCATGCCGCAGCCGATGTCCACGCCGACCGCGGCGGGAATGATCGCATTCTTCGTAGGAATGACACTGCCGACAGTCGCGCCAATGCCCGTGTGCACGTCGGGCATGGCCGCGACGTGTCCGTGGACGATCGGCAGTTGCGAAACGTTGATGAGCTGCTGCAGCGCCTCGTGCTCGATGTCCTCGGTCCACACCTTCACCGGCACGCGGCCCTTGTTGAGTTGCACTCGGATCGCCATGATTCCACCCTTCGCAGCGCGGGCACCGCACCTGCACGTGGGACGGAGCAGACGGGGTCGTCTGCGCTACCCTATTCCCGCGCTCGTGACTAGGCCAGCCCGACGCGGCGCAGGCGCGCGCGCAGGGTTTCCAGCTCTTCCATGAGATCAGCCACCAAGCCAGCGAGTTCCGGCACGGCGTCGAAGTCGCGCTCCAGCGCGTGAATGTGCCGGACGCGCCACAGGTCGCGGCTGGAGAAGCGCCACTCGGTCACGGTCGTGCCCGTACCCGACAGCACGCCTTCCTCAACATGGCGCACGACCCATTCGGTGCTGACCGAGCACGCGGATGCGAGTTCCTCCAGAGTGAGGCAGGATTCTTCCAGCACCGCACCGGTCAGGATGTCTTCATCGCGCATGGCTCACTCCTCGGCGCGGGGGTCGAAGGCGAGATCCCGCGCCATGGTTTCATACAACTCCCGCGCCCGCGCGCTCGATGCCGGCGGCACCACGACCTGGATGTCCAACAGCAGGTCGCCCGGTGGATCGCTGGGTATGCCCTTGCCGCGCACCCGCAGGCGCCGCCCGCTCTGCGCGCCTTCGGGAATGCGCATCTTGATCTCCCCGCCATCGGGCAGTGACACCGGGATGACTGCGCCCAGCGCCGCTTCCCAAGGGGCGACGCGCAACGTCATGTAGAGATCGCGCCCGTCGACCCGGAAACGGGAATGGGGTCTGAAATGCACCTCGAGCAGGAGATCGCCGGGCTTGCCCTCGCCCATTCCCGGCGCGCCCTGACCTGCCAGCCGGATCATCTGCCCTTCGCGCACCCCCTTCGGGATCTGCACATTGAGGGTGCGGGTATCCACCACGATGTGCCCGCGGTCGTCGAGCCCGGGCACGCGCAGGCTGATCTGCCGCGTGGCGCCGCGGAAAGCGTCGTCCAGGTCGAGCAGCACCTTGGCGTGATGATCCCCGCCGCGCGCGTGGAAGCCGCGTTCCGGGCCGCGAGCGCCTCTTCGCCCCGCGCGGCCGAAGAGTTCGGTGAAGAAATCGCTGAAGTCGGCCGCGTCGCCCGGCGCAAACTCCCTCTCCGAGAACTCGAAACCCGTGTCCCAGTCCGGAGGCGGCCGGAAATCCTGGCCGGGTTGATAGCCCTGGCCGAGCTGGTCGTAGGCGGCGCGCTTCTCCGGGTCCGAAAGCACGGTATAGGCCTCGTTGACCTCCTTCATGCGCGCCTCGGCGTTCTTCTCCTTCGACACGTCCGGGTGGTATTTGCGCGCGAGCTTGCGGAAGGCCTTCTTGATGTCCCCCGCAGCCGCGTCTCGGGCAACGCCCAGCGTCGAGTAATAGTCCTTGAAGTCCAACCGGGCTCTCCTGGGAACGTGAGCGGGAAGTTTATCCGATGCAAAGTAGTGGCGGATTCCGGATTGTCAACCCGTGGAAATTTTCAGGGCGCGCCGGACCTTCGCGATCGGAAACGCGGGGAGCGTGAGCCGCGTTCCGGATTTCGCGCGCCGTGACTTGCGCCCGATGCCCGTAGTGTCGAAAATGCGGGCCTGGTATTCCACGAACAGTGAGGCGCAGATGAGCAGCGACAAAGCGGGCAGGCTCGGCGGACAGATCACCATCGTCACCGCCGCGGGCCAGGGTCTCGGCGAAGCGATCGCGACGACCTTTGCGCGAGAAGGCGCTTCGGTTGCAGTGGTCGACATCAACCTTGCCGAGGCCCAGCGTGTGGGCGATGAGATCGAAGCAGCGGGAGGATCGGCGCTGGTGCTGGAGGCCGATGTGACGAAGTCGCCGGACGTGGACGCGATGGTCAAGGCAGTGCTCGAGCGTTGGGGCACGATCGATATTCTGGTGAACGGCGCCGGCGGGTTTCACAAGCTCGCCCCGATCACCGAGATCGACGAAGAAGAGTGGGACCGGGTGATCGCGCTTAATCTCAAGACCGCCTTCCTGTGCTGCAAGGCGGTCGCGGGGATCATGATGGAACGAAAGAAAGGGCGGATCATCAGCATTTCCTCCGGCGCCGGGATCGCCCCCAACCCGCACGCGCCGTCGTATCTGCCTTACGGCTCGGCCAAGGCCGGGCTGATCGGACTCACCAAGCACCTCGCGAAAGAACTCGGGCCATACGGGATTACGGCGAATTGCGTCGTTCCCGGCACGACACTGACCCCGCGCGTGCGCAAGGTGCGCGATGCCGCGAGCATCGAGAACATCGCAGCCACGAATCCGATGCGCCACCTGGTCGAACCCGAGGATTCCGCGGAAGCGGCGCTTTTCCTTGCGTCCGAAGAGGCCCGCTACATCACCGGGGTGAGCCTCAACGTCAATGCAGGGAATCTGATCGTCTAGGAGCTTGTCGGGCTTGAGATGCGACAAGCTCCTTGGACGGACGGATCAGGCGGGGGGCTTTTCGTCGACGGCCGGTGGCGGCGCGTCCTCCGGGTGCTTCTCCTGCCGAGCTTCGAGTTTCCGCTGCCGTTTTTCCTCTTTCTTCTGCTTCTTGGCAAGGTCCCTCTGGCGCTTGGCGAACGCATAGTTGGGTTTGGCCATCTGCGATCCTGTCAGGTGATTTTCCGGGTGGAGTGGGGATTATACGAGAACCGGCATCGACTGCTGTCACGTGCATCATTGCCGGCGGACTCCGGCCCGCGCGCCCGGATTTCCGCCTACTTTGCGCCGAGCGGCGCCGGCCCCAAATAACCGCTACACCTTGCCGTCGCGCGTGGCGCTCCACTTCCGGGTGCCGTCGCTCGACTTGACGGTGCCTTCCATGCTCCCGCCGTTCACGCGCCCGGTATACTGCGCGCCGCCGACGCTGAAACGAATACGGTCGCCGCTCATTTTGGCGTTGGAAATCTTCGCAGTTGCGCCTCCGGTCGTGAGCGTTCCGGAAAGCATCTGAAAGGTCTGTGTCAGGTCGAGTTCGCCCTGCGGCAACCGCCACGAGCCTTCCGCCTTGGCCGGGACGATCCAGAGGTATGCCGTGCAATAGGACGTGCAGCCTTCGGTGGCGTTGACGGTCTGGTCGGCGGTCCATTCGCCCATGGTGAACGAATTCGACACGATGCGCGTGCCGGGCTTCAGATCAAGGATCTTGGGGCGCAGCTTCAGATTGATGTCGGGCAGCAGGAACATCGTGATGACCGTGGCCTGCGAAAAATCGCTCTCGAAGAGATCCGCCTTGGCGAAGGTCGCCTTCCCGCTCACCCCTTCCTTCGCCGCGGCGCGCTTCGACAACGCCACCATGTCGGGGTTATACTCGATGCCGTGCGCGCGCGTGCCGCGCTTCGCAGCGGTGATCACCGTGCGGCCGTCGCCCGATCCGAGGTCGATCACGTAATCGCTCGGCGTCACCTTCGCCATTTCGAGCATCTTGTCCACCAGCGACTGCGGGGTGGGCACCCATACCACGTCTTTGCCGGACTGACCCACCTCCGGGGCGTATTCCTTGGGCGCCTGTTTCGGCTGCGCAAAGGCGCCGGCGGCGAGTGCGGATAGCAACAGCGCGAGCAATGCGCGGCGCGCGTAACGTGCAGCGATCATGACTTTTCTCCGATAGTGCCTCAGGCCGAACCACGAGGCGGGATGGGACAATTGTGCTTCCGGCATAATCATACCGGAATATCACGCAATTGACGCGGCCGCGACCCGGTATGCTGTCCGTCGTCCCCGGGAAACCGGGGAACCCTCCCGATCAACGAAACAGGAATTCAGACATGGCACAAACGGAAGTCAAGCAGTCGCAGGAACTCTCGTTCATGTACTTTCCCGAGGATTACCGCTGGTCGCACGGCGTGCTGATCGGCTTGAACGCCGCGCCGTGGGGCGGCACCGAAATCGGCGAGGTAAACCGCATCGGCCTGCGTCTGCGCGCACACGTCGGTGACGACACCGCGTGGTTCCGCGAGTGGGCGCGCGAAGCCGGGACCGTGGAGCAGGCCGGACGCGCGCATCTTGCCGCGGGCCGTGGTGCCACCGCCGCCTCGTATCTCCTGCGCGCAGCGAACTACTACCACGTCGGCGAGCGCTTCCTGCAACCCAAGAGCGACGGCCTCGCCGCGTACCGCCGGGGCGTCGAGTGTTTCCGCGACGCCGCGCGCCTCATGCGTCGGCCGAAGATCGAGCACGTCGAGATTCCGTACGAGGGCGCGACGCTGCCGGCCGTGCTGGTGCACGCCGATCCCGTTCCCGGCCGCAGCGCTCCCGCCCCGGCGATGGTGTTCTTCGACGGCTTCGACATCACCAAGGAGATCCAGTACTTCAAGGGGGTGCCGGACCTCGCGGCGCGCGGCATCGCCTGCCTCATCGTCGATGGCCCGGGCAACGGCGAGAGCGTGCGCTTCCGCAATCTCTATCTCCACCACGAGACCGAGCGCTACGGCACCGCGGCTTATGAATACCTTGCCAGGCGTCCTGAAATCGATTCTAAGCGCATCGGCGTGATGGCGATCAGCCTCGGCGGTTATTACGCGCCGCGCGCCGCCGCCTTCGAGCCGCGCTTCGCGTGCTGCATCGCGTGGGGCGCGCAGTGGGACTACTGGGCGATCTGGAAAGGCCGCTTCGACAAGCTCGACAGCGGGGGATTGCCGTCATTGTCGGTGCCGTGGAAGCACCTGCTGTGGATCTTCAACGTGGCGACGCGCGAGGAAGCGATGAAGAAACTCGAGGGCTTCCGCCTCGACGGCGTGGTGCAGAAGATCCAATGTCCGTTCCTGCTGGTGCATGGCGCGGGCGACGAACAGATTCCGCTTGCGCTCGCGCAGCAGTGTTTTGACGCCGTGGGATCGAAGCAGAAGACATTCAAGGTCTTTACCCGCGAGGAAGGCGGCTACCACCACTGCCAGATCGACAACGTCAGCATCGGCGTTGCCTACATGTGGGACTGGGTGGAAAGCGTTTTCGCCCCGAGCCGCTGAGGGCGCCGGCGTGATAAAGTACGAATTCCTGAGTTTCAGAGATTCGTAAAAATGGAAACGTGCAAGATCGGGCGCAACGGCACGGTCGTCATTCCCGCCCGGCTGCGGCGGCGCTTCGGCCTCAAGGACGGCGGACTGGTCATTTTCGAGGAGAAAGAGGATGGCCTGAGCCTGCGGCCTGCCATCGCGCTGCCGATGGAAGCGTACTCCTCCCGGCGCAAGGCGGAGTTCCTGCTCAATAACGCCGTGGACGCGGCTGATTACAGGCGCGCGCAGCGCGCGGTGCGCAAGCTCGGTCTGGACCCCGCCGATATTCCACACAAGCGGCCGTGACGGACAGAGTCTTTCTGGATGCCAATGTATTGTTCTCGCGCGCGTACCTTCCGGCCTCGCGGCTGGCGGATTTGTGGCGGCTGCCCGGGACGGTCTTGCTGAGTTCCTCGTACGCCGTCGAGGAAACGCGCCGCAACCTCGACGAGCCGAAACAACGCGAGCAGCTCGATCGGCTCCTGGCGCAGGTTGACGTAGTGACGACCTGGCCCTCGTCTGGGCTGCCGCGCGGCATCCGCTTAGCCGACAAGGACGTCCCCATCCTCCTTGCCGCCATCGAGGCGCGCGCGACGCATCTGCTGACCGGCGACCGGCAGGATTTTGGCCATCTATTCGGACGAACCGTGGGCGGAGTGGAGATCTTGCTTCCCGGCGAATACCTGAAGCGCCGAAGCCCATCCGCCAAATAGCAGCAGGCTACAAGAGCGCGGGCTGGCAGGACTACGTGGCCCGCAACCTGATGGAACCGGTTTACATGAATAGCGCCGATTACGGCCGTTACCTCGCCTCCCGCCAGCCGGAGTTCGCCCGGTTCATCACCGAGATCGGCGTCGCCAGCAGGAGGTAATCAGTTCTCGCGCTCGTCGAGCAGGTGCTCGAAGGAAAATCCACGATCGGCGTCGCGATCGAGGGCTTGCGCGCGCTCGCGCAACTCGTTGTCAGGCGGCCGGCCACCGCCGGTGAGCGCCACCGCGATAACGTTGCCGGGCGACGATTGATACACGTCGACCGCCATAAACGTGCCCCGGATGAGCGCTATGCCGGCGCGCGTGTCCTGCCCGTCAACCAGATTGAACACGGCCACGCCGCCCGGCGTGAGGCGCTCGCGCAGATGCGCGAGGAACGCCTGCGCCGCAAGTCGCCGGGGCAGGCCGGTTGCGCTGGTCTCCGCACCCTGCGCGAGGTGTGCGTCGACGAGGATGAGGTCGTAACGTTCGTCCGTGCGCCGCACATACTCGACCGCGTCTTCAGTGAAGATCCGCGTGCGCGCTCCCGGCACGGTGCCGAAATATTCCCGGGCGAGTGTCACCACTACCGGATCGATTTCCACCACGTCGATTCGCGTCCGCGGGTATTCGTGGTTGAGGAAGCGCACGATGGCGCCCCCGCCGAGCCCGACGAGAAGAACCGCACGCGGGTCGGGACCGTAGAGGAGGCCCGCCATCATCGTGTGCGAGTAGCGGTGCTGCAGCCGATGCGGTTGTCGCAGGTCGATCAGCGTCTCGAGGGTCGCAGCGCCGTCCTCCCCGATGAAAAACATCGCGCGCTGGCCGCTCCAGTCGCGAATCTGGATATGGGAAAACGGCGAGCGAGCTTCGTGGACGAGGACGCTCTGGCACGACGCGAGCAGAAGCGCGAATGCGGCAAGGACACATTGCACGCACCGCACCGTTGGCTGGAACGGCCCCGCCACGTGACCCGCTCAGTCGAGCACGATCTCGGTGCGGACTCCGCGCATGTCCATCTCCAACTCGAGGCCGACGATGGGCGGGCGCACGTAGAACCAGTTGAAGCCGACGTTCGCGAAACCGCAGGCGTTCAGTTCCACGGCAACGGGGCCGACGTCGAGGGCGGTGTAAACGTGCACCGCAGTCGCATCGCGCCAGTCGGCTCCCAGCGCGCGCATGCGGACCTCCATCTTGCCGGCCACATGCTGCGCCTTCTCGCGCACCGCGTCGGCAGAGGCCTCGCCGCGGCGCACGATGTCCTCCGGAATGCGCCCGCCCTCGGGACAATCGCCGTTGCCGGCGATGACGAAGGTGAGCGGCGCGCCCGGCGCGGCGGGAACGGTGTAGGAAAACGCAAAGAATCCCGGCTCGGCGGGCGGCTCGAGCACCGGCGCGAGGTTGCTGCGCGCGACCGGGTTCAGCTTTTCGCGGTAGAGGTTCCAGGCCTTCAGCACGCTCACGTAGCCCGCGTTGAACTCGCGGAAGCCGTCCATCGAAAACGGCTTCGGAGAACGGAGCTCCGCGGCGCAAAGCGCAGTGAGTGGCCGGCCAAGCGACTGCAAGTGCCGTTCGATGGCTGCGAAGCCGGCGGCAATCGGCGTCACGCGCCGAAAGCGCGCGCGCACGATCTCGTAACCGGGCTCCGCGGCAACGCCCTGGCAAAACGGAAAACCACCTTCCAGAAAACGGTAGCCGCCGGGCTCGAACTTGTGGATGGGTTTCATGCCCGAGTCTTCATGCGATTTGTAATAACAACCAAGCACACGTAATAAAGCTCCCCTCCTCGTCGAGGAGGGGTGGCGCGAAGCGACGGG
>JACQGN010000260.1 GCA_016199545.1 Betaproteobacteria bacterium | reverse complement strand
CCCTCAAGGGGGTATTGAAAAGAATCCTCTGTGGCTGAATTGCGGTTTTCAGGTTTAAATCCGTAGAGCAGCATGGGGTTCCTTCAGTCGACGCGCAAGTTGAGGGCTTTTACCACTTTCGCCCACCTTGCGACTTCACCTTGTATGTGCTTGCCCAGCTCTTCAGGCGTGCTGGTGCCCGGCACCATCCCGGTGGCGTCGAGCCGCGACTTTACGTCCGCGAACGTCATGGCCTTGGCCGCTTCCGCATTGAGACGCGCGATGGCGTCCGCGGGCGTGCCGGTGGGCACCACCATGCCGTACCAGGCGCTCGTCTGGTAGCCCGGAACGCCGGCTTGCGCGACGGTCGGCAGGTCGGGGAGGAACGGCGAGCGCCTTGCGGTGCTGACGGCGAGCCCGCGCAGCCGGCCTGCCTTGATTTGAAAAATGCATGAGGGTGTGGTCGTAAATCCGACCATGGCCTCACCGGAGACCAGCCCGATGACCGATGGTCCGCCGCCCTTGTACGGGATGTGCAACATCTTGGTTCCCGTCATGCTCTTGAAGAGCTCGCCCGCAAGATGCGGACCGCTGCCGGCGCCCGACGACGAATGCGAGATCTCGTCCGGGCGTGCCTTTGCCAGCGCGACCAGTTCCTTGACCGACTTCACCGGCACCGACGGATGCACCACCACCACGTAGGCCGTGCCGCCGAGCATCGAGACCGGGACAAAATCCTTCAGCACGTTGTAGCCGAGTTTGCGATAGAGGGTGTAGTTCACCGTGTGCGTTCCGGTCAGCATGAACAGCGTGTGGCCGTCCGGTGGCGATTTCGCCGCGATTTCCGCGCCGATGTTGGCGCCGCCCCCGCCGCGGTTGTCCACCACCACCTGCTGTCCCAGTCCTTCGCCGAGCCGGCCGCCGATCGCACGCGCCATCGTGTCGGTACCGCCACCGGGCGGGAACGGCACGACGAAGCGGATTGACTTGGTGGGATATTGCGCCTGCGCGGGCGCCAGCCACGCGAAACCGCAGATCAAACAAACCAACCAGACACCAAAGCCACGTTTCATTTCTCTCCTCCTTGTTATGCGCCGTAACGGGGCCTGCTCACCCTTTGAGAAGACCACGATCGACGCCGACATCAGCGATTGGTTCGCTGAATTTCCGGGCAATTTACTCCCAGCACCCGAGCAAGGCAAGCGGTGCGTGAGTATCTGGGTGTCGATCCACGAGGGGTGACGGCCGCCTGACTTCGAAAAATCGCTTACGGCACGATCCGCACCCCCTGGCGCCCCCCTGCTCGAGTGCTTTCTGCACGATACCTGCCGCCTTCGCCTCGTTGACCATTTCGCTGACGGTTCCGTCCGCACTGCGGATCACCCGAGTCGCATTGTTGGCGTTCATGCCGACGCGGAATGTTCCCGCCGGTGCGATTTCGGTATGCACGAACAGGGTATCTCAAGCGCATGCCGCGTCTGCGCTGGATCCAGGCGCACACGGCCGGAGTCGATCCGTGGCTCGCAAATCCGGATCTCGACACCGCGGTGACTTTCACCGTCCGGAGTTGGCCGGTCACCGACTGTCGGCCGATGGTCAGAAACCATCCCAACACGCTCAACCATGAGCCACTGGCGACGGAGCGAAGTGCGTTGCGCGGTCCAGTGAATGGGCGCCGGTACGCCAGCCTTCCGGTGGCGAATCCGCAAGCATGAACATAAAGTCGGTTATGCGCATCCGGGGACCCCTTCCTCTCCTGCTCCCGGTGCTCCTGGGGGTGTCGGCCTCGTTCTCTTCGTCACCAGCGGCGTCTTGGCCTACCAAGAGCTATATGCTGTCCCGGGACGGAGTCATGAATTCAAGATCTGACACAGAGCATTGCCATCATCGCGCCGGCGGACTACATTGCCCATTTATCGACCGGTTACTGCTGTCGATGACGCGCGCAAATCCTGGGGGGAAAGGAGCTGGAGTGAACGTCAGGCCAATTACACACACTGTGCAACGTGCTGCCTGCACCACATCGCGGACGCTGAACTTCCGAAGGTGGCCAGTGGCGGCGCTGGTTCTCCTATTGCTGACCTTGCTCCCCGCGCCCCTGCTGGCCGGCTCGCCTGACGCGCGAGCGGACTCGGCGCTCACGCGGCTCACGGAACTCTCGAAGCACGTCGGTGAGACGTTCGACGGGCGGGTGACGCAGGTGCTGGAGCATGGCGCCTTCGTCAATGTCGGCGGCGCGGACGGCCTCGTTCACGTTACCGACATGGGCTTCACCGGCGCGAAGGACGCGCGCAAGTTGGTGAAGGTGGGTCAAGCAGTCCGGGTGACCGTGCTCTCAATCGACCTCGAGAAGAAGCGCATGGCCCTGAGCATGCGCCGGTCCCAGGATAACCCCTGGATGCAGGCCGGCGCGAAGTATCGGGTGGGCACACGCGTGCAGGCCAGCGTCTCTGAAATCTCCACCACGGGGTTCGGCATCTTCGTCGCGCTGGAGCCGTCGGTGGACGCGCTGGTACATGTCTCCGACCTGCCGACAGGGAAGAAGCCCACGGACTACAAGGTCGGTCAGACCGTAGAAGTACTCATCCTCAACGTTGACACGACCAAACGGCGGATCTCGGCGTCGCTCAAGCCTCGCTGAAGGGAAGCGCCCTGTCTGACCGGTTCGATACCCGCTGCGCCAGCGTGATGGCGAAGTTCGCTGGTACCTGGCAACTCCAGTCGAGCGTATGTATCCGATCGCTGATCCGCCAGCCGCTCTTCACGCGGCGCATCCGGTCGAGGTAGCGCAGGCTGCGCATGAACGCCTCGATGCCCTTTGTCGGCGCCCGTTTGTCATAGTGACACTGGACATCGTCAGTGAAGCAACTCCGCACCTGCTCGGGGCTGCCGCGGTCCAGGCCCTGAAAATAACGTGTGAGCAGATCGTGAATCGCGGCGCGATCGATCAGATACTGGATTTCACTGGAGCTTTGAGCCATATATCCTCCGACAATTCCACCGCAATTTACGCCGCCACGTCCTTGAACCGGCGCAGCGTTTCTATCTGATCCTCTAACTTCGGCATGCGATAGTCGGAAACCGTGCGTTGAGTTGCAGGATGTGTGCGACCCGCGGCAGCATCGGCTACACGATGCCAGCCGCGCGCAGGCCGGCGATTTCTTCCGGTGAGAACCCGTGCTCGGTGAGCACCTCGTCGGTATGCTGCCCCAGGCGCGGCGGCAGGGAACTGATCGTTGCCGGGCTCGCCGACAGGCGATAAGGCGAAGTGGGCACGGCGAAAGGCGGCAAGCCGGTTGTGCGTGTGTCGTCGAACGCATGGAAGAAACGGCGGTATTCGAGTTGCGGGTGATGTACCGCGCGGGCAAGCGGGATCACTTCCATCGCCGCCACGCCGGCCTGGTTGAGAATTTCCTCCCATTCCGCCGCCGTCCGGGTCGAGAGCTTGCGTTCGATGGCTTCGTTGAGCGCCTTCAGGTTCCCGGCCACGGCGGCATCCGTGGCAAAGCGCGGATCCTGGGGAATTTCGGCGGCATCGATGGCCTTCCAGAGCTTCTCCCGGCGGGCGGGCGCGCCGGCCGCGATCGACAGGTAGCCCTCCTTGCAGCGGTACGTATCGCTCACGTAGCCGCCCTTGCCCGAGGCATTGCCCACCAGCGGCGGGGTCTCGTTCGCGGCGATGGCGCGCAGGACCTCGCCGCCCATGAGCGTGATGGCCGTCTCCAGCATCGACACGTCGATCGACTGGCCGGCGCCGGTGCGCTCGCGCTGGAAGAGCGCCGTGGCGATGCCGAGGGCGGCGGCATAGCCGGTGGCGTAGTCCACGATGGTGGAGCCGGACTTCAGCGGCCCGGACTCCGGCGTGCCCGTGATGCTCATCATGCCGCTGACCGCCTGCACCACGCCGTCGATGGCCGGATCGCTTTTTTTCGGGCCGGTCTGGCCGTAGCCCGTGAGCGAGCAGAAAATGATTCGAGGATTGATCTTCTTCAGGTCGTCGTAGCCGAGGCCGTAACGCGCCATGGTCCCGCCCCTCAGGTTTTCGATGACCACGTCGGCGTTCACGGCCATTCTGCGGAACACCTCCTGCCCGGGCGGCGTATTGATGGTGAGTGTCATCGAGCGCTTGTTGGCGTTGTAGGCGAGGAAGTTGTACGCCATCCGCGCTTTGTGAAAAGGCGTGTCCAGGTTGCCGGACGTGCGCGCGGAATCGCCTTCCTCGGGGTGCTCGATGTGTATGACATCAGCGCCATGCATCGCCAGTTGATAGGCGGCGAACGGCGCAGCGACTACGCGCGCAACCGCGAGCACCTTGATGCCGGAAAACGCCTGCTCAAGACTCGATCGCATTCCCATTCCTACAGACTATGGCAGGATCCGCACGCCCCTGGCGCCCGCTTGCTCGAGCGCTTTCTGCACGATGCCCACCGCCTTGGCCTCGTTGATCATCTGCGTGAGTTGATCGAGCGCCGCCGCCGGGCGCCCTTTTTGCATCGCCACCGCAAAGGTCACCGTGTGAAAAGCGCCCACGACCTTTGCGCCTGGCATGCGGGCCGCCACTGCGTGCGTGCTGTCGACGCTTGATGCGTACACCCCGGCTGTGCCGGCGCGCAGGAACTCGATGCCCACGTCAAGGTTGCCGTCCACCCGCACCAGCGCCGCGGATTTCAGCGTCCTCGAGAGATAAACGTCCGCTGAAGCGTTGCGGGGTACCGCGATCCTGACTCCCGGGCGATCGACCTCGGCTGGATTCGCAAACTCGTGCCCGGGTGCCGCGACATACCCGTATTCGGTCTGATACAGATCCGCGCTGAAATCGAGGAGCTCCGCCACGACCACGTTCTTGCCGGTGAGGACGATGTCCCATTCTTTCTTGCGAAAGCTCGCCGTGAAAGGCGTCGACGATTCGTAGACCACCGGCTCGAACGGCACGCCAAGCTTGCCGGCGATGAACCGGCCGAGTTCGGCGGAAAGCCCGCTGACGGTTCCGTCCGCGCTGCGAATCACCAGAGTCGCATTGTTGGCGTTCATGCCGACCCGGAATTTTCCAGTCGGTGCGATTTCCGTATCCACGGTCATGTTCCAATTGCCCATGAAATGCGTGGTGATCTTCATCGTTCCTGCTTGCAACTTATCGAAGCTTTGAGCCATATGTCCTCCGCCAATTCCGCCGCAATTTACGCCGCCAATGCCTAGATGACGTCGGCGGACTGCACCACGTCCGCCTGGCGCGGGAAGATCTTCGCGCACAGGAAGTCGTGGACGGCCGGGTCCGCGTCGGCGCAGCAGTCTTCGACGATGAAAAGCCGATAGTCGGCATCGGCGGCGTAGCGGGTGGTTGACAGCACCACGCCACTGGTCGCGAAGCCCAGCAGGATGAGCGTATCGATGTTGCGCGCTCCCAGTATCATCGCGAGATCGGTGCCGAACATCGCGTTCACCCGGTGCTTGCCGACAACGGGCTCGCCTTCGGCTGGCTGCATTTGCGGATGGATGACCTTGAGCGGATCGGCGATGGCGGGCCCGCCGGTGCGTTTGCGCTCGCTGAAGGTCTTGTTGCGCTCGCTGACCTCGATGTAGCCCGGCCGGAACACGGTCGCGGAATAGCAGATCAGCAAGCCCGCCGCGCGCGCCGCCTGCCGTAATGCCAGGGTCTTCTCGACGCACTTGCGGTTGACGGCGTGCGGCAGTTTACCCATCTGCTCGGCGTAGAAGTCGGCAATGAGCAGCGCCGTGTGGCTTTTGTAGAACGTGATGTCGGTCATGATAGTTCCCTTTCTCCGGAATCAGGCCTTGGCCACCAAGGCGGCGAAGCGTGCCATATCGCTTTGCATTGGATCTCCTTGTATTGTCCGTCAGAGCCGCACGACGAGCTTTCCCGTATTCTCACCCCGGAACAGCATGCCGAGGCCGATGGGCGCCTGCGCGAGCCCCTGGAGCACGTGCAGCCGCTGGTTGAGGCGCCCCTCCCGCCGCCGCGCCGCGAGCCAGGCGCGGGCTTCGTCGTAGCGTTCGCGGTAGTTGAACACGAGGAAACCCTGCATGCGCCCATGCACGGCCGCGAACCGGTTCAGATTGCGCACACCGTACGGCTCAGTGGCGTGCGTCTGGGAGATGCGGCCGCACAGAACCACGCGCGCGTCCTCACGCAGGCGCGCCAACGCCGCATCCAGCGTCGGGCCGCCGACATTGTCGAAGTAGAGATCCACGCCCTCCGGGCAGGCGCGTGCGATGGCGCTGGACAGGTTCTTCTCTGCCCTGTAGTCGATTGCGGCGTCGGCGCCAAGCTCGTTCGCGACAAAGGCGCATTTCTCCGCCCCGCCCGCGATCCCCACTACGCGGCAGCCTTCGATGCGGGCGATCTGCACCGCGATCTGCCCCACTCCGCCGGCGGCGGCAGAGACGAGCACGCGATCCCCCCTTCGTATTGCGCCGACATCGCGCATTCCGAAATAGGCGGTGACGGCGCTCAAACCGAGCGGGCCGATCCAGTCCTCGGCAGTGCCAAGGGTGAGATCCAGTTTTTGCAGGTGGCGGCCCGCAAGGGTCGGATGCGTTTGCCAGCCCAGGCGCGCCTGCGCCAGATCACCGGGGGCGAATTCTTCGCTGCGACTCTCCAGCACGCGGGCGATGCCGCCGCCGCGCATCACTTCGCCAAGTGGAACACTCGGCTGATATCCCGTGCCCTCGCTCATCCAGGAACGC
The DNA here is from genome assembly GCA_016199545.1 of Betaproteobacteria bacterium. Taxonomy (GTDB): domain Bacteria; phylum Pseudomonadota; class Gammaproteobacteria; order Burkholderiales; family SG8-41; genus DSOT01. The sequence continues at coordinate 38,364 of JACQGN010000260.1, read as the reverse complement.
ATGGCGGGATCGATGGAGAGATAGACGGTCTCCAGCAGGACCTCGCCCGGACCGGGCGTGCGCGCCGGCATGGCATCGGCGGTGAAATTCGCCGGACTCGGAATGCCGGACGGACGGGCCGCGAGCAACAGGCGATGATTGGTCAGGAGCATACTCCAGCATGATCGGTCGATCGAATCGCAATGCGTTCTCAAGCCTGGAGCGGGAAACTACCCGCCCGCCGCCGCGAGCACCAGGTCGGACGCCTTCTCGCCGATCATGATGGAGGGCGCGTTGGTGTTGGAGGCGACCATGGTGGGCATGATGGAGGCGTCGCAAACGCGCAGTCCTTCGACGCCGTGCACGCGCAGGCTCGCATCGACCACCGCCTGCGGGTCGTTCCCCATGCGGCAGGTGCCGATGGGATGGTAGGAGGTCTGGCCGGTCTTGCGGACGTGATCGAGCAGGGCATCGTCGTCGGCTGCGTCCGGTCCCGGACGGGTTTCGCGCACGATGTGTTGAGCGAGCGCAGGCTGGGAAGCGACCTTCCGGATCATGCGCAGCGCCGCGATCATGGTACGCACGTCATGCTCGTGGGATAGATAGTTCGCGCGGATCTCCGGGTGTCTACTCGCATCCGCGTCCCGGATGTGCACCGAACCCTGCGATTCCGGCCGCAGCACATAGGTTCCTATGGCGAAGCCCGAATGGGTATCGAGTCCCATTCTGTCGGCAATGTTGCGCGCCTTGCGGTTGTCCGCGTAGTGACTGCTCGCCATGGACAACTGGTGAAGCTGGAACTTGATATCGGGCCGCGGGAGATCGGGGCGGCTGCGGGCGATCGCCATGGACGTCGCAGACGAGCACGCCATGAGTCCGCGCCCGAGAAAGAGCCAGCGCGCGCCCATCTTGGCCTTGAGGAACGGATTGCGCAGGATCGTATTCAAGGTCCCCGGCACCCGGGTCTCGAACGAGATCCGCACGTGCAGATGATCGCGCAGGTTCTCCCCCACCCCCGGCAGCTCGTGGACGACATTGACGCCTGCGCGCTGCAACACGTCGCGCTGTCCGATCCCCGAAAGCTCGAGGAGCTGCGGCGACTGGATCGAGCCCGCGGCGAGGAGTACTTCGCGCCGTGCCCGCACGGTCCGCTCCTCGGTGCCCTTGCGGTAGACCAGTCCGACCGCTTTGCGCCCCTCGAAAACGATGCGCTGCGCGAGCGCACGGCTTTCGACGGCGAGATTCGCGCGCTTCATGGCGGGATGCAGATAGGCATCGGCTGCGTGGCGGCGGCGCCCGCGGCGGGTGTTGTGCTGCAGATAGCCGACGCCCTCGAACCGCGGCCCGTTGTAATCGGTCGTCGCAGGAACTCCCGCCTGTTGGGACGCGGCAATGAAGCCTTCCGAGAGAGGATCGTGATCCTTGTAACGCGTGATGAACATCGGCCCGTTCCTGCCGCGAAACTCGGGATCGCCATGCGCGTACTGTTCCATACGCTTGAGATAGGGCAGCACCCCGCTCAAGCTCCAGCCGGGATTGCCGAGGCTTTCCCAGTGGTCGTATTCGAGGGGGTCGCCGCGCACCCAGATCATGCCGTTCACCGCGCTGGAGCCGCCAAGCGCGCGTCCGCGTGGCCAGAAGATGCCGCGGCCGCCGACTTTTTCGTCAGGCTCGGTCTGAAAGCGCCAGATCGCACGGTCCCCGGTGAGAATATGGGCGATACCCGCGGGGATTTTGATCCACATCCACCGGTCGTCTTCGCCGGCTTCCAGCAGAAGCACGCGGTGGCGTCCCGATGCGGACAGGCGATTCCCCAGTACGCAGCCGGCAGAGCCTGCGCCCACGATGATGTAGTCGAATTCCGCTTCGGTCATGTTTGTGCCTCTCCTCGGGGCTACGCGCCCGCCACTTCCTCGAACCGGCGCAGCGTTTCGATCGGATCCTCGAACTTCGGCATGCGATACATGGGATATGCGCGGGCACGTCTAACGCGAGGGACCCACGATGGAGGCGCCGCCGTCGAGGCAGATGCTCTGTCCCGTAAGGAACTTCGCCTGGGCGGAAAGAAGGAAGCGGGCGAGCTGGCCAGTATCCCAGCCGGTGCCTTCGCGCTTGATGAGGGTGGCCGCGGTCCGCATCCGGCGGCGCTCCGGGGTGAGATTCCGGTTGATGTTGGGGGTGAACACCGGGCCGAGAATGATGCAGTTTGCACGGATGCCCTGGGGGCCATGGTCGACGGCAAGGGACGAGGTGAGGGCAATAACGGCGCCCTTGGTGACCGTGTAGACGGTCGAATGAAGCGGACGGATGCTGCGAAGGGAACCGATGTTGACAATGGAGCCTCCGTCGCCGCTGGCAATCATCGCGGGGATTGCGTACTTGCACATCATCATCATGCTGTCGACGTTGAGGGCGAACATGCTTCGCCACTCCTCAAGGCTCATCTCGGTGACATCGCCCCGAGCGCCGCGACCGACGTTGTTGTCGAGGCAGTCGAGGCGGCCATAACGCTGCATGGTTGCTTCAACGACGCCGCGGCAGTTGGCTTCCTGGGTGACATCGGCAACATGGGCGAAGGCCTCGCCACCCTCATTCTTGATTATGTCCACTGTGTGCTGGGCGAGTTCGCGGGTGCGGCCGACAACGCAGACCCTGGCGCCCGCGCGGGCGAGGAGGATCGCGGCGGCGCGGCCGTTGGTCACCCCCTCGTCGAATCCCTGCCCGATAGGTCCGCCTGCGCCTGAGACGATGGCAACTTTGCCGATCAGACCGTAGTCGTTTGCGATGGTTTCGAAAGCCATTTCCTGTTCATCCTGTCGATTATCCATTCTTGACGGTTGTGGCTAGGAGCTTGTCGCACCTCAAGTCCGACAAGCTCCTAGGCTCAACGCTCCATGCCGGTCGCGCCGGCCGGCACGTCGTAGAAGGCGAGCGTCATCGCGACGCTGGTGTAATGGCCCATCAGGGTGATCACGTCGGTGATGCCGACATGGCCGAGGGCTTCGACCGCGCGGTCATAGAGTCCCTTCGCCACCCAGCGCGAATTGGCGAGGCACGTCGCCATCTCGTAGACGACCTGCTCGCGTTCGTCGGAGAACGAGGTGGTCAGGCCCGAGAGGATCGCCTCGACCTTGTCGTTGGGCAGCCCGGCCGCCTTGGCGGCCCGTTCGTGCGCACTGGTAGGGTAGCCCGAATGGAATTTGCTGCAAATGGTGCAGACCGCGATCTCGCGCTCGCGCTCGGAAAGCGAGTAGCCCTTGCGGAAATACGCCCCGAACGGCCCGACCACCTTCGCGAGCTTGGGGTTGTGCACGTAGATCTTGTTCGGACCGGGCAGCCGGCCGCGCGCTTCAAGCATCGCGTTATAGCCTTCCTGCTGCTCCGGCGTCATCTTGTCATAGGGAATCTCGGCGTAGCGTCCGAAAGTGGGGGTCTCGGCCATCGTCTATCTCCTGTGGTGAAGCTATCAATCTTACTCCCGTGGAGTCACCACCATCGCCGGACGTCCGCATCCTTGCTCGCAGACATCGCCCATCCACCGCTCGACCTGCTTGCGAAAGCCCGTCCGACGCGGACGTTCAGAAAATGTATGCGTCCCCTTTAGTCCAATATAACGATTCGTTGCGTTGGTCCGACCCGGAATTGGTATGCCTTCTGATTTTGGGGGGAATGGTCGCATATAGTAAGCCATATTGAAAGTATCTTACAATTGCGTAATAATCACACTTTCACAAAATACATGGCACTCACATGGAATCCTACATGACCGTCAAGGGGCAGCTCGTCATTCCCTCCAAGATTCGGCGCAAGTTCGGAATCAAGGAGGGTACGCGCATGCAGGTTGACGTCGATGAGCAGGCGCATAGAATCATTTTGACGCCCATTACCCGCGATTACATCCAGAATCTGCGCGGGAAATACAAGGGTAAGGGCTTGCTGGCTGCGCTGACAGCGGAGAAAAAACGGGAAAGGGAACTGTAATGCCGCGCAAACCAAAGGCGTTGGTGCTCGATTCGTGGGCAGTTCTGGCCTACCTCGGCGGTGAGGCGACTGGTCAGGAGGTTGCTGACCTGATCACGACCGCCCATGAGAATCGAACTCCAATGTACATGTCTATCATCAACGCAGGAGAGGTCTGGTACATCCTTGCAAGGGAATTCTCCGAGGCGGCGGCTGACAAGGCGCTAGCCGATCTGGCAGGGCTCGGTATCGACCTGATTGATGCCGATTGGCCCCTCACTCGAATGGCGGCGACATTAAAGGCGCGTCACAGGATGTCCTACGCGGACTGTTTCGCAGCGGCACTCGCGAAGGACCGCAAGTCTGACCTCGTTACCGGAGACAAAGAATTCAAACAGGTTGAAGGGGAAGTTACGGTCCGCTGGCTTTGATTGTCTTGCACGACGGACATGGAAACACCTGAAAGCATTCGGATAGAGGGAACACTGAATCCCGGATCAAACTTTGGAGCGACCAATCGAAGCTTGGATACAGGACCTCGATAGCGCGATCGCAGAGGAGGGGCACGAAGAAGCGTGAAAGTTTCCTTCACCGGCCGAACGACCGAGGCCCGGTGCCGCTCGGCCGAAGCGTTCTTGGCTCGTGATCGTTGCGCTTGCTCGACAAGCCCCAGGCGCGTGATGTTCCCCCAAGCGAGGCGCGCCGCGGGTGGAATGCATCAGGTTGGCTCCATCGAAAAAGAAAGGGGTTGAGCCGCACGAAGAAACCTCGTTCCGCCCGGTGGGGTGAATGGGCACCGAACGGCGAGAGACTCCACGATGCACACGTCAGAGCTTGCGCCCCGGAACTTTTCGTGGCGTCTCTTCCCTCACCCCCGCCCCTCTCCCGGGGGGAGAGGGGCGCGTCGTGCTGCCCGCCCGAGCGGGCAGGTTCTAAGATGGAGTTAATCCAATGACAGAGAAAAAGCTCGCCGGGCGCATCTCATCGCCGGTGGTTTTCCTCCCGGCTCAGCCGCCGGACACGACCACGACCATGCCCGCCTGCGATTGCTGGGGCTCCTTTACTTGAGTTCCACCACGCGATCGATCGCCGGCACGTCCGGACGGTAGGCAGCCCGCCACGCTTCGAGTCCGTTGATCCTCGCCACGCTGTCCGTCCAGCGGCCGACGATCTCGATCAATTCGAGCATCTCCTCGGGCGTTGCGCCAGCGTTCTGCGCGGCGTGCATGTGACAGCGCAGGTGGGCCGCTGAGTCCTTGAGGGCGACGCACGCCACGACGATCGCCAGTTCCTTGGTCTTGCGATCGAGCGTGCCCTTCTTCAGGTAATTGGCCTCGGTCGCGTCGTTGTGCTTTTTGAGCGCGTCGGCGCCCTTGACCTGCGCGACGAAGTCGTGCAGGCCAAAGCGAAAACCACGCAGCTCGGTAGTGCGTTTCAGTTCCTGCTCCAGATCGACTGCCATCTGATGACTCCTTTCGAGTGATGCGATTACCGGGGATGAAAGCTGGATAGAGCGTGCTTATTATCGTAGCATCATTCACATATGAGTCCTCAAACCGAATCCGCCGCCGGCATGCTGAGCCCCTACCGGGTGCTCGATCTCACCGACGAGCGCGGGCTGTTGTGCGGGAAGATGCTCGCTGACCTGGGCGCGGACGTGCTGCAGATCGAGCCGCCCGCCGGCAATACCGCGCGCCGCGTTGCGCCCTTCTATCGCGACGATCCGGGTCCCGACCAGAGCCTGTTCTGGTGGGCGTACGCGGCGAACAAACGCAGCGTCACGCTGGATCTGATGCGCGCCGACGGCAAGGCTTTGTTCGAGCGTTTAGTCGCCTCGGCGCACTTCCTGATCGAATCCGGCAGGCCCGGCGAGTTGGCAGCCCTCGGGTTGGGCTGCGACCGGCTCGCTGAGATCAATCCGGCACTGATCGTGGTGTCTATCACGCCCTTCGGCCAGACCGGTCCCTATGCGACCTACCTCGCGTCGGACCTGGTCGGCATGGGTCTGGGCGGATTCATGTACGTCACGGGTGACCCGGATCGCGCGCCGCTGCGTGTCGGGTTTCCCCACTTCTACCTGCATGGCTCTGCGGCTGCCGCCGCGGGCGCCATGCTCGCGCACTCGCAGCGCGTCTTGACTGGGCAGGGTCAGCATGTGGATGTCTCCTGCCAGGAAGCCGTTGCGCGCTCGCTCGCCAATTCACTCGCCAGCTACGCGATCGAGGGTTCGGTCATCGTGCGCCAAGGTTCTTACCGGCAGACGGGCGCTGATACCTTCATGCGCATCACCTGGCCGTGCAAGGACGGGTTCGTGAATTTCCAGTTTGCGGGCGGCGCATCCTCGGGTCAGAGCGTCAACAATTTCGTGCGCTGGATGGCCGACGAAGGCTCGCCGGACGAGTACCTGCTGAGCCTCGACTTCAGGGCGATGGGCTATGGGATGATCACCAGCGAAACGATGAACAGGATCGTTCCACCGGTTTCGCGTTTCCTGCTGGAGCGCACCAAGCAGCGATTATTCGATGGCGCGATCGAACGGCGCATCCTGTTGTTTCCGGTGGCCACCCTCGGGGACATTCTCGAGAATCCCCAGCTCGAGGCGCGCGGCTTCTTCGGGACGGTCGAGTCCAGCGAATTCGACGCGCGGCTGACGATGCTCGGCCCCTTCGCCCGTGCCAGTGCCGCGCCGCTCAAGCCGGGCGGGAGGGCGCCCAAACGCGGGCAGCACAACGCCGAGATCTATGTGGACGAGCTCGGCCTTGCGCGCAGCGATCTCATCCGGCTCGCGAGCGCCGGTGTGATTTGAGGCGAGACGAAGCGATGCGCCCTCTCGACAATCTCAAGGTGCTGGACTTCTGCTGGGTCGCGGCCGGACCGATGACGACCGGCTATCTCGCGGAGTATGGCGCTACGGTCGTGCGGGTGGAGTCGAAGCTGCGCCCCGACGTGCTGCGCAGCTCGCCGCCCTTCGGCGGCGAAGGCAGGAGCCTCAACCGCAGCGGCTACTATGCCAACTACAACGCCAACAAGTACGCGTTGGGGCTCAATCTGGGCAGTCCCAAGGCCATCGCGATCGTCGAGCGCATGGTTGCGTGGGCCGACATGGTCACCGAGAATTTCACGCCCGGGACGATGGAGCGATTGGGGCTCGGCTACGACGAGCTGCGCAGGATCAAACCCGACATCATCCTATTCAGCACCTCGATGCTCGGTCGCGGCGGACCGAATTCGAAGCTGCCGGGATTCGGCGCCGTGCTCTCGTCGCTGAGCGGCCTGACCGGTCTTACCGGCTGGCCGGATCGCGGGCCCACCAATCCGTATGGCGCCTACACGGATTTCATCGCGCCACGCTTCGCCGTCGCCACCTTGCTGGCGGCGCTGGACTATCGCCGGCGTACCGGCAGCGGGCAGCACATCGACATGTCGCAGCTCGAAGTCGCGCTGCACTTCGTGGCGCCCTTGTTGCTCGACTGCGCGAACAACGGCCGCGAAGGCAGCCGCACGGGCAATCGCCACGAGGCGGCTGCACCCCACGGCGCGTATCCGTGCCGGGGCGAGGATCGCTGGGCCACGATCACCTGCATGACCGATGCGCACTGGCTCGCTTTGCGGCGAGTGCTCGGCGATCCGTCATGGATGCAGGCAGAGCGTTTTTCAACGCTGCTCGGGCGTAAGCGCGACGAAGACGAGCTTGAAGCCCTGCTCGCAGATGCGACGCGGACATGGGAAGCGGAGGCGCTGATGCGTGCGCTGCAAAGCGCCGGGGTTCCCGCAGGCGTCGTGCATCCGAACAAGGGCGTGATCGAAGACCCGCAGCTCGAACACCGCGGCCATTTCGTCTACTACGAGAAGCCGGAAATCGGCCGCCATCCGGTACAGCGCTCCGAGTTCAGGCTTTCGCGCGCGGCCGCCGCGCAAAACTGGCCGACGCCTTTCATCGGCGAGCACACGCTGCAAGTCTGCCGAGAGATCCTCGGCATGGCGGACGCCGAGATCGAACCGCTGATTGCCGAGGGCGTGCTGGAAGTGCCGGCGCCTGCCGAGGCCGGCGGGTAACGCGACGGTAATCCCGATCAATCGATCGTGAGCCCGGTTGCCTGCACGACCTTGGTCCACTTCGCGATCTCACGCTCCATGTGACGGCGGAAATCCGCGGGAGCCATTCCGCCCGGTTCCGAACCCTCCGTGGCCAAGCGCTCGCGCATCTCGGGCGTGGCGAGGATGCGTCGGACCTCTGCGAGGATCTTCGCCGTCCGTGCCGGCGGCGTGCCCTTGGGCAGCACGATGCCCTGCCAGGAGTTGGCCTCGAACCCTGGCAGGCCTGCTTCAGCCATCACCGGAACCTCAGGCAGGGCGCTGACCCGTTTGGATGCGGTGGTGGCAAGTGCGCGCAGCTTGCCGGCGCGTACATGCGGTACCGCCGAAGGGGGTTGACTGAACGCAAGCTGGATCTGACCGCCGATGAGTTCGGTCGTGATCTGGGCCGCGCCCTTGTAGGGGATGTGGAAGAGATCGATGCCCGCGGTCATCTTGAAGTACTCGACGGTCAGGTGTGCGCCGCCGCCGACGCCGGATGATCCGTAGTTGATCTTGCCCGGCCGCGCCTTGGCTGCCGCGATCAGCTCCGCGAGCGTCGCTGCCGGCACCGAAGGATGCACGACGATGAAAAAGGGTGTGATGGCGGTGACGGTCACTGGATCGAAGTCGCGCAGCGGATCGTATGGCAGCTTGCGGTAGGCCGCGACGTTGGTCGCGAGCGTGCTGATGGTGCCGATGAACCAGGTGTAGCCATCGGGTGGCGACTTTGCGGCCAGTACCGCCGCGATCGCGCCGCCGCCACCTGCGCGGTTGTCGACCACGACCGGCTGACGCCAGGCCTCGTTGACTTTCGCTGCAATCGTGCGCGCCATGATGTCGGTCGCACCACCCGGCACGAACGGCACGATGAAGCGCAGCGGGCGGTCCGGGTAGGTCTGCGCTGTTGCGGCGATTGATGCGGCCGGAAGCGCGACGCCGGCCGCGCAGATCAGCGCGTTCCGCACACCGGCATATAAAGTGGTCCTCATGGGCGTTTCTCCTCGATCGCGTTCCTCTTCCCGCAGCGTACATTCTCGCGGGGTCACTTCGAGGGTATCACGTAAGCTTCAGGATCGAACGCGCCCGCAAACTGCAGGTCGTCTTGCTCGATTCCAGCGCCATGTAGGAAAATCGGGGTCTGACCCTGAGGTTTCCCCGCATCTTACGCTGCGCAGGTATTTTCTCCCGGGGGAGAGGGGAGCGTCGTGCTGCCCGCCCGAGCGGGCAGGTTCTAAGATGGAGGTAATCCAATGACAGAGAAAAAGTTTCCCCGGGCGCATCTCATCACCGGCGGTTTTCCGCCCGGTTCAATGGCCGGACACGACCACGACCATGCCCGACTGCGGTTGCTGGGACTGCTGGCCGAACGCGATGTTCCGGCCTCGGTCACCAATGACTTCGCGGACATCGAGAAATGGCTCCCGGTCACCCGGTTGCTGATCACCTACGTGGCCGGCCCCTACCCCAACGCCGCGCAGTGCCGTGCCATCCGGACCTGGGTCGAGGCGGGCGGCCACTGGCTCGCGTTGCACGGCACCAGCGGTGGCCGCGCCGAGCGGGTGGAGGGCGTGCGCCAGCGCCGCACCGTCAAGACCGAGCATCACGCCCTCCTCGGGAGCTTCTTCCTGACCCATCCGCCGATTTGCAAGTTTCGCGTCGATGTGCGCGAAGGCGATCACCCTCTCACGCAGGGGCTCGGCAGATCTTTCGAGGTCGAGGACGAACCCTACTTCATCGAGCTGCAGGATCCGGGCTCGACGCGGATATTGCTCACCGCGGAATACGGTGCGGGCGCCGTATCACCCATCGTCGCACCCCTCTACGGCTCGGACACTTCCCTGCAACCCGACGGCAAAACTCGCGTGCTGGGCTACACTCGGGAGGTCGGCAACGGTGGCGTGACCTACTTTGCTTTCGGTCATTGCCACAATCCTGCCTCCCGCCAGGGCCGGCCCGCTACGGACGAGCCGCCCACATTTCGCGGGTCGTGGGAGAACGACGCGTTCATCAAATTGCTGCGCAATGCCATCGCCTGGGGTACCCTCGCTGCCACGCGGAGCGATACCTCCGGGGGGCCGTTGAATCTCGTATCCACCAACTAGGGAGCTAAATCATGGCAAAACTGACGGGCGGCGCGATCATGGCGCGAGCCTTGAAAGACCAGGGCGTTGAATACATGTTCGGGATCGTCGGCTTCCCGGTTCAGCCGATCGCGCGCGAGGCGCAGAAGGTCGGCATCAAATACTACGGCTGCCGCAATGAGCAGTCAGCCTCCTATGCCGCCGGGGCCGTAGGCTACCTGACGGGCCGGCCTGGCGCCTGCGTCGTGGTGTCGGGTCCGGGCGTCGTGCATGGCCTCTCCGGCCTCGCCAACGCGAAGGAAAACTGCTGGCCGATGATCCTGATCGGCGGCGCCTCGCCGGTGCGGCAGAACGGCATGGGCGCATTCCAGGAAGAGCGCCAGGTGCTGATCGCCACGCCCTTCTGCAAGTTCGCGCACGATGTGGAACACCCCCACCGCATCCCGTTCTATGTCGAAATGGCCGTGCGCAATTCCATCTACGGCCGTCCCGGCGCCACCTATCTCGACATGCCGGACGACATCATTCTGGGCGAGGCCGAAGAAGACGCCGTTCACTTCCCCGCCCGCTGCGCCGATCCGCCGCGCAGCACCGCGCCGCAGGAGAACATCGCGCAGGCGCTGGACGTCCTGAAAACCGCGCAACGCCCGCTCGCCATCGTCGGCAAAGGCATGGCCTGGTCCCGTGCCGAGGACGAAGTCCGCGCCTTCATCGAGCGCACCGGCGTGCCGTTCCTCGCCTCCCCCATGGGCAAGGGCGTGATGGACGACAGCCACCCGCTGTCGGTTGGCGCGGCGCGCAGTCACGCGCTGCAGGAAGCCGACGTGATCGTGCTGATGGGCGCGCGGCTCAACTGGATCATGCATTTCGGCCGGCCGCCGCGGTTCAACAGGAATGTGCGGATCGTGCAGATCGATATCGCGCCGGAAGCGATCAGCCAGAATGTCCCGACCGAGGTCGCCCTGGTCGGCGACGGCAAGGCGATCGTCGGGCAGTTGAACCGGGCCCTGGAGAGCTTCGAGTGGTTCTATCCGGGGGATACCGATTGGCACAAGGCGCTCGCCGAGAAAGCGGCCGCGAACGCGAAACAAATCCAGCCGATGATCGACGACGAGTCGGCGCCGACCAATTACTACCGCGCGTTCCGCGACATCAGCCCGTGGATCCCCGACAACGCCATCATCATCGGCGAGGGCGCGAACACGATGGATATCGGCCGCACCCAGATGCCGAACAGGAGCCCGCGCACGCGTCTGGATGCCGGCTCGTACGGCACCATGGGCGTTGGCATGGGCTTTGTGCTGGCCGCCGCCGCGGTGCATCCGGACCGGCCGATCATTTCGGTTTCCGGTGACTCGGCCATCGGTTTCTCCGGCATGGAGATGGAAACGGTGTGCCGCCACAAAATGCCGGTGAAGATCGTCGTGCTCAACAATGGCGGCATCGGCGGCGGGGCGGCCGCGCTCCCCGACGACCCGCTGAAAGCGGCGCCGGGCCACCTGACGGTGGGCGCGCGTTACGACAGGATGATGGAAGCGTTCGGCGGCAAAGGCTACTTCGTCACCGATCCCAAGGACCTGAAAGCGGCGCTGGACGGAGCGATGAAGTTCAAGGGACCGGCGCTGGTGAACGTGCAATTGCACCACGCCGCGGGCCGCAAGCCGCAGCAGTTCGGCTGGCACACGGCCTGACGATCATTCCCCGCGGGCGCACAGGCGCGCAAGCGCCGGTCGCAGGGCTACCGCTGCGGCTCGGCGACGAAGACCGGGATCTTGCGCGTGGTGCGCTTCTGGTAGTCCGCGTACGGCGGATAGGCGGCGACGGCGAGATCCCAGAGCCGCGCCCGTTCGGCTTCGTCTTCGACCTCGCGCACCCGCATCGCCTGCACCACCGTATGGTCGCGAATCTCGACCGCCGGGTTCACGCGCAGATTGTGCACCCACGCCGGGTGCTTCGGCGCGCCGCCCTGCTATCCAACCAGGACGTAGTTCGCGCCGTCCTTGACGCGCATGAGCGGGGTCTTGCGGATCGCACCCGTCTTGTGCCCGGTGTGGGTCACGATGATCACCGGCAACCCGGTGTCGCGCAGCGTGGTGCCTTGGGTGCCGCCGCTCCGCTCGTAGAGCTCGACCTGCTCGCGCACCCAGTCCCTGGGGCTCGGAATATACGTTGCCACGGCACCCTCCTCGTGTGATCTGACTCGCTACGCCGCCAATGCCTTGATGACTTCGGCGGACTGCACCACGTCCGCCTGGCGCGGGAAGATCCTGGCGCACTTGCGGTCGATGGCGTGCGGCAGTTTGCTCATCTGATCGGCATAGAAGTCGGCGATGAGCAGCGCCGTGTGTTGTTTATGGAGACCTCGAAGCATCAGGAATCCTCCTGGTCAGGACGCGCACCATCCCCTTTTCGAGTGTGATGTCCCGGGCAAGCCCGGTGAAAAGTCCTTTGCCAGCAATCTTACCCCGAACCCTGAATTCCGGGGTCATACGTCACGAAAGCCCTGGCGCGGACCATTTGACCATGAACGACTCAGGCGCACTCGTGTCCGGGCGCGGCGACACACACGTGGTCGACGAGCCGCTATTCCCCGCGCCACGTACGCCGGCGCAGTGCGCTGAGCGCGAGGAAGACAGCGAGCAACAACGCCGCGCACAGGAATACCGTGCCGAAGGCAGACTCGAACGCCACGGCAGCGGACGCACCCGAAGCGCTCTGGCGGCTTTCGATGGCATGCAGCAACGCGGTCAGCGCCGTCGCAGCGCTCATGACTCCGACCGTGCGCGTCACCATGGTAAGGCTGCCGGCGACGCCGCGCTCCTGCCGCGGCAGGGCGGCTACGACGATGTCGGCATAAGCCACCTGGAACAAGCCGAGGCCCATGCCATGCAGCATGAGGGTGGCAAGGATCAGCGCGAGCCACGGCAGGCTCGGCCACAGCGCAATCGTGAGGCTGCCCACGGCGACCAGTGCGCCGCCCAGCAACGCTGTCCTGCGCACCCCGAAGACACCGGCCGTCCTCGCTGCCAGCGCCGAGCCGATCAGCATGCCCGCAGGCGACAGCGCCAGCACAGCGCCGCTCTCGATAGGCGCATAGCCCGCGATCCGCGTCAGGTAGTAAGGCGCCAGCAGCGGGACGGCAAAAGCGACGAAATGCACGGCAATGCCGGCAACATTGGGCAGCACGAAATCAGGGTCGCGGATCAGGGCAGGCGGCAGGATTGGATGCTGCGCGCGCAACTCGTGCCGTGCGCATGCGCCGAGAGCGGCGAGTCCGATCGCGGCGGTCAGGAGCGCAAGCCATCCGGATCGGCTCGCGTCGAGCAGCGCGGGGGTCAGCAGCAGAAACGCCAGGCTCGTCGCCAGCAGGATCGGGCCCGCAACGTCCGGGGCGCCCCTATGCGTGGATGGCGGAGACTGACGGGCGTGCGGAATCACCGGCAGCAGCAGCAGAGCGAGCACGGCGACCGGCGCGCGAAACCAGAATACGCCGCTCCAGCCCAGCGCCGCGATGCTGGCGCCGCCTATGAGCGGTGCGATGACGCTCGCCAGCGCCGTCAGGCTCGAGTAGCTGCCCAGCGCCCTCAGCCGCCTGCTCTCATCGTAGAGCAAAGTGGCGAGCGCAGGCGCGCAGCTCAGCACCAGCGCCGTTCCGACTCCCTGCACGATGCGCGCGGCAAGCAGGCTCCCGTAATCGGCGGCGAGCGCGCAAAGCACCAGGGCGACCACGCTGACCAGCAGGCCGGCGCGGAAAACCTGTCGATGCCCGATGCGATCGCCGAGCCTGCCGAACGCCAGCATCAGGCTGGAGTAGGTCAGCACGTAGCTGATCACCACCCAGCGGATCGAACGGGTTTCCAGCGTGAAGGCGTCGGTGATCGACGGGAACGCGACGTTCACCGCCAGATCCATCGTGGCGAGCGACGCGCCGAGGCTGACCACGAACAGCCCGGCGAGCGGCGCGTGCCGACGGGCGCCGGTACTCAACGGAACGGGCCGCAACGGCGCGCTCGATGGGCACTGCCGACGCCGGCGCCGGTCGTCACTCTGGCTCCGGCAACTGCAAGCGCCTTCAATCGGTAACCACGAATGGGGGTCTCTTTTTGGCCCTTATACCAGACTTGCTGCCCCTGAAGGGGCACGTTGCTGCTCGGCAGCTCTCACGGGAATCAAGGTCAAGCGGATCGGGGCCCGGATTGTGCGATTCCTTCTCCCGGCGGTCATTAACCGGAAGGCATCACGTCCAGACGGACGGCAATCCCCTCAAGCGTCCCGCTGACCGCTGGATAGCGTGCCATTACGAGTGGATCGTGCCCCGGAATGATGTGTCTGGGTGAGTCGGCTAACGCCCTCAGTTTGTTGTAGCCCTCGAGCATTTCACCCAAGTGAAACACGTTGGGAAACCCGCGGCCGGTTTCGAGATGCTCATAGAAATGACTTGCGTCGGAAGCAAGCACCACCCAGCCTCGCTTTGTAAACACTCGAACGGACTGCAAACCTGCCGTGTGACCGCCGACGTGATGGACGCTCAAGCCGGGGGCCAGCTCCGCGGAGCCCTGGCGGAACACAACGCGCCCCTCGTACACCAGGCGCACCATGCCGACCACATCATCGACGTCGTAGGCGTGTTGCAGATGCTTGTGTGCCATGTAACGTCCGGTGGCGTATGACATTTCTTCGTCCTGCAGATGAAACGTGGCTTTGGGGAAATCAGTAACCGTGCCGGCGTGGTCGTAGTGCAGATGGGTGATGATGACATCGCGAACCTCGTCGGACCGCATGCCGAGGAGCTCCAGGCCTTCCCCCGGGCACGAATGTAATCACGCTTGCGCCGCGCCGCCGTCTCCGCCGTGAAGCCGGTGTCAATCACGAACACCCGGTCCGGGCTGCGCGCCACCCACACGAAATAATCGAGCGGCATCGGCGCATCGTGCGGATCGCCGCCGATGAACTGGCTCGCTCTGCGCCCGTCCCGCCGGGCATAGCGTATGGCGAAAACTTCGTACGTCGGAAGGCTCACCGCGAAGCGCCTCGGGCGTGCAGACAATCCAATGACATCAATGCTTCGGGGCGAGACTGATGCCGAGCCAGCGCTCCCACAGCTTCGAGATCGCCGAATAATCCTTCCGGTCGAGGCCCTCATGCATCGCAATCTCGTATGCAGTATGAGCGGCAGGGATTGCGAACAATGGCACCCCGAGTTCCCGGGCCACGTCGAGCACCAGGGCGGAGTCCTTGTGGGCGTTGGCGGTCGCCATCCCCCCCTCGAAGTCCTGCTTGAAAATCCTGTCCCCGAAGCGGTGAGTCAAAGGCCGCAGCAGACCGGACTCTCGCCGCATCAGCTCGTAGAACACCTCCACTGGAACGCCCTGGGCAGCGCCTATGGCTGCCGCCTCTACCAGAACCACCATCACGGCGTGCGCGACCGCGTTGTTGATGAGTTTGGCCCGCATCCCGTTGCCCGGGCGGCCCAGGTGGAAGAGGTCCTCCGCGGCTGAGTCGAGCACCGGTTTTGCCCGCTTGAAGTCACTGTCAGTCGCACCGACCAGGAATGTGGTCTTGCCTTCCGCGAGCTTGTGCACGCCGCCCACTATGGCGCAATCCATGACGGACGCCCCGGCGGGCGCGGTCATGCCGATCAGGTCATCAATATCATGGGGCATTACAGTACCGGTCTCGACAATCAGGCGCTTCTCGAGGCGCTCGAGCCCGATTTCCCCGATGACGGCCTTGGAAATGGCAGGTGCAGGCAACGACAGCATGACCAGCTCACACTGTTCCGCCACCGCTGCCGCGGAGGCCGCTACCGTTACGCCGGCGTTGCTCGCGAGCGCTCGACGCCCAGCATCACGGTCGTAACCCACAACCGCGAACCGGCGCATCAATGGTGTTGCCAGGGCAAGCCCCGCGTTACCCAGCCCGATCAGCCCGACCTTGTCCGGCATGCCTGTTACCCTCTTGTGTTAGTGGTGCTCCACGGACGAACCGCGGCGCGGGATCATTTCGCGAGCAAATCGAACAATTCGTTGACCGGTGTCGCCGATAAGCGCGCACGATCGAGGCACATTTCGCGGATCGCGCGGCGGCGCGTGCCCGCGAAGACCTGTGCGAGACCACGCTCGAACTTCTCGATGACGCAGGGGAGTCCTTCGCGCCGGCGCCGGCGGTGACCAAGCGGGTACTCGACCTCGACGCGCTCGCTCCGGCTCCCGTCCTCGAACTGCACGCGGATGGCGTGGGCATTCGTGCGCTTCACAGGATCGAGATACCCGCGGGTATAGCGCTTGTCCTCACGCACCACCATCCTGGCGCGCAGTGCGTCGATGCGGGGATCTGCAGCAATCGTGTCCTCGTAATCCGCCGGCGTCAGTCTGCCGTAAATCATCCCGATTGCCGTCGTGTACTGCAGGGAGTGGTCACGGTCGGCCGGGTTGTGAAGCGGCCCGGTCTTGTCGAGGATCATCATGGACGACGCATGACTCCAGATCTCGATCTTTGTGATGGCATCGAGCCGCTCTTTCACGGTGGCGTGCAGCTTGATCGCCGCCTCCACCGCGGTCTGGGCATGAAAAGCGGTGGGGTAGGGAACTTTGAAGAGGATATTTTCGATGATGAAACTGCCGTAAGGACGCGCAAACGTGAAGGGCTTTCCCTTGAACAAGACGTCATAGAAGCCCCACGTTTTGGCGGTGAGCGCTGATGGGTAACCCATTTCGCCCTTCATGGCGAGCAGCGCGAGCCATGCACCACGGCTCGCGACATCGCCGCCTGCCCAGGACTTGCGCGATCCGGTGTTGGGTGCGCTGCGGAATGTAGCAAGCGCATGCCCGTCCAGCCATGCGTTCGATACTGCATTGACGATCTCGTTCCTACTGCCGCCAAGCAGCTTGGTGATGGTTGCGGCGGAAGCGATCTTTACGACGATGGTGTGGTCGAGTCCCAGCCGCCGGAAAGGGTTGTCGATTCCAAGTTGTCCCTGGATTTCGTAGGCTTTGACGGCGAGGTCCCACAGGTCGCCCACCCGCAGCGGCTGTCGACCATTCGCTACCCGGGTGCGGCTCAGCCAATCCGCGGTGACAAGCAGGGCAGAGAAGGTATCGGAGGGGTGACTCACCGTTTCACCCCACGTTGCGTCGTTGAATTCGAGCCATCGCACCAGAGCCCCTATGTTGAAGATGGCCTGGATCGGATCGAGCACATACGGGGTGCCGGGCACGCGGGCGCCGTTCGGCACGATGGTGCCGATCACGACAGGCCCGAGGAGCTTGGTGCATTCCGGATACGATAGAGCTGCGAGCGCGCAGCCGAGGAGATCGAGGAAGCAGTAATGCGCCGTCTCTAGTGCGACCTTGCTTCTGACCTGGTACTGGTCGACGTACTCTGCTATATCGGCGATGACTCGGTCGGGCGGGGGACGGACATTCGAGGGGCACGCGCTCACGCCGGGCCCCGTGGCGTGACCTCGCCTATGAGCCGCGTCTTCGGCGCACCCGCTGCGATATACACATCCTGCGGGCCGGCTCCACCGGAGATGGCGACGTAGACTTGGTCCGGGCTGCGTGTGCGCCACACCGTCTTGCCGTCGCCGCGGCCCGCGCCACGTTCCGTGTCAACGAACGACTTTGCGAGATTGGCCACCGGAACACGGGCGAATTCCCAGATCCGCTGCTGGATGTCGCGCTTGGTGAGCCCCGCATCGAACAGCGACCGCGCGTGGTTGATCCCCAGGAGCAGCAGCGCGCCGTCGCCGCCCCCATACATCGGGGGCATGTTAGTCGCGATGTGCCGCAGGATTTCATCCGGTCCCACGCCCTCGCCCCCGGAAATATTGACGTAGTTCGATGCCTTGAAAACCGTCACGGTGCTGTCCTGCGCCTTGAAGCCGCGGTCCACATGAAACGGTGTCCAAGGATTCTCTTCCTCGTTTTCGCCGCAGATATAGGAATAGCGCAGGGGCGAGCCGAAACTTACCTTGGAATACACGCCCGGTAATGCGCGTCCGCCATTGATTAGGATGAGGCGTATGGCGCGGCCGATCGTCGCATTGGCGCGCCAACCCGGGCCGAGGCAACCCGTCCCGGAGTTGATGTCGAGGCGGCGGCGCACGGGGCCGTTGATCAGCAGAAACGGCGTCATGGGATTTGTTGTCATCTGCATGAGTTCCAGGGGATAGCCCGGATCCAGCAGTCCTTCAAAAGCGGCGATGATGACCGGCATGTACTCCGGACGGCATCCTGCCATCACGGCGTTTACGGCGACAACGTGCACCGTGGCCCGCCCCTTGCGCGGGGGCAGGATGCCGATGAGCTCGTCCCCCTTGCGGCCCGACGCGGCGATGAATTCCTCCACGACTTCTGGAATGGGAGGAATCACCGGCAAGCCATCCGTCCATCCCTGGTCGTAGGCGTATTCGTAGGTTCGCGTCAGGAATTGGGCGACGGAGGCCGCTTCAAGCTGTATGTGTGTCTGCCCCACGTTGAAGCCCTCCTAAATCGGCACGGAGGAGCGCACCACGCCCTCCGGATGTATCTGGGGCCGCACAATATCCCGCATGCGCCGCTCGATTTCTGCTGGCGGCAGCGTGAGGCCGTCGATGATCGTCGGCAGCATGGCCTCGACCCGCGCGCGAAGCGCGGTGGGTGAAAGGTCGCGGATCGGGTTCGGCGTCTCCGCGACGACCATGTAGGGGCAGCCCTGCGTGGACGCCATGCGTCGTGCAAAGCGCGTAAACATGTCGGAGGCGATCATCACGGTCGGAACGCCGAGTTTCTCGAGGGCGGGCGTGACGTGGCTACACCACGTCGTGCACCCCCCTCAGTCCCCGCTCGCGGTGACTACGACATCGACCCGCGCGGCAAGGTCCGCGAGCTTTTCATTCAAGGCGTCAAGTAGCCTGGAGGTATTCATGGGCACCTCGGAGACGGCCTGTTCCAGTACCACTGCCCTGGTGCGGCAGCGCTCGGAAATTACCGTACCGACCGTCCTGAGAAGGTCGACTGCCGACGGTCGCCAGTTCGGCAGCAATCCCACCACTTTGCCTTCGAGCGAGGCCGGCCGTTGAGCAAGTGTGTTACTGCCGCTGTCCTCGTCCAGATACTCGGCCAGGGGGGAACATATCGATAAGTTCAGGTCTGACATGGCAGTGCTTCCCGATAAGTGTGTTGAACGATGTGAACCGCGTTGCCGAAACATGCGCAAGCGCGTGACACCCGCCAGCGAGCGGTGTCCCATGTAGTGTTCACAATATGCACATACACGTTGCCCGATGCGCGCGTTTATAATAGCATACTGAAATACCTTCAAAGGTAATTTGCGGCGATTGCCAATATGGAAGTTGTTCACATTGTGAATCAAACAGAACGGCGCGGGCGCCTGCCACCGGCCGAGCGCCGCCGCCCCAGAAGCCGCAACGGGGTCCGCGTTGATGCTCGCGCGGGCACCCAAAGCATTGAACGCGCCTTTGCGATATTGAAGGAAGTGATGGCTGCGGGTGCGACAGGCGCATCGCTTGCCTCGCTCGTCGAAAAAGTAGGGCTTAACCGGACGACGACCTTCAGAATCCTGAGGTGTCTGCTTGCCCAGGGGGCAATACGCTACGACTCACAGGCGATGCGCTACCTTCTTGGGCCGCTCGCCTTCGAGATCCATGTTGCGGGGGAGCATCAGCGCCCCGACTTGAGAGCGATGTGCGCGCCGGCGATGGAAAGGGTGGCGCAGGCGACCGGCGACACCGTGTTTCTCATGTTGAGAAGCGGCGACGACTCAATCTGCGTGGATCGCCGACTCGGTTCGTACCCGATCAAGACGCTTGTCGCTGAAATCGGGACGCGCCGGCCCCTGGGAGTCGGAGCAGCGGGGCTCGCTATCTTGAGTGCGCTCCCGGAAGACGAGCGCATCCGGGTAATGCGGGCCAATGCGAGACGTCTTGCGCGCTACGGGCTGAGTCCGAGGGCATTGGCAGCCGCTATCCAGAACGCCCATGGCGCCGGCTTTGCTTCTGCGCCGGTGCACGGATTGAATGGCGTGATCTCGGTGGGGGTGCCGATCCGGGATGCTGTCGGCAAACCGAGTGGCGCGATAAGCGTGACGGCGATCGCCGACAGAATGTCCAGGACGCGCCAGCGCGAGCTAATGGAAATCCTGCGCGCTGAAACGGCGCAATTGGAAATGCTGCTGCGGGATGGCAGCGTGATTGCCGGCTCTTAGGAACCGGCGATGCGGGCCACTGCACCGGACATAGAGGTATAGGCGAGGAGGGCCAATGCACAGGCGATACTTGCCGCATGCAGCCATCATGTTGTGCGGCGCGCTCATCCTGCCGGGACTGTCCCGGGCGCAGGAATATCCTTCACAGCCCGTGCGGCTGGTCGTGCCATTTCCGCCGGGTGGTGGTGCGGATATCCTGGCTCGCACGATCACGCAGAAGCTTACCGATTCGCTGCGCGTGCAGGTGCTGGTCGAAAATCGCGCCGGCGCCGGCGGCATGATCGGCTCGAGCTACGTGGCGCGGGCTGCGCCCGATGGCTATACCCTGGTCCTCGCCACATCGAGCTCGCATGCGGTCAATCCGCACATCGGCACGACTTCCACCTACGATCCGGTGCGCGATTTTGCCCCGGTGATGCTGATTGCAAGGGCGCCAAACGTGCTCGCCGCCCATCCTTCAGTGCCGGCGCGTTCGACGAAGGAGCTGATTGGTTCACGTCCCGTACAAGGGCGCGGCACCGGCGGTGACGGACACGGTCGCAGGCCATGTCTCCGTACTCTTTGCCGCGTTTCCGAGCGTATCGGCGCAGGTGCGTGCGGGAAGGTTGCGCGGGCTTGCCGTGACAAGCGCCAGGCGCACGCAGAGAGCGCCGGAGCTCCCCACCATCGCCGAGAGCGCGCTGCCAGGCTTCGAGGCGAATCAGTGGTGGGGCGTCTTCGGTCCTGCGGGACTGCCGCCGCCGATTGTCGAAAAACTGTCCATGGAGCTGGGTCGGGCGATCGACAATCCCGACGTCAAGAGACAATTCTCGGCGGAAGCAGCCGAAATCGTCGGCGGCACGCCGCGCGACCTTGCGGCCTACCTCAAGGCCGATTACGAGAAGTGGGGCGAGGTGGTGAGGGCGGCTGGACTTCGTAAGTGATTGTTCGCGCCGCCGTCCTTCCTTGAAGCCGAAAACCTTCTTGTAGAACTCCATCTGCTTTTCTGGATCCAGGCTGGCGATAAATCGCGCCCCCGCGGGGTCGGCATTTTCCCGCCTTACGTGCGCTGATCTGCGGCGACCGCGCTCACTTCCGCCGGCACGTCGTCGAACGACGCGACGTTCATCGCGTGCAGGCGGTGATAGAGCCCGCCGCGCGCGAGCAATGCTTCATGCGTGCCCTGCTCGACGATGCGGCCATCCTGCAACACGATGATGCGGTCGGCGTTGCGCACCGTCGCAAGGCGGTGCGCGATGATGAGCCCGGTGCGCCCGGCGAGCGTCTTTTCGAGGGCGGACTGGATCGCGCGCTCGGTGAAGCTGTCGACGCTGGCGGTGGCTTCATCGAGAACGAGGATGCCGGCGTCGGCCACGATCGCCCGCGCAAAGGAAAGCAGTTGCCGCTGGCCGATCGACAGGTTGACCCCGCGCTGGCCGAGCACCGTGTCGTAGCCCCGGGGCAGGCGCGCGATGAAGTCGTGGGCGCCCACCGCACGGGCCGCGCGCTCCACCTGCTCGCGGCCGGCGCCCTGCGCGCAATAGCGGATGTTCTCGTAGACGCTGCCGGTGAACAGGAACGGCTCCTGCAGCACCATCGCGATACGGCGGCCCAGCGAGTCCTGCGTCACGTCGCGCACGTCCACGCCGCCGATCAGCACCTGCCCCTCCCAGACATCGTAGAAGCGGTGCAGCAGCGCCATCGTCGAGGTCTTGCCCGAGCCGGTCGGACCCACCAGCGCGACGGTTTCGCCCGGATCCACGCGGAAGCTCACATTCTTGAGTATCGGCAGGCCGGGCACGTAACCGAACGTCACGTTGCGGAATTCCACCGTGCTGTCGATCGCCGGCGCAAGCCGTGCAAGGTCCGGTGCGCCGGGTTTGTCTCGTACATCCACCGGCACGTCCAGCACTTCGAAGATGCGCTGGCCCGAGGCCATCGCCTGCTGCATGACGCTGTATTGCATCGTGAGCGAGCGGATGGGGTCGAAGAAGCGCTGGACGTAGAACAGGAACGCGACCACGATGCCGATCGCGATCGAGCCGTCGAGCACGCGGTTGCCGCCGACCACGATGACGATCGCCATCGCGGCGCCTGTGAGCGTGTCGACCGTAGGCACCATCACCTGTGCGAGCCGCGTCGCCTTCACGTGGGCGCGATAGTTTTCGGCTGCCTTCTCGCGAAAGGCGGCGAAATTGAAGTCTTCGCGCGTCATCTCCTGCACGGTGCGCACGCCATTGATGTTCTCCGCCAGCGCGCTGTTGACGATGGAGGAAGTCTCGCGCGCGCGGATAAAAGCGCGCTTCGCGGCCGGCAGCCAGATGGCGCGCACCAGCACCAGGATCGGCACCACCGAGAGCGTGAGGAGCCCCAGCTCCAGGTCGAGGGCGAGCAGCACGACGATGATGCCCGCGAGCAATACCAGGTCGCCGACGGCGAAGATCGAGGATTCGAGAAACTCCTGCAGCGAGCCCACGTCGCCCTGGAGCCGCGACATCAACTGGCCGACCTGGGTGCGATCCATGAAAGAGAGCGACACGCGCTGCAAATGCGAGTACATCGCGCGCCGCAGGTCGAGCAGCACCCGCTCGGCGGTGGTCGCGACCCACACCTGCTGGCAGTAGTTGGAAATGAAATTGACCGCCACCACGGCGAAAAAGCCGCCGACCGCAAAGCCGAGCAGGCGTTCCGCCTCGCGGCTGCCGGCTGCAGCCCCCGCCGGGAGTGCAGTGTCGATGACGTAACGGATGATGAGCGGCACCGCGATCTGGGTGAGCGTGAACGCCAGCACCGCGACAACGGACGCAACGATTATCCAGCGGTAGGGCGCGAGAAACGCGACAAAGCGCCGCAGCACGCGCGGATCGACCACGGCGCCGAAGATTTCCTCGCCGCTGTGGCCGAGCGGTGATCGCCTTCGCTGCGCGCCGGATGGCGCGGGCGCGGGGCCGGATGGCGCGGCGGAATCAGGCAAGTGCGTTCTCCCGGGCGGCGCCCATCTGCAGATCGAACAGCCGGCGATAGCGTCCGCCCTGCGCCAGCAGCGCCGCGTGCGAGCCGCGCTCGACGATGCGCCCCGCTTCCAGGAACAGGATTTCGTCGGCGTGCATCAGCGACGACAGGCGGTGCGAAATGATGATGGTGGCGCGGGTGCGATTGAGCTCCTTCAGCGCGTCGCGGATGCGGAGTTCAGTACCGGCGTCGATGGCGGCGGTGGAATCGTCGAACACGACGATGCGCGGCGTGAGCAGCACGCTGCGCGCGATCGACAGGCGCTGGCGTTGCCCGCCGGAGAGCGACACGCCACGCTCGCCGACCAGTGTATCGTAGCCTTCGGGCAGGCCGGCGACGTAATCGTGCAGTTGCGCGGTGTCGGCCGCATCGACGACGCGGTCGTCCTCGGCGGTGGGATCGCCGTACGCGACGTTCTCGCGCACCTCGGTCTTGAACAGGAAGGTGTCCTGCTGCACGACGCCGACCTGCGCGCGCAGCGAATCGAGCGTCACGTCGCGGATGTCCTGACCGTCGATCGCGACGCGCCCGCCGGTGACGTCGTAGAAGCGCGGGATCAGGTGCGCGATCGTCGACTTGCCGCTGCCCGGAGGCCCGACGATGCCGAGCGTCTGGCCGGCGCGGACGGTAAAGGAAATGCCCTCGACCGCGCGTTCCCCCGGAAACCCGGCGTAGGAGAACGACACGTTGTCGAAGGTGAGCTCGGCGTTGCCGATGGCGAGGCTCGCCGCACCGGGACGGTCGCGGATGGCGGGCTCGATATCGAGTATTTCGAACATGCGCGCCCCCGAAACCGACGCGCGGGCGAAGCCGTTGATCACCAGCCCGACCTGCCGCACCGGCATCTGCAGCACCGTCATGAAAACCAGGAACTGCGTCAGTTCGCCGACCGTGATGTCGCCATGTATGACGCGCAGCCCCCCGTACCACAGCACGAGGGCCATGGCGACGAAGTAGGCGCAGGTCATCATCGAGGTGTTGAGGTAGCGCACCCTGACCGATTCGACCGCGGGCTCGAGCGTGCGGCGCTGCCATTCGTCGAACTTGTCGAGTTCGTGCTGCTGCGCGGAGAAGGCGCGCACTACGCGGATGCCGGCGAGGTTTTCCTCCATGATGCGGGTCAGCACGCTCATGCGCTCCTGGAACTCGCGCCACAGCGCCCGCACCCGCAGCCGGAACACGGTGCCGCGCCACACCGCGAACGGCACGAAGCTCAGGCACAGAAGACCGAGCACCGGGTCCTGGCCCATGTAGAGCCAGGCGCCGAGACCTACCAGCACCGCGAGCTGGAAGAGGCGCATGATGCCGGTCTCGATGAAGCGCCGCACGCCCTCGATGTCGAGCATGCCGCGGGTGATCAGGTCGCCGGAATGGATGCGGTCGTGGTAGCTGAAGGAGAGCCGCTGCAGCTTCTCGAAGAACGCGAGCCGCAGTTCGTAGCCGAAGCTCTGGCCGATCGATTCCGCCAGATAGTTGTGGGCGAGGGTGAAGAGACCGCGCATCACGGCGATGCCCAGCACCAGCAGTGCGGAGGTGACGAGCGCCGCCTG
Organism: Betaproteobacteria bacterium; assembly: GCA_016199545.1. Lineage (GTDB taxonomy): Bacteria > Pseudomonadota > Gammaproteobacteria > Burkholderiales > SG8-41 > DSOT01. The sequence goes on along the minus strand of JACQGN010000260.1, from coordinate 13,520 downwards.
CGCTGCCGCGACCGCCGTGCCGCCCGCTGCCTGCGCGCCCGACAGCAGCCCCGCCGCCTGATCGATGGCCTGGCCGAGGAAACGCGGAATGAGCAGTTGAAACACGCCCGCGGCGATCACGGCAAGGACGGCGGCCGGAAAGCGCACGCGGTAGCGCAGCGCCATGCGCAGGACGCGCCACAGCGCACTCACGCCGCGCTGATAGTCACCGTCGAGCGACGGCACCAGCGTGTCGGTACCGTGTATCGCGGATCTGGCTGCGGGGCCGGCCGCGGATGCGGTGGCGGCTGGAGAAGGTGCGGGAGGACTGTTCATTGCGGACAACCGCAATTTTAACCGGTTCCCGCGCTGCCTTTTTCAACCCGGCTCCTTCAAATCGTGGGAACGCTTGGTACGGTGGCATATCGTCCACTGGTAAGATATGCGCGACCTTCCTGCGGAATGACGTCGATGAAGACCTGCACATGGCTTGGGCAAAGCGTGGCCGTCGCGACCCTCGCGTGGGTCGCCGCCGGTGCCGGCCAGGCGCAGACCTACCCGGTCAAGCCTGTGCGTGTGGTGGTGCCGTTCGCGCCGGGCGGCGGCACCGACGTCATTGCAAGGCGCCTCGCCGCGGGCATGACCGAATCGATGAATCGGCAGGTGCTCGTCGACAACCGCGCCGGCGCCAACGGCATCATCGGCACCGAAGTCGTCGCGCGCGCCCCGGCGGACGGCTATACGCTGCTGTTCGTGTCCAGCCCGCACTCCATCAACCCGAGCCTGTATCGAAAGCTGCCTTATGACACCCTGCGCGATTTCGCGCCCGTGTCGCTGGCCGCAACCTCACCGTATCTCCTGGTGGTCCATCCATCGCTGCCGGTGCGCAGCGTGAAAGAACTGATTGCGCTGGCGAAGGCGCGGCCGGATGACATCACCTATGGCTCGGGAGGCAGCGGCAGTTCGGCGCATCTCGCCGCCGAGTTGTTCAACCAGATGGCGGGAGTGAAACTTCGCGAGATCCCGTACAAGGGCGCGGGTCCGGCGCTCGTGGCGGTGCTGTCCGGCGAAAGCGCAGCGGTATTCGGCAATGCCCTGACGGTGAAGCCTCACATCCAGAGCGGGCGGCTGCGCGTACTGGGCATCGCCAGCGCCAGGCGCTCGGCGTCTGCGCCGGAGATACCCACGATTGCCGAAGCCGGTGTGCCCGGTTATCGGGCGGATGCCGTGCTCGGGCTCCTTGCGCCTGCGCGCACGCCGCGCGCCATCATCGATACGCTCAATGCCGAAGTGCACAAGACGATGCGCCTGACGGCCGTTGTCGATGCGATGCGCGGCATGAGTGTGGAGATTGCTCTCTCCACGCCGGAAGATTTCGGACGCCTGATCGAATCCGAGATGAAGCGCTGGGGCAAGGTCATCCGGGCGCTAAATCTCAAGGCGCAGTAAAGCTCCCACCACCCCGTCACTTCGTGACACCCCTCCTCAGGCTGGAGCTGCGTTCAAGCCCTTCTCCCCCCGGGAGAAGGCCGCCGCGACACGGTGAGCGCAGCTTGGTGCGGGCGCGGCGGCATAAGCCCCGGAATCGGCATCGTACCTTGCGGCGGCTTGCACCCGTCCCGCACCACCCTACGGGAGACCGATGCCGGAGCGCGGGATGAGGGAAGCGGTTCATATTGTTACGCTCTAAATTGCGAGCGCTTCCCGCAATACGCTGTCGTCTATGAGTCCCGCCAGCGCATCGCGGCTGCGCGGCGCGCGGCCCTGGACTTTGGCTATCCATACCTCCTGCTTCTCGAAAATATCGAGCAGGTCGGTCGCCAGTGTGCCCGGGTAGCTGAGGTAGGGCCACGCGCTGCTGACAGTCCCGATATCCAGCCCCGCCGCCTGCGCGACCAGTCGCCAGCCGACCTCGGGTTCATGCTTCAGGCGCTGCGCGGCCGCGATCAGCGCCCGCACGAAAGCGACGATGCGGCTTCGCAGCGGGGGATGCTCGAGATTGGCCTGCGTGGTGCAGAGATTGAACTTCTCGGTATAGACCGCCGGATCGCGGAACTCGATGGCATCGTTCCCGATGGCGAGCCTCGCCCTCTGCACCTGCGGCTCCCAGAGCGCCACCGCATCGAGCTTGCCGCTCTTGATCGCCTCCGGAATGAGGGTAAGCGGCGCCTCGGTCTTCGCCATGAAAGGCACGCTGATGACGTCATCCGCCGTGAGGCCGGCGGTGTGCAGCATGCTGTCCAGAAAATACGCCGCCGATGATTCGAGCTGGGTCCCCACCCGCTTGCCGCGCAGGTCGGCGAGCCGGCCGATGCCCGCCGAGCGGCGAGCAAGGATGCGGTACGGGCATTCAGCGACGGTGAAGATGAAGCGCAGGTCCGGATGGGCGACCGAGGCGCGCAATGCCTGTGTTTCGGAATTCGTCGCGATGTCGGCTTGCCCGGCAGAGTCGAGGCTCGCGAGATCGCTCGACTTGCCCCACAGTGCCATCACGCTGCCATGCGCGACCGTGGACTTCCCCAGGTAGATCTCTCCCGCGGCGAGCAGCACCGGAGCCATTTCCAGAAGGGAAAGATTGCCGTAGATGCGCAGCGTATCCGCAAATTCTGGGGTTGATGAGTTCATGACACTCCGTTATCGTCAGTGCCATGACACAGGATGCCGCGCACGATGCGCCGCTGGTTGACAGCCACGCGCACGTCTACACGACCGACATGCCGCTATCCGCGACGGCCTGGCACAAGCCCCCGGCGGACGCGACCATCGACCAGTATATCGCCACCCTCGACCGGCACGGGGTGAAGCATGCCGTGCTCTCGGCGGCAAGCCTCTTCGATGACTACAACGAGTATTCGCTCGAAGCCACGCGCACGCACAGGCGTCTGCGCACCACGGTCATCGTCAAGCCCACGATCGACCCGTACGTGATGCGCATGATGAAGGAGGACGGCGCGGCGGGCGTGCGTTTCCAGTGGCGTCACGTAAAGGAGCTGCCCGACATCACGACCCCGGAGTACCGGAAATTCTTCCGGCGCGTGCGGGATCTCGATTGGCACGTGCACATCAACCAGGAAGCCGCGCTGCTCGCCGGCCCCATCGCCACGCTGCAAGCCACCGGCGTCAAGCTCGTGATCGACCATTTCGGCCACCCGACGCGTGGCAAGGGCACGGCATGCGAAGAATTTCAGGCCGTGATGCGGGCGGTGGACAATGGCCGCACGTGGGTAAAGCTTTCCGCGGGCTACCGGCTCGAGTCGCCGCAAGTCGCGCAGGACTGCGCGCGAGCGCTACTCGCCCACGCGGGACCCGAGCGGCTGCTGTGGGGCAGCGACTGGCCGTTCGCCGGGTTCGAGGATTCGATGCGCTACGAGGATGCCATTGCCAGTTTCAGGCAATGGGTGCCGGATGCAAGCATGCGACGCATCATCAGCGGGGAAACGGCGCTCAGGCTTTATTTCACCTGACACGTTCAGCCCACCAGCAGGCTCAGCAGTTTGCTCCAGTCCTAATGCACGGCGGCGGGCAGGAGTTGATACGCCCGGAGGAAGGTACTTTCACGGTGAATACAAGCGACCCGGGCGGTTTGGCCACGACATTCACCGAGCCCTCCGCTGTAGCGGCTTCCGTTATATAACGTGTCGCGTTATAATATGCCGTGATCTCCAGCTTCAGGGACCGTGAGGCCGAGCGCATCTGGCACGGCGAGTTCTCGCGACGGCTGCCACGCGAGATTCAGGAAGTCGCCCGCCGCAAGCTGAGGATGCTGAACAACGCTCGCGCGCTGGGAGACTTACGGGTGCCGCCGGCGAACCGGCTCGAAGCCCTGAAGGGCGACCGGGCGGGGCGATACAGCATTCGTATCAACGACCAGTGGCGAATCTGTTTCCGCTTCGCGAACGGCCAGGCAAGCGATGTCGAGATCGTTGATTACCATTGAGGAGCTGTCATGAAGCGACTGCGTAACATCCATCCCGGCGAGGTGCTGCTGGAGGAGTTTCTCACGCCGATGAATCTCAGCCAGAATGCCCTCGGGCGCGCGATCGGCGTGCCGCCGCGCCGCATCAACGAGATCGTCCTTGGCAAGCGTGGCATCACGGCGGACACCGCCATCCGGCTGGCAAGGCATTTCGGGACCTCGGAGCAGTTCTGGATGGGACTGCAGGCCGACTACGATCTGGAAGAGGCACGCAGGAGAATGAAGCTGGTGGCGTGACGAATCACGTGATGATTGCCATCCAGCGTTACCTTCGCAAGAGCGGTCTTTCACAGACCGAGGCGGCACGGAAGCTCGGGATCACGCAGCCGCGCCTGAGCGATCTCGCCCGTCACAGGATCGAGCGCTTCAGCCTCGACGCGCTGGTCAATCTTGCCAGCAAGGCCGGCCTCAACGTGCGGCTGACGATCAAGAAAGCGGCCTGATCAAGAGCGAGATAAAGTGGGCGTTGAAGCGTGCAGCAATTCCGACGAAGCGAGGCAGACCGACGTAAGCACCTATTGAGCAAACGGCTGGGTCGAAGTCCGCTTATCCGGAAATGGTACTCCGACCCCAAAGTTCGCAAAGTTCGCGAAGATCAAGAAGCAAGGGCTTCAAGGGCCGATTGGTGAGTTCTGACCTCATCACTCCAGCGCTTCCATAGAGGCGACTGGAGCATGTTTTCCGGCCCGATGGGCGGCTGGACGTGCCGCCCATCGGGAATTTGAACGCGAAATCGCTTCATCTGTTCGAGGACGCGGCCACGCACATCAGTGAAGAGCCTGGCGAATTCCTTGAGCGGCTCAAGATCTGGGAGGACCGCCTCCTTGATGTCATGGTGATCGTAGACTTGTTGGAGCGCCACGAGCCACTTCGTGTGAACGACGCGCAGTAACGCGAGCCACTGCCTCAGCAACTGATCGAGCTTACTCCGGCATTCAAACCACTCGTTGATGCTTAGAGAGTCAACGTGAGCCAGTCCTGTTAACAATCGCTCGATCTGTGTCGCGAGCACGCCGGTGACTGACCTCACGATGTGCATGCACCCCGGAATCGCATCGATAGAGGGGTCGCGCGCGTGGCGCCCGAGGCGAGCAGTGTGCCTCTCGCAGAAGCCGATAACCGCCTCGTGCAAATTATTGTACTCGCGAAGGTTCCGGGCCTCTAAGCGGCGGAGCTCGGTTTTCACCTGATGCAGCGTTAGCGGCTCGCGCACGACACCGCGAAGACGGGCGATGCCCGCTAACGGGATGTCGCAGTAGGTCAGGAACGATTGGAGCGGGTCCGTGTCCCTTAGCCGCAGCAGCTCAAGCAAGGCTGCAGCGAATTGATTCGCGCTACGTTGGGCATCTCGCACCCTGCGCTCCTTCCGGAGAGATTCACCAGTCGAGATGTCTTTAAGGTTGACGAGCAGAACGCGGTTGGTTTCGAGCCCGTGAGGGCCGCGGAGGAATACGACCGTAGTGCTTCTGTCTGCTCGCCTAACACATGCCTCATCGAGTTCAGCGCGGCGGTCGATGTCCGAGCCGTCGAGCGCGACGGCAAGCGAGTTCCCATCGCGAAAGAGCATCACCGCTTCAAGTCGGCCATCGTGTCTCGAACCTAGGACGCACCTCAAGGTTGAATCATCGAGACTCGCTTCAATGACTCGCAGCGGATAGCTCGCCTCAAGTTCGTCAGGAGGTTGCTCGAACGGAGTTAGCGTCTCCGAATTGGCAAGGCCGCTCGGGTCGAAAAGTTTATGAAGTTCAACGCTCTTGCGAGGAACATCGTCCAGCGCAAGCACAACTTCGATGTTTCCGTCGTCCGGTGTCGCGAGCAGCGCTGCACGCGTGAAGTTGGCGCTTCCGAACACGAGCCTCGTCGACTTCCCATGGCAGATCCCAATGGCCTTTGCATGTATTTGTCGCGCCCGTCCTTCCTCTCCCCACCGGGAAAAGAGTAAGCGATAAGTCTTCGAGTTCAGTGCCGGAGGCTTGCACCAAGCAGCCGTAAGGCTCGGCGCGCCGTTTCGCGTATAGATGGTCACTGCCTTCGGATTGACATTCGTCTGCAGCCAATCGAGCAACTTAGGTTCGTCATCGAAGAAAGGCGAAACGATGGCGACCTCATGAACGGGGCGTTCAATCCCCTGAATAATCTGGGGCAGCAGAGGCGTCGTAAGGTTGTGGTGCAGCTTGACCGGCACTGGTTTCGTTGGTACGGCGCTGAGCCAGAGGGTGTCCGCATCAAGGTCTTCGAGTCGCCTCGCAAGCTCACTCGATGGCCACCGACTCGCAACGTTACCGAGGAACTTTCTGGCGGACTGAAACAGAGGTAACGCGAGCTCGCGCCTATTGATCTCAAATGAAAAGGAGCGTGCTAGCTCCGCGTTGCGAGTAAGCCCAGGCCGTGTGAGATTTGCACTCCCCACGACGAGTAGGCCACGCGTTTGGGATGTGAGAAGGAAGATCTTGGGATGGAATCGACCCTTGGGTCGAACGGCGTGGAGTAGGTACCGGATATTGGCTTTTCGGGGCCAGCGGGACTGCGGGCCTGAAACAAGGCGATCCAGCTCGCGTCCATCCATAATCACTGTGATTCCGTTGTTCGTCTCTAATGAATCGAACTGCTCCAGGCAGTAGTCCTCAAAGAAGTCCGGCTCGAAGCTGAATGTGCAGAAAAATGCGTGATCGTACGAATACCGACGAAGAGTTTCGTGCAAGTCGAATTGGGCAGTCATCGCCCCAACTCCTTCGCACGAACGAAAACTCGGTCGCCGTCCTTCGTCGGGGCGTACCGACCGTCCTTGTTCCCCTGCACCAGCCCGAGGTCGACCAGGATCCCCATGGCTGCCCGCTGGCGAGAATTGTGGGCAGGGTAGCCAGCCGGATAGTCCTGATCGAAAACGAGACGATCGCCGTCACGGTGGACCCAGCAGGCTTCAAGGCGTCCTTTCTCGTACATTATGCGATCGTGCTGGGCGACCACGAGTTCGACCAGAATTCGAATTGCCGTCGACCAAGCCTGGTTTGTCACAAGCCACGAATCGAGGCGTGGGAGGACCGTTGTTGCGGCGAGTTCTGGGCCTGCCATCGCGCGAATTGCGATCCATGCAGGGTCGTCCGAGCCGTCACGCCATTTTGCGTAAAGAAGCGCGAGGCAAGGCAGTGCGCGAGCGACAAGTTCCACCGGCTTCGTGGCGGCCGAGCGCATCAGGATGTCCTCGTTCAGCTTGGCTTTGAGCGAGAACCTTAGCCGCGCTTTTTGGCAAGACTCTACGGGGGGAATCTCCTGCACCCCGACTCTAGCGAGCAGGGCCTCGGTCGTCGGAACCTTGAGATTCGTGTGCGCCTCGATCGCCCGAACGAGTTCCTTGCCAGTCAGACTCTCAACCACCTTATCGATCGGGAGTCCCCTACCGGGAGCTTCACCGAGCAACGAGAGCACTGCGCTGAGGATCGAGTCGAGGGTCCAACTGACGATTTCGTGGAGGCAGAACTGGCGCCAAAGATTGCTGCACGAGATGAGGAACTGCGGAGGCACGTACGACGCAGCGGCGTCGCCGTCGGCATCAACCAGCGTTCCAAAGTACGCGGGTCCAAGTAACAGCTGATCGTCGAGTGTTGCGCCATCCGTTGCCCCGAGCGGAATCGAGTACCTGGCGTACGCGCGCACGAGATCCAAGAGGCGAGCAAGTGACTGTCGGCGCAGCGACGTGACGCCACTTTCTCTGGCATCGAAACCAAAAAATATGTCGGTGAGCACAACCCGCTCGTGTTGTGCGAACGACTTATGAATCGCATCGAGGCTCAAGCGGACGGCCGATGCCTGTAAGGTCTTGAGACTGATCCTTCGTTTCCGAAAGGCGCGCTTGGTCGACCATTGTGTCGACCAGATCGTTTTCTCAATCGCCTCTGCAAGTCTCGTGCCTCGGTCCGCTGTAACTTGGTCGAATTCTTCCGCTGGATGGTGTGTCAGGCCGAGGTTGTAGAGCGACCCAGAGTAGTACTGGCCGAAGCCACCGAGATCGTTCGAGGGGAGTATTCTGAAACCCGTTCGAATGTCGGTGTCGGCCCTCTCGAGTTCCCTCGCGACGGCGCGCTTCCCCACGGGCGACGCATCGGGATCTTGAAGAAGGGTCGCGATAGCGAACGCTGATTCACGTCGCTGAAATGCCTCCGCGAACGCCGAATCGGTTGTGGGCGTCTCGGTTGCTCGGATGTTCCAGAGAATCCACGAATAAAGGGCGTAGTAGCGGGCGCGATCCGTCGCGACCACGATGCCCGGCATAAGGTAATCGGTGATGCTCGCAGCCACTCGCGCGAGCCCCAAGGGGTCACGGCCTGAGAGGTCGGTGACCACGAACTTCGTCCACTGTGGGAGCAACTCCGACAGTGCTGTCGACTTCACTCGATCCTGCCCCAAATTTGCATTGGAACCATCCTACCGGCGGATGACGGTGTGATCAACCGTAGCGCAACTCATGTATGCTAAGGCAATATGCAGCAGTTTCTCCGCTTCTGGTCGAAGTGTGCTCCTACACCTCAAAACCGGATAACGCCCATCTCATTATCCACCGTCATCTCGGTCCCGTAATTCTTCGACAGGCGCTTGATCCTGCCGAGGGCACGCTCGGCGGTTTCGCCGTGCGCGATCAGCGGCCGGCCTTCGGTCAGCGCATGCTCGCCCTGGCCGGTGCGGCGGGTGATCGTCCCCTCGCGCGCGAGCCGCCCCATTTCGACCGGATGGAGCTTCATCTGCGTGAACCTGCCGTCCTTCATCTCGAGCCTCATCAGGGCGCCTGACCACCAGTTCTCGTCGTGCTTGTCCATGCCGGGGTGGAGCGGGTGATCCGAGGGATGGAGCGTCGGCAGCCGGTCCATGTCGTGGCCCCAGCTCTCGTAGCTGTCGTAGGGCACGCGGCGGACGTACTCGGACTGCGCGAAGAAATTGCCGGTGCCGTAGATGATCGGCTTGCCCTTGTAGATCTCGATGCCGAGCGTCCAGTGCCAGCCGTGGCCGACGTAGATGTCGGCGCCCGCGTCGATCGCGGCGTGAGCGAACTCGCGCACGAACATCGGCACTTTCTCGCGGCGCTTGCCGTCGGCGACGTTGAAATGGTGGGCGACGATGACGAAATCAGCCCACCGGTGCGCCTGGTCGATCGAGCGCAAATTCCCTTCCAGGTCGCGCTTGTGGCACGTGCTCTGGACCTCGAATTTGTCGCCGGCGACGAACACGTTCGAGCCTCGGGTGGACTGCTCGCCGGGCATCTGGAAGCTGAACTCGCCCGCCTTCATGCCGAGGCCCGCCGCGCTGCCGTCGGCCTCGCGCAGCACGTCGAGCTGGCGCGCGATTGCCCTCATCTGCTCGGCCGCCTCGCGCTCCAGCACGTATTTGAAGTTGACGCGCAGCGGATTGATGCCCGGCCGCCCGCGCACGCCCCCCTTCCCGAGGCTCGCCCACTCGTTCGACTTGTTGCCAGAGGTCGCCGAGACGAGCGCGACGCGGCCATGCCGGGTTTCGAGATAGCCCGGCTCGCGCGCTTCCTCCAGGTCGATCCCGGTGCCCGCCACCGCCAGGTCGGCGGCCATGCAATGCCTGCGGGTCGCGAGCACCCCCGCTTCGCCGAAATCCATGGCGTGGTTGTGCGCGAGCGACATCATGTCGATGCCCGCCTCCTTCAGCTCGCGGGCGATCGCGGGATCGGCCATCATGAAGCTGCCGGTCCAGTCGCCGCGCGCCGGGTACTCCAGCTCGCTGTAGTGGGCGAAGTTCATTTCGAGGTGCGCGTAGGTGAGATCGGCGGCGCGCAGCATCTCGATCGCCTCCATCGACGCCGGGTCGTCATAGACGGCGAACGGACGCGCAGCCATGCACTCCCCGGCCAGCGCGACGTTCCAGTTGAGTTTGGGCGAAGCCATGGTGTGAGCCTCTCAAGTGACGTGGAATAGAAGCGTATGATACTGAGTTCATCACTCAACGTCAGGGAGAAATTCATCATGGCGCTTGCCGGCTTTCCGAACCGTGTCCACTACGTCAGCCACGACAAGACCACAGCCGCTTTCGTCGAGGGCGGGCGCATCATCGAAGACGACGCCCTGATCGTCATCGCCAACCGCGGCCGGCAGCGCGGCTCCGAGATGCACGACATGACCAACCACGTCTTCATCATCGTTGACGGCGAGGCGGAGTTCATCACCGGTGGCACGATGACCGATCCCAAGGTGATCTCTCCCGGGCAGACGCGCGGCTCGGGCATCGAAGGCGGAACGGTGCATCACCTGAGCAAGGGCGATGTCATCACCATCCCCGCGAGGACGCCGCACCAGTGGAAGGACACGTCGAAGACCGGGTCGATCTGCTACTACGCCGTGAACTTCCAGACCTGAACGTTCGGCCGCAGCAGCCGATCTTTATCATACTATCACCCCCATCCCAACCTTCCCCCATCAAGGGGGAAGGAGCGCATGAAAGGACAAACGTGAACCAGCCCCTACGCATTTTCTCGATGCTTATTGCCGCCGCCCTCGCCGCCATGCCGGGCGTAGCACCGGCACAGCAGAAATTTCCGACCAAACCGATCCGGCTCGTCGTGCCGTTCTCGCCGGGTGGCGGCACCGATACGCTGGCGCGCATTATCGCAACGAAGATGAGCGATAACTGGGGGCAGTCGGTGGTGATCGAAAACCGCACCGGAGCGGGCGGCACGATCGGCGCTGCCATCGTCGCAAAGGGGATCGCGGATGGCGGAGCAGGTCCCGCGCGCCTTGGCGCGTGGATGCGACCCGGGAGCGATCCAGAGCGTGCCATGAACTGCGATCACCACACGTGCCTCCACGGTCGCATCCCCTTGAAAGGGGCCCCTGCTCCACGTTCCGGCACGCCGCCCGATGGCCACACGCTCCTGGTGAGTTCCCCCGGCTTCGTGGTCAGCGCGGCGCTGCACACCAACCTTGCCTACGACCCACTCAAGGACTTCGCCGGCGTCACCCAGCTCGGCGTTTCCATGAATGCGCTGGTCGTGAACCCGACGCTCGGTGTCAAGACGTTGAAGGACTTCATCGAGTATGCCCGGGCGAGGCCGGGCAAAATCTTCTTCAGCTCCGGCGGCCACGGCAGTTCGACGCACATCAACGCTGAGCGGTTTCGGCTGGCTGCGGGCCTCAAGCCGGTGCATGTCGCGTTCAAGGGATCGGCGGACGCCGCGCTCGAGGTCGTGGCCGGGCGGGTCCACTATGTCATCACCGGCCTGATTACCGTGATGCAGTACATCCAGGACGGGAAATTGGTTCCGCTGGGAGTGATCGCACCGGCGCGCTCAGCACTCCTGCCGGACGTACCGACAATTGCGGAGCTCCTGCCGGGCTACAAGCGGGATGGATCGCACGTCATGCTGGCGCCGGCCGGGACGCCGCGTCCCATCCTGAACCAGATCAGTAACGAGGTGCGGCGCATTTTCGAGCTGCCCGATGTCAAGGAACGCCTCAAGAACTTCGACTATTTTCTGGCGCCGACCACGCCGCAGGAGCTCGACAAGATCCTGCGTGCCGACATCGAGACCTTTAACGAAGTGGTCAGGCTCGCCGGCCTGCGCGCCAAGTGAGGAATGAAGCGAGTCGCAATATGCACACAATCGGCCACGCAATATTCGTGCTCACCGCGATGCTCGTCGTTCCCGTTGCAGTGGGTGCGGAGTCTTATCCCGCACGGCCGGTGCGCGTGATCGCGCCCTACCCGCCCGGGTCGAGCGCCGATGTGATGGGACGGATTTACGCACGCAGTCTCACCGAGGCATTCGGCCGGCAATTCGTTGTGGACAATCGCCCCGGCGCTTCGGGCAATATCGCCGCGGAGCTGGTAGCTCGCGCCACACCGGACGGCCACACGCTGCTGGTCCTGAACACGTCCGTTTCCGCCAACCACCTGCTGCAGAAGAACGTTTCTTTCGACGTGGAACGTGATTTCCAGGTGATGGGCATGCTCGGTATCGCGCCGTACCTGCTCGTGGTCAACAACTCGCTGGCGGCAAAGAGCGTCAAGGAACTCATCGCGCTCTCCAAAGCGAGCCCAGGCAAGGTGGTTTATGCCTCCACCGGCATTGGCGGCGGTCTGCACCTGACGATGGAGCTCTTCAGAATGCAGACCGGCATCGATATGCTGCACGTGCCGTACAAGGGCAGCTCCACCACCGTGCCGGACATGATGGGCGGACGCATCGACGTGATGTTCGGCTCCGCTCCCTCTTTGCTGACTCACGTAAGGGCGGGCCGGATACGGGCGCTCGGCATTACGAGCGCGAAACGAAGCGCCGCGGCGCCGGATGTACCCACCATCCACGAATCCGGCGTGCGAGGGTTCGAGTCGGCGACGTTTGGAGCGTTCGCCGGACCGGCGAAAACTCCGCGCAGCATCGTCGGCATTCTCAATGCGGCGATCGCGAAGTGGAAGAAGGTCGTGGAGACCGCGGGAATACGGGCCGAATAGAACGCGCTAGGAGTGTGTCGGGCTTTGTCCCGACACACTCCTTACGCAAAACCGCCCGCGGACGAACGGCACTAGAACGCAGGAATTCAGCCCCGCTTGTGGTCTGTTGTTGGTCAAAACAGCTCTTTTCACCCCGCCTTGTTGCACGTCCGCGGGCGGTTTTGGATTTAGCGGCCTGTCGGCACCTCAAGTCCGACAGGCTGCTAGAGCCTGTTATGGACTTGCGGTGAGCGGGATGATGCGGTGAAGCATAAGGCAAGCGAAGGCGAGGTAATGGAAGCCGGCAAGCGTTTGGGCCAGGCGCTCGTAGTCACGCGCCAGACGGCGGAATCGCGCAGCCCATGCAAAGCTTCGTTCCACCACCCAGCGGCGCGGCAACAGTATGAATCCGCGCTTGGCCTCGGTGTGCTTGACCACCTCCAGCTCGATACCCTGCGCCTGGGCTGCTTGTTTTGCATTGTCTCCCGTGTAGCCTTGATCCACATACGCCAGTTGTACGCTCTGATCGGTAAGCTTCTGTACCGCTTGCGCCAGCTCTTCCACCTGCGCGCGGTCTTGCTCATCGGCCGGGGTGACATGCAAGGCCAACAGATGCCCCAAAGTGTCCACTGCCGCGTGCACCTTGGAGCCTTTGCGCCGCTTGGCCCCGTCGTATCCTGCGCGCGCCCCCGATTCCGGCGTCGATTGCAGCGTGCGGCTGTCCAGCACCACCGCGCTGGGCTGCCCCTCGCGTCCCGCATACTCGCGCAGCAACACCCGCAGATCGTGCACCATGGCCTCGAAGACACACGCTCGCAGCCAGCGTTGCATCTGCTGATACACCGCTGGCCAAGGCGGAAAATCGTGCGGCATCATGCGCCAAGACGCGCCGCTGCGCACCAGCCAGCGCAGCGCGTTGAACACGGCACGCAAGTCGTGTTCGCGCTGCTCGCTGTCCAGGCGAATCAGCGTTAAATACGGAACAACGAATGACCATTCTTCATCACTTACATCGCTGGGGTAGGGCTTGGGGGATTGGGCGGGATTTTTCATCCCCACTATGTGCCATATCTCCGCTCAAAGTACAAGTCCATAACAGGCTCTAGTAGTGCTGTGGCTG
>JACQGN010000257.1 GCA_016199545.1 Betaproteobacteria bacterium | reverse complement strand
CCAACAAGGAAAGCCTGCAACCCGTGCCGCCGCCGCATTCGCAGCAGCGGCATGCGGAGCATCAGCAGCACACCATCTCGAAGACCAGCCTCCCCTCGCCCTCCGGGAGAGGGGCTGGGGGTGAGGGAAAACGCGAGAAGAACCCTCCAGTTCCGGACGAGCTGCTGGCGTATGCCCGCAAACTTCGCCAGGAACAAACCGACGCCGAGCAGTTGATCTGGACGCTGCTGCGTGACCGGCGCCTTGCGGGCGCCAAGTTCCGCAGGCAGCACCCCGTAGAAGTGGAAGACAGGAAATACATCCTCGACTTCTACAACCACGACCTGAAGCTCGCCGTTGAATTGGACGGCGGGCAACATCAGGAGCAGGCCCAGCGAGACGACGGTCGGACGGCTGAACTGAGCAAGGCCGGAGTCGCCGTGCTGCGCTTCTGGAACAACGACGTTCTTCAGAAAACGGAGTCGGTGCTGGAAACCATCTGGAATGCCCTCATGGAAAAATCTCCCTCACCCGTCTCTCCCTCACCCCTAACCCCTCTCCCGGGGGGAGAGGGGAAACCGGCGTCTCAGGATGTGCCGATCTCAATCGATGACTTTGCAAGGGTTGATCTGCGCGTCGCGAAGATCGTCAATGCCGAGCACGTCGAAGGCGCGGAGAAGCTCCTGAAGCTCACGCTGGATGTCGGCGCGCTGGGCACGCGACAGGTCTTTGCGGGCATCAAGTCGGCGTACGATCCCGAAGCCCTCAAAGGCCGCTTGACGGTGGTAGTCGCCAACCTCGCGCCACGCAAGATGAAGTTCGGCGTCTCCGAGGGCATGGTGCTCGCCGCCTCGGGCGACGGGCCGGGACTGTTCCTGCTGTCGCCCGATTCTGGTGCCGAACCCGGCATGCGGATCAAGTGACGAGCCGCGAAGACGCCGGGAGTAGAGCGACAGAGGATATTCTCCTTACCAACTGTGACACGGTACGGCTACTTGCATGTGCCAACTTTCCTGATTATCAGATCACTGTTACCACGTATGTAATCAGAGGGCACGGCAGTAACAGCCTTCGTCTCCGCACGAATTTGTGTTGGCGTCGCAGAAATCGAAATGGCGGTCGAAGCAGTCTGGCCATTCTGAGTGCATGAGAAGCGATAACTAATGCGCCCGGGCGAAGAGGTCCAATTATCGACATTGCATATGCCAGGAACGGAATAGGAACCACGTGCCAGGTTCATCAGTTCAAAAGCACCAGGATAGAAGTCGCGGATAGGGGCATTTCTTAGGCAAGCTTTGCCTTCCACCGTTGCACGGCGGCCGTCTGTATCCGAGGTATGAGCGATGTCGTACACCCCGTTCAATGGCGGAATCTTCTGAATTTCGTTCCGAATGGCGTCTGGAACGATCACTTTTCTGTCCTGACCCGGCGCCGGCGGCGGCTTGACGTCCTGGGATGCCTTGGACGCACGTGGGAATTTCGGTCCCGTGCTTGGACGAATTCGTAGAATTGCCCTGTTTGTCTCCTCCCCCCTTTGGCAGGACGTGTCAAAATAGAATCCGCGATCGGTTACGCAAAGTGTCCTTTGCTCTTCGGTAGCGCCGGGAGCGATTGCTCCAGCCAAAATTACCAAGAGGGGCTTCATCCTTGTCCTCCGTAATCGATAATCGTTAGCCCGAACAGAAGCCGGGGAAAGTAAGTTGCCACGAAACACTCCATGCTGCAAGCGCCGCAGTCATGATCAGAAATCCGGCAGCTCGACTAGTTTGGAGGGAAAAAGTGCCGTCGTTAAGGGCTGAACGGGGGCGGTTTCGAAGTGCACTTTGTGTCGCGTCTGAAACTCAAGCCCGTGGTGTGGCGAGCGCGCAGTACGTTCCTGGCGCTTTGACGGTTCAATTTTTAGGAGATCAAGACATGCGCATCCAAAGCGTTGAAGTCATCGCCATCGACATACCGCTCACGCAGAACTTCGGCGGCAGCACCTATACGGTGCTGAAGCGCAGCACCGTCATCACGCGCCTGCGCACGAAGGACGGTCTCGCGAGCGAAGTCTTCAACGGCGACAACCGCGAGCACGGGCTTGAGATCGTGCGCATCATTCGGGACGAGCTGTTGCCGCTGGTGAGGGGGATGAGCATCTTCGAGCACGAGCGCATGTGGGAGAAGATGTTCGCGCTCACCATCGCCAACCGCGACCGCAAGACGCTGCTCGAAGCCATTTCCTGCATGGACTGCGCCGTGTGGGACCTGACCGGCAAGGCATTGGGGAAAAGCGTGCGCGAACTGCTTGGCGGCTATCGCGATCGCCTGCCGATCCTCTCCATCGGCGGCTATTACATGCCCGGCAAGAAGCTCGCCGACTTCGGCACGGAAATCGAGTCGTACCGGAAAGCGGGCATGGCGGGTTGCAAATTCAAGGTCGGCGGGCTCACGCCCGAGGAGGACGCGAAGCGGGTCGCGGTCGCGCGCAAGGCGGCGGGCGATGACTTCATGCTCTGCGTAGATGCCAACCGGGGCTGGACGGCGCAGGACGCGATTCGGTTCGGTCGGCTGATCGAGCACCTGAACATCGCATGGTTCGAGGAGCCGTGCCACTGGTACGACGACGCAGCCATGATGGCGCGCGTGCGCAATGCGATCCGCATCCCGGTCACCGCCGGTCAGAGCGAAATCACCAGCCAGGGCGTGCGCCGGCTGCTCGACGCGGGAGCGGTCGATTTCGTGAACTACGATGTGTCCGAAGGCGGGGGTGTTACCGACTGGAGGCGTGCGGCTTCCATGTGCGCCGCGTCCGGCGTGCGGATGGCACACCACGAGGAAAGCCAGATCTCGCAGCATCTGCTCGCCGGCATTCCGCACGGCACCTATGCCGAATGCTTTGCGCACCCCGAACGCGACCCGATCTGGCAGACGGTGTGGGTCAACCGGCCCGAGGCCAGGGATGGAATGATCGCGGTGTCCAAACGGTCCGGCTTCGGCATCAAGCTCGACGCAAAGTTGGTGCGGAAGCACCGCGTGAACTGAGGCCGTGCCGATGCGCCGATGGCTTTGGGCTGTTCTCCTCGCCGTGCTCCTTGAACTGCCGGTGCCGGCCGCAGCCAGTTACGACCTCGAATGGGTCGAATTTCCCGCGCTCAAGGAGTTCGGCGGCGAAGCGGTTCAACTGAGCGCGCTGCAGTTCCGGCCGCCGGGCAAGGGGCCGTTCCCCGCGATCGTGCTGATGCACGGTTGCAGTGGCATGTACACCCCTTCCGGTTACATCACGGCCTCGTACCGGCACTGGGCCGAGCTGCTTGCGCTCGATGGCTACGTCGCCTTGCTGGTCGACGGCTTCAACCCGCGCGGCTACCGCACGATCTGCGAGTTGCAGAAACGGCCGATCCTGGAGAGCCGGGAGCGCGTCGAGGATGCGTATGCGGCAGGACGCTGGCTCAACGACCAGCCCTATGTTGGACGGGGAAGGATCGGCCTCCTCGGCTGGTCCAACGGCGGCACCGGGACGCTTTACGCCATGCGGCCGGCGAGCCGCCTCGACCCGGCATTCCGCGCGGCAGTCGCGTTCTATCCGGGATGCAGGACTCTGTCACGCGCGAAGACGCCGTACCAGCCGTACGCGCCGCTTCTGATTCTCTCCGGGGGAGCCGATGACTGGACGCCCGCAGCGCCCTGCGCTCAGCTCATTGATATTGCAAAAGGCCAGGGCGCCCCGGCCGACATCGTCATCTACCCGGGCGCCCACCACAGTTTCGACCGCATCAACCTGCCCGTGCGCTACCGGCCGAACGTGCGCAATCTCAACAAGCCCGACCGTCTTGGCGCCACCGCCGGCGAGCATCCCCAGGCGCGCGAGGCCGCGATCCGCCGCACCCGCGAATTCTTCGCGCAGACGCTGAAGCACTGAACGGGGCCGAGCACCCCGGGATCGAATCGGTTGCCGGTCGGTCACGCCTTGCGGCCTTCAAGGCGCGGCGGCATACTGACGGCCAAGTTCCTGCCCGGTCCGTCAAATAGCGAGGGAGCCATGAAGAACAAGACGTTCACGCGCGCGATGCGCGCTTTATTATGCGCAGCGGCCGTTGCGGCGCTTCTGCCCGGAACTGCCGCGAGTCAATCCGTCTGGCGCCCGGACAAGCCGGTCGAGCTGATCGTTCCGACTTCGACCGGAGGCAACAACGACAGGATGGTGCGCCTCGTGCAGAAGATCCTTCAGGACCGCAAGCTCGTGACGATGCCCGTTCTCGTGCTGAACAAGGCGGGCGGCAACCAGCACCTCGCCGTGGTCTACCTCGACCAGCACGCCGCCGACCCGCACTACGTCATGATGACGAATCCCACGATTTTCACGAACGAGCTGAACGGCATCTCAAAACAACCCTACACGCATCTCACGCCGCTCGCGCTGATGATCGTGGAGAGCAACGCCTTCACGGTCGGAGCCGATTCACCGCTGAAGAACATGCGCGATGTGATGGCGCGCCTGAAGGCGGACCCGAATTCGCTGTCTTTCTGCATGCCGGCCCGCGGCGGCGTGACGCACATCGCGCTTGCCGCCGCGGTGAAGGCAGCCGGGCTTGATCCGAAAAGGTTGAAGATAGTCGTCTTCAAAACCAGCGGCGAATCGATCACGGCGATCGCCGGCGGGCACGTCGACGTCATGGTCTCATCCCTTGCTTCGGTGATGGGCGTGGCGCAGGCCGGCAAGGCCCGCGTGCTGGGAATTGCCGCGAAGGAACGGCGCGGCGGCGGCGGCGCAAGCATTCCGACCTTGCGCGAGCAGGGCATCAACACCGATGCGGTCGCCTCATGGCGGGGGCTCTCGGGTGCCCCCGGCCTCACGCCGCAGCAGGTCGCATTCTGGGACGAAGCCCTTGAAAGAGTCTTCGACAGCGAAGACTGGAAGGCCTATCAGGAGAAGAACAATCTTCCTCCGCAGCACCTGCGCAGCCGCGACTTCGCGCAATACCTGCAGGGCGAGTACGAGACGACCAAGGCGATGATGGCCGAAATCGGTCTCGCCAAGTAGCCTCCGGACCGGGTCGTCTGCGGCCGCGTCGCTCAGCCGCGGCGGCTTAGGTCTTGCTCAAACTGATCGCGGTGAGGATGCCCTGCATGATCGCGACCGGCGTGGGCGGACAGCCGGGCACTGCGACATCCACCGGAATCACGTTCGACACCCGCCCGCAACTCGCATAACTCTCCCCGAAAATGCCTCCGGTGCAGCCGCAATCGCCGATCGCCACCACCAGCTTGGGTTCCGGGGTGGCATCGTAGGTGCGCTTCAGGGCGACTTCCATGTGGCGCGACACGGGGCCCGTCACGAGCAGCAGGTCGGCGTGGCGCGGACTCGCGACGAACTTGATGCCGAGCCCCTCCAGGTTGTAGTAAGGATTGTTGAGCGAATTGATCTCGAGCTCGCAACCGTTGCACGAGCCGGCATCGACGTGGCGTATCGTCAGCGCGCCGGCGAAATACTCCAGGATCTCGGCTTTCAGCCGCTCGCGCGCGACGCGCAGCGCTTCGTCCGCCTGCGGCGGCGCCTCGGTCTTGATGCCGGTTGCCAGGATCAGTTTCAGAGTCTGATACATATCAATTCCTTCGGAGTGAATGAGTGAAGGAGTGAAAGATCCCCTCTCCCCCGTTTTCGGGGGAGAGGGTTAGGGTGAGGGGGGTTCACTCATTCACTCCTTCACTCCTTCACTCCGAAGGAATTGATACT
>JACQGN010000262.1 GCA_016199545.1 Betaproteobacteria bacterium | reverse complement strand
GGATCGCCTGGTGCACCAGACCGGTGCGGCCGCCCCAGCGGTCCTCCGGCGCGGGTTCCGACAGCACCGGGACAAAGACGAAATTATCATGCTCGCGCGCCCACTGCCGCGGCAGATCGGCGAGATAGAGATCGCGCAGCCGCCGCGCGCCCCAATAGAGATACATCTTGCGCTTCATCCCGGCGTGAAAAGCATGCTCCACCATGCTCTTCACCGGCGCGAATCCCGTCGCACCGGCCACGAAGATGATGGGCTTCGCGCTGTCCTCGCGCAGGAAGAACGAGCCCAATGGCCCCTTGAATTCCAGCGTGTCGGTTTTCCGATGTGGCCACGGGGGCCGCGCCATACGCCGGAGCCGGAGTTGAAAGCTTGATGCAGATCAACCGGCTTACGCGGAGCCACGCGGCAACGCCCGGCCCGTCGTAGAATTCCACCCGACGCCCTGCCCCACGTTTGCCCGATGTCGATCGATACCAGTCCGTTACCCGGAGTCCGCGCGCGGGTTTACGTTGCGCGCTGGCTGCTTGCCTGCAGCGCGCTGGTGTTTGCGATGGTGGTACTCGGGGGCGTCACGCGGCTCACCCATTCCGGGCTCTCGATCGTCGAGTGGCAGCCGTTGGTGGGAGCGATACCGCCGCTCACCGAGCACGACTGGAGCGAACTATTCGAGAAGTACCGGCAGACGCCCGAGTATCAGAAGGTCAATCTCGGCATGACGCTCGCCGGATTCAAGGGCATCTTCTGGCTGGAGTACTTCCATCGCCTGCTGGGCCGTCTGATCGGCATCGTGTTCTTCGTGCCGCTGCTCTACTTTCTGCTGCGCCGCATCATCGATCGGACGCTGGCGTGGAAACTTGCCGGCATCTTTCTGCTGGGTGCGCTGCAGGGCGCGATGGGCTGGTACATGGTGGCGAGCGGCCTCGTCGACGACCCGCGCGTGAGCCAGTTCCGGCTGACCGCCCATCTTGTTCTGGCCTTTCTGATCTACGCGGCGATGTTATGGACCGCGCTCACGCTGCTCGCTCCGCAACGCCTGCCCGGAGTCGACGCGCGGCTCGCGCGCATACGGCGGATGGCATGGGTATTCACAGCGCTGGTGTCGCTGATGGTGATATCGGGCGGCTTCGTGGCCGGCATCCGCGCGGGGCTCGCCTACAACACCTTCCCGCTCATGAACGGCCACATCGTGCCGCCGGAACTCTTCATGATCGAGCCGTGGCACCGCAATTTCTTCTACAACATGGCGACCGTGCAGTTCAATCACCGCCTGATCGCGTGGGCGTTGGCATTGTTCGCGCCGTGGCTGTGGTTCCAGGCGCGCGCGGCCGGGCTGCCGCGGCGTCTGAATGCGATCTGCAATCTGCTCCTGATCGCAGTCGCAGCGCAGATTGCGCTTGGGATCGGCACGCTGCTGCTCGCCGTGCCGGTCGGACTCGGGGCTGCGCATCAAGGCGGCGCGTTAGTGGTGTTCACCCTCGCGCTCATGTTGAACCACGGCCTGCGCGCCATCACGCGCGGCGCGACGGCGGGTGTCCCGCAGCACGCCTTGTAGGTTAGCACTGGCCAGCCGCCGCGTGCGGCGCCGCGTCAAGCCACGAACGGCAACGCCTGTCGGGTCAGCGCGACTGCGACGATATAGATAAACACCGCCTGAGCGCCGACCCACGCCGCGAGCCGCGAGCCGCGCGTGCGCGCGCGGCGCAGCGCGAGCATCCCGAGGCCAATGTAGGCGATGAGCGCCACCACCTTGGCCGTGAGCCAGCCGGCGACGAAGGGGTACTGCCCGCTCATCACCACCATCGCGATTGCGCTCGCCAGCAGGAAGGTATCGACCACGTGCGGAACGACCCGCACCCAGCGCTGCTGCAGCCGGGGGGATTCCTGCAACATCCAAATGCCACGCGTCAGGAACAGCGCATAACTGCCGATCACGCATGCGACGTGCGCAAGCTTGAGCGTGCCGTAGTCAAGCATCGCGTATCACGCCTCGATCAGGGCGCGGCCACAACACGGGCCACAAGCGCCCGGCGAAAATGAGGAACGACGACCATACCAGCGCGCCGCCCGCGAGCCCGACGCTCGCCTCGGGCAGCCAGCTGCCCAGAGCGAAAACCGCCAGGCCGCCATGGAGCGCCGACAACTGCACCCACGGCAACGCACCCATGCGGATCGGATTACCGGTAAAGCGCGGCAGCATGTGCGCACCCAATCCGTAGATCAGTGACAGCATGAAGCCGGCGCCAAACACGTGCACGCCGACCAGCCGCAGCGCACCCTCCGCGAGGAGCGCTCCCACCGCCAGCAACCACAGCCCCGCCAGAATCAAATGGATCATCGCCGCCACGATGAAGGCTCGATTGTCGGTCGAAAGGAGCATGCCGGCGTGCCGCGGCGACGCGCGCGCTTTCGCTGGCGCCGCGGCCACCATGCGCCGCGCCTCCTCGACGCTCTGCACGCCCACCGCGATCAGCGTGCCGTCGATCGCGATTGCCGGGATGGTTTTCAGCCGCAAACGATGGGCAAGCGCCCGGCCTTCCGGCTGCGCCATGTCGAGGACCGAGAAATCGATGGCGCGCTCATCCGCCACCTGCCGCCAGACCCGCTCCGCCTGCGGGCAGGTCGGGCACCACTCGGACACCAGCAACTCCACTTTCATCCGCGTTCCGCGCGCCTCATTCCGCGCACCGCATGCATTGCACGTCGTAGCGATCGATCCATGCCTTGAGTCTGGCAATCGCTTCCCCGCCCGTCGCAAGATGGTCGAGCGCATGCGCCGGGTCGTCCGGCCGCATCACGACCAGCCACGCGTCCGTGTACGGCGCAATGTTGATCAGATTCGGATCCTCCAGCACGCGCTGATTGCGCTCGACGATCACGCCGTCGAACGGCGCGGGAATTCCGCCGGCCCATTTCCCGGATTCGAGCGTCGCGACCGGCTTCTTGCGCGGCCGGCGGATGCCAACTGCCCTGATCGCAACGTGCTGCACGCGGCCGGCCATGGTCTGAGACGGGTCGGTAATCCCGATCCGGTAGTGGTCGCCGGGCTCCGGCCTCACCCAGATATAGTCGAGATCGTAGTACAGGTCTTGCGGCAGTTCGCACCCGCGATATTCGACGACCCCCTTCATCGCGTATCGAGCGGCGAACGCAGCCGCACTGTGAGTATCATGTTGAACCCGAAGAGCGCCATTGCAGCCACGGTGAGCGCGCCGCCGAGCATGACGAGCCGGTCGGCGTACACGAGCCAGCCCGCGATCATCAGCGGCAGCCCCGCGTTGGCGAGCCAGAACTGCACGGTTGCCAGCCACTCGGACCGCAGTGGATACCCCCCGAAGCGCGGGATCACGTGCAGCCCCACCCCGTATATCGTCATCAGCACGAAGCCGAGCAGCATCATGTGCGCGTGCACGCGGCCAGCCTGTCCCGGCAGCAGCGACGGATCGGCGAGCCGGACCAGCATCAGGAGCCCTCCGGCGATCCCGTAGAGAAGTCCGATCGTGACGTAAAGACGATTGCGCTTGTGCATGGGCCTCGCAGAATCCTGCCCGGTCTGCATCGCCGCATCTTGAGGCAGATCAAGCCGTGCTGGTGAGTGCTATTGAACGAGGCCAGCGCCGGCGCGAAGCCGTGCTTCAGCTTCAGCGCTGATCCGGGCGACGAGCGCGGCCGCGCTCTCCACGCTGTCGATGAGATCGACCGCCTCACCGGCCCAGACCACCGCGGTGTCGTAATCGCCCGCGCGCGCCGCCGCCTGATACGCCGGGCGTTCGGTCTCCAGCGCAGTCGTCAGATCGTTCTCGCGGCCGTCCCAGCGTTCGAGAAAACGGTTGCGAAGCGCACGCCCCGCGAATCTCTCAGGCCATGCATAGCGGCGCACGATGTCGAAGATGCGCGTGCGCGCGGTTTCCTCGCCTCGCCCCGCGACGATGCGTTGCTTGGCGCCGTCGCGGCCGAGAGCCTCTGTGCTCGCGTAAAAACGCGTGCCGATCAGCGCGCCGTGTGCGCCCAGCATCAAGGCCGCTGCCAGGCCGCGCCCGTCGGCGATGCCGCCGGCCGCCACCACCGGCGTCGGCGCGACCGCATCCACGACTGCGGGCACGAGCGGCAGCGTCGCGCGCGTGCCGCTGTGGCCCCCCGCCTCGGTTCCCTCGGCAACGATGATGTCGGCGGCTGCCTCCTGCGCCGCGCGCGCCTGCTCCACGTCCTGCACCTGGCAGATCAGCTTGCAGCCCGCCCGCTTGATCGCAGGGGCATGGGGACGCGGATCCCCGAAGGAGAGCATGAATGCGTGAGGCCGGAACTCGAGTGCGAGCTCCAGCACGGATGGGGCAATCGACCACGTAATGAGCCCGACACCCCAGGGCGCGCGTGCTTCTTCCGACACGCGCGACAACTCCTGCCGCAGCCAGTCGGGGTCCCCATAACCGCCCCCGACCAGCCCCAGGCCACCGGCGTTGGAAACCGTCGCCGCCAAGTGGCCGCCCGACACGGCACCCATGGGCCCGAGCACGATCGGGTGGCGCAGCCGGAACATCTCAGTCAATGCCGTCACGATCATCGTCCCGCTCCTTTCGTCTGCCGCGCGGTGATTTTACTCAGGCAACATCTTCGCGGACAGTGCGTCGCTCACCCGTTGAGTCACGCTTGCGCTCAACATGCGAGGGCGCAGGTGCGAAAGCCTGCGAATATGTCGCGGCGGTATGGCTGGAAGAAATTGCGGTAGGTATTGTTCGCGAGCCGTGAGCGCGTCGCCCAGGCGCCTCCCTTCAGCACCTTGCGGTACCCGAACCAGGGCGCCGAGTACTCCCTGTACGGGGTATCCACGACATATCCGGGAAATGGATAGAACGCGGAGGCGGTCCATTCCCAGACGTTGCCCAGCATCTGGCGACAACCGAAGGCGCTATCCCCCGATGCAAACGCGCCGACGTCCACACACCCTAGGAATTGGGAATCCAGATTTGCCCGCTCCGGGGACGGAAGCGCGTCGCCCCAGGGGTATCTGCGCTTGCGTGCCGCAATACCCCCGCCGCCCGGAGCGGGTTCGGCGCTCGCAGCGAGTTCCCATTCCGCCTCGGTCGGTAGCCTCCTGCCGGCCCAGTTGCAGTAGGCCTCCGCCTCGTACCAGCTGACGTGAACCACAGGCGCGTGCGGCTCTGCCGGCCCGAGCCGGTCAAAATGCCGCCGCATCCAGCCCGTCCCCGCGCGCACCCAATCGGCCGGATGTTGCGTGCCCGACTTCTCTCGCCACCGCCAACCCTGGTGACTCCACAGTTCGCGGCGCTGGTAACCGCGGTCTTCGACAAACTCCGCGAATTGCGCATTTGTGACCGGAGCGCGCGCCATTCTGAAGGCGTCCACTTTCACCGGGTGGGCCCACTTCTCGTTATCGAATACGAGTGGAGCATTGGGCGATGCGCCCAGTCGGAACGTGCCTCCCGGAATTTCGGCGTCGCCTTCAAGCGGGCCGCTTCCGACGCGTTCCAGGCCCGGCCGACTGGATGCGATCGCGATCTGCGGCTGCGGATATTCCAGCGTCTGCCGCATGTAGGTAAACGCCTCGCCATGCATGTCTTCGTGCAGTATGGAGAGGAGGTGCAGGTAGCTCTCCCTGCTGTCGGGCTCGCGTGCTTCCAGCCGGCTCACGACGCTCTCCTGCACGCGCCGCAGGTATGCAAGCGTCTCCTCCCGTGATGGTAGAGGCAAGCCCCACCGGTCGTCATGATCGACCTTGAACGAGTCGTAGAGATTCTCGGCGCCGTCGAGAAGAAACGCATCGGAACCGAGCACCCGCAGGAGAAATATGTCGTAGAAAAACGCGACATGTCCCAGTTCCCAGCGAAAGGGATTGACCACTTCCATGAGGGGAACCGTCAGCTGGTCGTCGGTGAGGTCTGCAACCAGCTCCAGGGTGCGTTCCCGCGCATCGAGTAACCACGCGTGAAGCCGGGATGCCGGGGGTGCGTGATGTTCGTTCATGCGACTGCTCCGTTTCTGCCGCGCTCGTGCGCGCGACCCTATTTCTCGACGATGTTCGAAATGCGCGGGTTGGGTCGCCTTGATCTACATCAAGGAAACGGCGGCCCGCGTGTGTTAATCCGCTGCGGGGATGCAGTGAGTATCGGGTACGGGCGGAAAGGGCGATGGCAGGAATCGGAAACGGCAATTCCGTGAAGGTGGCGGTCGTGCAGGCAGGCGCTGTCCCCTTCGACACGAATGCCGGTGTTGACAAGACGGTGCGGCTCATCGGTGAGGCTGCCAGCCGAGGCGCGAAAGTCATCGTCTTTCCCGAAGCGTTCATTCCCGGGTATCCCAAGGGACTCAACTTCGGACTCGTCGTCGGCGCGCGCGACCCGGCCGGCCGGGAGGAGTTTCGCCTCTATTTCGACGCCGCGATAGAAGTCCCGGGCACGCATACGGCACGCCTTGGAGAGGCGGCCGCGCAGCACGGCGCATACGTCGTGATCGGCGTCATCGAGCGCGAAGGCGGCACACTTTACTGTACGGTGCTGTTCTTCGGTCCGGACGGAACCCTCCTCGGCAAGCATCGCAAGTTGATGCCCACCGCCATGGAACGCATGATCTGGGGATTCGGCGATGGCTCGACACTCACCGCCATCGACACCCCATACGGGCGCATCGGCTCGGTCATCTGCTGGGAAAACTACATGCCGC
>JACQGN010000261.1 GCA_016199545.1 Betaproteobacteria bacterium | reverse complement strand
TTCCTTCCCCCGCGTGCGGGGGAAGGTTAGGATGGGGGCTGGATCGGTTCTGCCCCCTCCCCAACCCTCCCCCGCGCTGCGCGCAAGGGAGGGAGCATGTAAAGTTCACCGCTTAAAAAAATAGTGCCATTGCTCTCTGTGATCTCTGTGGCCAATTGTTCTTGACTACCTGTCAGGTGCGCTCGCCGCAGCGGCGGCGCGCCGCGGCGACGATCGTCCGAATGAGCGCCGCATACTCCATGCCGGCGAAACAGCGGTTCCTGCCGAAAGCGTGCGGCGACAGGTCGGGATTGGGGTTGGCCTCGAGAAAGTAGAGCCGGTCGTCCGGGGTGAGGCGATAGTCGATGCGCGCGTAATCGCGCAGCCTGAGCGCATGAAAGATCGCGCGGCTTGCGGCATCGATCGTCGAGACCAGGCCGGGCGCGAGGCGCGGCACGCGGTAGCCGACCCTCCACCGCGCGGAATAGCCCCGATCGTGCTTCACGCGGTAAGTCATGAACTCCGGTGCCGCCGGCCCTTTTCTTCCGATCACCAGTTCGACCGCCGGCAGCACGCACGGCGTGTTGCCGATCACGGCGACGAATAGATCGCGCCCCGGGATGAATTCCTCGCACATGAGCGGCCTGCCCGATGGCGGGCGCTCCCGCCGCAGGCGTTCGCGCAGCTCGCGTTCGCTGCGCACCAGGGAGTTTCGCGAGATGCCCACCGAACCGTCATCGAGTTGCGGCTTGACGATCAGCGGATAGGGCACGCCAGGATTGCGAACGCGACCGCCGCGCGCCGGGACGAAATGCCGCGGTACTGCGATGCCGAGCGCTTCCACCACCGACTTCGACAACGCCTTGTCGCGCGCGAGCCGCATGCCGTCCGCGCCGGTGCCGGTGTAGGGAAGCTGCAACATGTCGAGCAGCCCGGCGATCGCGGCATCGAGGTTGCGGTCGCCATCGACCCACTCGGTGAGATTGAAAACAAGTCGCGGATCGAGCGCCCGCAGGCGGGCAATCGTCGGCGCCACCACCGGATCGAACGGCACGACCTCCACGCGCCCGCGCCGCGCCTCAAGGCATGCGAGCACATGCGCTTCCACGCTGTGCCTCGCCACCCTGAAGCGCCCGTCGCGCGCGTAGTCGCCGGTCTCCTCGTCCACCAGCAGCGCGATGTCGCAGCGCGGCGGCCGCCTGTTTGTCATGCGGCGATTCTAGCAAACCCCCCTTCGCCGCCGCAGAGAGCGGGTTCAAGTTTTCAACCCTGCCTGCACTCGCCTCATCGAGCCCAGACATCAGCATATCCGGCCGTTGGGAACAAGCTTCAGTTTCCTTCCCCCGCTTGCGGGGGAAGGTCAGGATGGGGGCGGGTCGATTGCAGAGCGTCGATGATGGCATCCAGCACAGCTTGCGTCCTCAGTTCGCGTGCGCGCCGCTGTGTCGCTGGATGACGCATGGAGTGAATTATCGGACATTCTGCCCCCTCCCCCACCCTCCCCCGCGCCACAAGCGCAGAGGAGGGAGCACTGGCCGATTCTCGTGCGTCCCAGCGCAACCCAGAGTCTGCGTCACTGAGTTACACTAATCGCGAATTCTTTCCTCAACGCGACGATTGGAGGTGCTGTCATGCGAGTCGACGGCGGATGCCATTGCGGCAAGATCACCTACGAAGCCGAGATCGATCCCGAAACGGTGTCGATCTGCCATTGCACCGACTGCCAGACCCTCTCCGGGTCCGCCTACCGTAGCAACGTGCGCACGCTGAAAGGCACGTTCAAGCTGCGCTCCGGGCAGCCGAAGATCTACGTGAAAACCGCCGAGAGCGGGAATCAACGGGCGCAGGCGTTCTGCCCCGATTGCGGCTCGCCCATCTATTCGACCACCGTGACCGACCCGCAGATCCACGGCCTGCGCGTCGGCACGCTGCGCCAGCGCGGCGAGTTGCGCCCGAAAACGCAGGGCTGGTGCCGCTCCGCGCAGTCCTGGGTGACGGACCTGAGTTCGATGACCCGGCACCCCAAGCAGCCGTCGCGGTAGCCGCCGTGGGTTAGCTGCGTCAGCGGCGTAACCCACCGATGGCGCATGCGGCGGATTACGCTCCACTCATCCGCCCTCCGAGGAAGAGAGGAACTTGAGCGCTGCGGCGGGCACGATCGGGAGAGCGACGTGCGAAGCGTGCGCGGCATCGACGTAAACGCGGTTGGTCGCCACGCGCTTGAGCCGCGCCCGCGCCTCCGGCTCGCCGGTGTTGGGGTTGACGTCGTAGCGCGGGAAGTTGCTCGACGAAACATCGAGCCGGCCGTCGGCATTCCTGCGTTCCGATCCCCCACCCATCAGGAAAAGCCGTACCGCCGGCTCGCGATCGACGCCGTTGGCGATCCCCTTCATCCAGTGGTCGAACCAGCGCTGGCGCAACACGCGCCAGTTCTCCATGAGTCTTATCACGATTTACGCGAGCGCCGGTGCGCCGTCAGAATTCGCTGCAAGAGACTCCTTCCCCCTTGACGGGGGAAGGCCGGGATGGGGGTGATGAGCATCGAACGCGCGAGAACCCTTCGCAAGCACTTGACCGAAGCGGAGCAACGCTTGTGGCAAAAGCTCAAGCGGCGTCAGCTCGCGGGCATGAAGTTTCCCCACCAGCAGCCCATCGGTCCTTTCATCGTGGATTTTGTTTGCTTCGAATGCCGGGTGATCGTCGAAGTGGATGGCGGGTAGCACGCGGAGCAGGTTTCCTACGACCGGGACCGTACTCGCTGGCTGGAGGCACAGGGTTATCGCGTAGTGAGATTCTGGAACGACAAAGTGCTGGCTCATACTGATGTGTTTGCACAGGCGAGTCTGAATCGCATTGAGGAGCACACTTGACCCCCCACCTCAATCCTCCCCCTCAAGCGGGGAGGAATTCGGCTGACGCGATTTCGCATTTGTCGGCCCAGACCAGGCTCATAGAAAATCCGGAATGCCCTTAGAATACTTCATTCTGAATTCACGCTGCTGCACGCCTTCGAGAAACACCCGCGGACTTTTGCCGCCCATGATGCATCAGAAAACGCTCTCCTTCCACACCCGCGGTCGCGGCACGACCGAGGTCACGAGCGAAGTCGCGCGCGTGGTCGAGGCGAGCGGCATCCGCACCGGCGTGTGCACCGTGTTCCTGCAGCACACCAGCGCCTCGCTTATCCTGTGCGAGAACGCGGACGCCGACGTGCGGCGCGACATCGAGACGATACTCGCGCGTCTT
Source organism: Betaproteobacteria bacterium (assembly GCA_016199545.1). Taxonomy (GTDB): domain Bacteria; phylum Pseudomonadota; class Gammaproteobacteria; order Burkholderiales; family SG8-41; genus DSOT01. The sequence continues at coordinate 4,483 of JACQGN010000261.1, read as the reverse complement.
GCACCCGACGGCGACCCCGCCTACCGCCACGACACCGAGGGCTCAGACGACATGGCGGCGCACGCGCGCTCGATGCTCACCTCGACCTCGCTCACCCTCCCCGTAGGCAACGGGCGCCTGCTGCTCGGCACCTGGCAAGGGCTCTACCTTTACGAGCACCGCACCAGCCCGCACTCGCGCAGCATCGTCGTCACCGTCATGGGCGACGCCTGATCCCTCCGCCCCTTCCCCGCGTTTTTCCGTGAGATGCTCGTCGGTTGGGGTGAGCAACGCGAACCCCAACAACGCACGCGATCGATCATGTTGGGGTGCGCCGCGGCTTACCCCAACCTACGCTCTACCTCACGTTCTTCCGCGTCCAGCCGTCGAGGTAAGCGGCGATTTCGAGGTTGTTCTTCTCCAGCATCATCATGTGGCCGTTGCCGCGGATGCCGATCTCGGGAAGCCGCACGAAATCGTGCTTGACCCCGGCCTGGGCGAGAAAGCGCGAGGTGCAGTGATCGTACGGCACGTGATAGGACGCCTCGCTCACGACGATGAGGATCGGAATGCCCTGCAGATTTGGAAGCTGGCGCGCCGGCGCGCCCTGCAGCCAGCAGCGCACGAGCCCCGGCCCGCCGGGAGCCGCTTCACGCGTCATGTTGAGATCCTCGGCGCTCGCCGCCGCGGGCGCGTAGGTAAGCGCGCCGCGCGTGATGCCCCACGGACGCGCGAGGGCGCCGTCCTTGAACCAGTCGGGCGCGCCGGTGACCGTATTCTCGTGACACGGCGGGCCGTTCGGCTCCACCGCGAGTATGCCCTTGACGAGCTTTGGCCGCGCATCCGCGACACCCCAGCCGAAGGGACCCGACTGCGAATGCGTGAGCAGGATCGCGGCGCCGATTCTGTCCAGCAGCGCGACGCCCGCCTCGCGGTTCAGGCGCTCGATCACGCTCACGTCGCGGATATCCTCCACCTGCGACGCGAAGAACTGGTCGAAGACCGGATCGCCGGGCACGCCCGCGCCCGGCCACTGCGTGTGCAGCTTCGCCTGCGGATACTCGTCGTGATGCTCCGGCGCGGTGAAACGGCGCGACATGGCGCCGGCGGTGGGCCGCCGCGTCTCCCCGTACGCTTCGGTGAAAAATCCCGAACGCGCCCGGCCCGGCTGGTCCACGACATAGACCGCGTAGCCTTGCTCCAGGAAATACTCGGCCCAGCCCTTGCGCCCGTCGGGAGTGCCGAGGAAGTTGGTGCCGGTCTGGCCGCCGCCGTGCCACATCACCAGCGGGTAAGGATGCCGGCGCTCGTGCGGTACCTGGTACTGCACGAACATCTGTCCCGTCATGATTCTGCCGTCCGCGGTGTCGCCGTAACGGCCGCCGACGAAAAAATAACCCTGCCCGGCGCTGGCGAGCGGCTCCCCGCCCTGGCGCGTCGTGTCGGGCATGCTACTGCACGCCGCCGCGCCGAGCGCACGCCGGATGCGATTCATGAATCATTCCCTTCATGATGGTCTCCCGCCGCCATGATAGCGCGTGGCGGCGGGTTACGCGCCTGCTCGCCGCTAACCCGCCCTACGATCCCGTATCATTCCGCATTCAGCATTCAGCATTCAGCATTCAATAGGGGATCGTCATGGAACTCGGACTCACGGGCCGCAAAGCCATCATCTCCGGCGCGAACCGCGGCATCGGCCGCGTGATCGCCGCCACGCTTGCCGCCGAAGGCGTGCACATCGCAGCGCTCGGCCGCAATCTCCCGGCGTGCGAGGAAGCAGCAGTGGAACTGCGCGAGCGGCACCCTGGCCTCACCGCGGTCGCGGTCAAGGTCGATCTCGAGCAGCCGCCCACGATCGACCCGGCTGTGGCCGCCGCGGTCAAGGCGCTGGGCGGCGTCGACATCCTCGTCAACTGCGCGGGCGGCGCCTACCGCGGCCGGCTCGAGGAAATCCCCGACGAAATGTGGGAGCGTTATTTCAAAGTGAAGCCGCTGGGGCTCATCCGCATGACTCGCGCCACCGTGCCGCATCTCAAGCGCTCGGACCAGGGGCGCATCATCAACATCTCCGGCACGCGCGGGCGCGAGCCCGAATCGCACTCCATGATGTCGGGCCCGATCAACTTCGGCACCCTGAGCCTCACCAAGGCGATGGCGAACGAGTTCGGCCCGTCCGGCATCACGGTGAACGCGATCGCGCCCGGCTCCACGCGCACCCGGCGCTGGGACGAACTCGTCGGCATCACCGCGCGCGAGCGCGGCCTCGGCATCGAAGCCGCGGAGAGATTCCTGCTGGAGGAAGTCCCGCTCGGCAAGGTCATCGACCCGCAGGACATCGCCGACCTCGCCGTCTTTCTCGCCTCTGCGCGCGCGCGGCTCATCAGCGGCACGGCGATCAACGTCGACGGTGGCCGCACCAGGAGCATCTGACTCATGGCGCTCTCAAGAATCGTGTCGTTGCGAGGACAAGCCGTCAGCCGCGAGCGAAGCGTGGCGGTCTGCGACGAAGCAACCCCGCGGCGGGCGCGCTTCCGTTGCCTGCAACGAGATTGCTTCGTGCCTCGCCATGACGATTTCCCTTCCTTTCTTGGACGGCAATGATGAAACACTTACTCAGGTTGCTTGCGGGACACCACACCAAGTTCACCATTCCGCGCCTTACGGCAGTCGCCCTCGCGGCGACGCTTCCCGCACCGCCGGCGCATGCGCAAGCCTGGCCGTCCAAGCCACTGCGCATCGTCGTCGCGTTCACCCCGGGCGGCGGCAATGACACCATCGCGCGCCTGATCGGCCCCAAGCTCACCGAAAGCCTCGGCCAGCAAGTGGTGGTCGAGAACCGCCCCGGCGGCGGCAGCGCGATCGCCTCCGAACTCGTCGCGCTCGCACGCGCCCGGCCCGGCGAGATCACCTTCGGCTCGGCGGGCATCGGCAGCGGCTCGCACTTCGGCGGCGAAGTGTTCCGGCTCGCCACCGGCACCAACCTGCTGCACGTGCCCTACAAGGGGAGCGCGCTCGTCACCACCGCGCTGCTCTCGGGCGAAGTGATGATGGGCGTGTCGAATCCCGTCTCTTCGCGGCCGGACGTGGTCAAGCATCTCGCGTCGGACGCCGCACAGCCCATAACGCAGACGCCGGCGGAATTCGGCGCATTTCTGCGCGGCGAGATCGCGCGCTGGCAGAAGGTCGCGAATGCCGCCGGCATCCGCGCGAAGTAACTTCACACCGGTCATCGCCGCACGGCGTAGTGCAGGCCCCAGCCGGCCGCGGCGTAGATGGCGACCGCCACCCACAGCACGCCCGCCACCTGCAGCGCGTGCCAGAGGTCGGGGATGCGTATGTGCCCGGCCGTGAAATAGACCAGGAACATGCCGTAACTCGCGGCAGCCCACGCCGCCATCACCGGCACCACGACGAGGGCGCGCCAGCGCCGCTGCCAGGCGTAGGTAAGGAGCCGCGCCATGAAATAGAGGAAGAATACGCCACCGATCAAAACCGGCGCCGCCACCGTCACTGCCGTCAGCACCGTCATGGCGACTTTTGAATATTCCCCCGCTCGCCAGTGCTGCCACAGATCGACCGGCCAGGCCCGTTTCCGCGAACTCCATTGCTGCCCGGCGTCGGCGGCCGCCTGGCGGACACCCGCATCCGGGTCCTTGAGTGCCCGCTCGAGCGGCGCCTCGCCCGATGGAGGCGCAACGCCGCCGCTCCGCCACGCCGGCGAGAGGAGGGGAAGCAAGGCATGCTCCCACGCGAGCACCAGCGCCCATAGCGCAAACGGTGCGAGTACCAGGGCTATGAGCGGCGTCCGGTGCCTGATGGCCATAACGCGTCAGAGTAACACCTGCGGGTGGCCGGCACGAAGCTCCGGCTGCCGCAGCACGAACCGGCGGCAATGCAGCACGTCCGCGTGGCAGATTTTTCTTCCTTACGCGCGGCGGCAGGAACCAAGGACGATCACGTCCCAGCCGTGCCGATGACCAGGGGAAGTTGGCGCAAGCCGTTAATTCTGACTGAAACTGGAGAAAACGACCGTCTCGTCGGCATGCTGACGGATCGTGACATCGCGATCCGCGCCGTGGCACGCGGCAAGTCGCCCACCAAGTGCAAGGTGCGTGAAATCATGTCACCCGAAATCAAGTACGTCTATGACAACGAGACACTGGACGACGCGGTGCGAAACATGAGCAAGCTGCAGGTGCGGCGGCTGCCGGTCCTCAACCGCCAAAAGCGCCTGGTCGGCATCATTTCGCTGGGCGATGTGGCCATCAGCGACACCGACAGCGCCGCCACTGCGCTGAAGCAAGTCTCGCAGTAAGCGGCGTCGCCGAGCCGCGCACCAAGTAACATTCCCTCCCCCGTCCATGGGCTAATCATTACCCACATTTTTCTTGGTTGATTTTAGCGGGGCGGACGAAGTTTGTTGAGGTTTCATGATTCGATACATCTCAGTCATGGGAATCAACTCCTGGAAGCCTTTCCATAAGGTTTGGGTGCCGGGTTCACC
>JACQGN010000031.1 GCA_016199545.1 Betaproteobacteria bacterium | reverse complement strand
GCGGGACGGTGAGTGGCACGTTTGCGACGACCAATCTTCCGGCGGGGTCGACGCTCAGCGCAAACTATCTGCCTTCGACCTTCGAGCTGATGACCATTGTCGCGACCGCAGGGCCCACGATTTCGTCGCCGCTCGCGGACTTGTCAGTGGAGGTCATCGTAACGGAGAAGCAGACTCAGGATAGAGTGGCGACCGATCTTGGCCCGGCTGCGCCAACCGAAGACGCCCCTCCCGAGCCGGTGCCCATGTGCCGTTGATGTCTCGCGGTCGGTAATTGGCAAAAAAACAACAGATGAGCTGATTTTTACGGCTGCGTCGCCGGCTCCCGGTCGCGACACACGGGTATCGTCTGCCACGTCAATACCGCAAATCGCATCAGACCAAGAAATGGCTTGAGCATCAACAAGATGTCATATACACTTTAAGCTGATTTAGAAGATTAAAAGAAGTTTCCGGGCGCGGCAGGGGAGTGCATGAACCGTTCGCACTTTAAGCTCAAGCGATCTGCATTGATCGCGGCGAGCGTTGCGCTGATTTTCGCGGATGGCATCTGTTGGGCCAATCCCACCGGTGCGCAGGTCGTAAATGGTACGGTGGGCTTTGCCCGCCCCAACGCCTCGACCCTCAATGTAACGAATTCCCCCGGCGCGATCGTTCATTGGCAGGGTTTCTCGATCGGGGCGAGCGAGGTTACGCGATTCATTCAGCAATCCGCGTCCAGCGCGATTCTGAATCGTGTCGTCGGCGGAAATATTTCGCAGATTCAGGGCCAACTGCTGTCGAATGGGCGCGTATTCCTGATCAATCCAAGCGGGATCGTCGTGGGTCCCGGCGCCGTGATCGATACCGCGGGTTTCGTCGGTTCGACGCTCAACATGCTGGATGCCGACTTCCTTGCCGGGAAGCTCAGGTTTCAGGGCGATGCCAATTCGGGTTCGATCATCAACCAGGGCTGGATCCGCACCTCCTACGGCGGGCAGGTGATCCTGGTCGCGCCGCAGATCGAGAACAGCGGGCTGATTCACACCCCGGGCGGCGAACTTATTCTCGCTGCCGGCAGGAGTCTTACGATAATGAGCCTCGATCTGGAAGGGGTTCAGTTCGAAGTGCAGGCGCCGACCGACGGCGTGCTCAACGTGGGCAAGTTGCTCGCCGACGGCGGTGCGGTAGGGGTGTTCGCGGGAACGCTGCGGCATAGCGGCGACATCCGCGCCAACGCGCTCGTCTACGATGAAGCCGGGCGCGTCATTCTGAAAGGCCAAAACGAAGTCCAGATCGCAGCCGGCAGCACGATCGCAGCCGACGGCAGGAGCGGCGGCAGCATTACCGTGCAGTCCCCACACGGGGCAGCGCAGATCGCAGGCACGGTCAGCGCTCAAGGCAGCGCCGGGCAAGGCGGAAGCATCAGCCTTCTCGGGAACGACGTTTCGCTCGTCGGTGACGCAGTGGTGGACGCATCGGGCAGCGCCGGCGGCGGTGGTATACGGGTCGGTGGTGACTTCCAGGGTAGCAATGCGCTCATCCAGAACGCGACCAATGCCTTCGTCGGCGCGTCGGCGACACTGCGCGCGGATGCGTCGCAGGCCGGCGATGGGGGCCGCATCATCGTGTGGTCGGATGACAAGACCCGGTTCTATGGCAGCCTGAGCGCACGCGGCGGGCCGGGCGGCGGAAACGGCGGATTCGCCGAAGTTTCGGGGAAACAAAATCTGATTTTCGATGGCAGCGCCAGCCTCGGTGCGCCGCAGGGCGGGCTCGGCACGCTGCTGCTCGATCCGCCGGACGTATTCGTTTTTACGGGTGGTGGTCTGGACGCAACGATTCCCGATCCGAACTTTGTCCCGGTACTCTTCCCGAGTAACGCGGCCACGGTGTCGCCGGCGACGCTGGCCAACGTGGTGGGCAACGTGGCGCTGCACGCGACACGCTTCATGCGGATCATTGATCCGATCGATTTGAGCGCGACTCCGGGCCAAGGGCTGACCGCGACCGTGGGCACCTATACGGCTCCCGTGTTGCCCGACCCATTGGGCCTTGCGACCAACGCGCAGATTAACAATATCCCGAACAGGCTTGAACTTGGTGCGGACATCACGACTGCGGGCGGTGCTGTTTCCCTGACGGCACCCGTTATCCAAACGTTCGCGGGTTCGACGATCGCGACGGCGGGCGGGGCGGTCAGCGTGACTTCCACCACCGGCGCGATTCAGGCATCAGCGCTGACAGTGGACGCAGGAGCCGGCGGAGTCGGCGCAGTGTCGAACACCTCGCTTCAGCTAGGCGCAGTCACCGGCGGAAGTTTCAATGCGTCGGCGCCGGACTTCATTTCAATGTCAGGCGCGATTACGACGAGCGGTGGCCCCGTCACCATCGCTTCGGGCAACAGCGGCTTCAGCACCTTCTCCACCATCGACACGCGTGCGGGCGGCACTGGTCCGGCAGGCGGGGCGGTTTCGATTACGGCGCCGTTCTCGGTATCAACGCGCTCGATTCTCGCCGGCAACGGTAACATCACACTTTCGGGCAGCAGCCTGAGCAACAGCAGTGGCGCGCCACTGGATACGACGGGCGCGGTCTCGCTGACTGCGACTGCCGGAAGCATCAGCAGCTTCCGAGTCAACAACGCTTCAAGCGTGACTGCAAATGCAACGAACAGTTCAGGTTCCGCCTCGGTCAGCCTGTTCTCCGACACGGTGCTCAACGCGAACACCGTGGCGGCGACGACGACACAGTGCTTTACCAATGGTTTCTGCAGCAGCGCCTCAGTCAGCCTGAGCGGCGAACAGGGCGTCAATGTGGGAACCGTGACGGCAACGGCACCGACCAACTTCTTGAACAAGGCAAGTTTCGGCGATGCTTACGCGGACGAGCGTTTCGAAAGCATCAACTCGTCGGTCAACGTGTTCTCCAACGCCGGGCCGATCCTCGCGCAGAGCGCCACGTCGCTTATTACTGCAAACAACGTCACGCTCGGCACGACTGCGTTCAACGGAACCACCGGCGGAGGCGGCATCGGCACCGCCGCCACACCGGTGCGCGTCGATGCGCGGAGCAGCTTGAGCTTCAGTCCGAACGGGGAATTCAACACGCAGATCGTCGGGACGACGGGCCCGAATTCTCTCAATATGCAGGTCGGCGTGGCAGCGACGGGAGCGAGCTACGCGGGAAGCCTCACGAAGTCTGGGTCGATAAACCTGAACGTCTCGGCCACTGACACCACGGTGACGGCGAACACGCTCGATATTTCGAGCGGTTTCGACACCCGCATCTTCAATACCAACCCATTCGTACAGCTACGAGTGCCGAACGGCAACCTCGTCGCCACTGCCGTGAACGTGCCGAAAGGCGACCAGGTCGGGATTGTCTCCCCGGGCGCCCAATTCGCCTTCGATCAATGCATCTTCAATTGCTCACCTCCGACCCCGACCATCGAGCCGCTTTCCGTGGTGCTGGGCGCCAGCAGGGATCTCCAGGTAGACAACTACACGCGCGTGGCTGGCGGCATCGCAAAGCAGACGACGTTCCAGGCAGGCTCGGCATTCAGCTCCACGCCGGGTAGCGTCACCCTGGGCGCGATCGCCGCGAGCAAAGATAACGTATCGGTGACAGCGGGGGTGAATGCTTCGATTACGAACCTGACCAGCGGGGGCGGGTCGATTTCTACGACGCAGGGAGACGTCGCCGTTTCCAACTGGAGCAGCAGCGGAAGCGCGTCGATCACCTCAAACCAGGGCAACGTGACGATTGGCCTTATCGACACGAGCGGCGGCACGGGCTCGGTTACGGTTTCGGCAACCGGCGCCGCGGCTGGCATGGTCAAGGCCCAAACCGACGGCACCGGGGTGGAGATCACGTCCAGCGGTTCAATCTCGATTACTGCTACCGCGATCGGGGATCCAAGCTTTTCGAATCCTCTCGACCTCGCGGGAACAAATGTAGGTCTGACGAGCCGCAACGCGGGAGCGATCGGCGCTGCTGGCAAGCCGGTCGTCGCTAACACGCAGACTCTTGCCGTGGATGCGGGAAGCGGCTCGACCTTCATCGTCAGCAGTGGGACCACGAATCTGCAGAACCTTACGGTTACCGCAAGCCCCAGCGGAGTGGGCAACGGCGGCCTGGCGCGCGTAACGTCGAACGGCACCAACTACGATTTCGCGAGTGACGGCACGAACTTCGCGCTCGGCGGGACCAACTTCCCGGCTGCCGTGCCCGCCGCGCAGTTTGCCGGCGGGACACTCAGTTTCACTGCGATCGGCGGTAATCTCGCGCTAAACGCTCTGGACTTCAGCGCAAGCAACGGCAGCTTCTCGGCGACCACCAATGGCAGCCTGGCGAACGTCACGCAGACCGCCGGGCAAGCGATCAATCTCGGGACCGGAACGATCAGTCTGAAGGCGGACGGTAATGTGACGCTGGAAGGTGTGAATGCCGGAGGTTTGAGCGTTACGAATGCCACCTCCGTCGTCGGCTCCGGGTGCACTACTTTTTTCGGGCCGTGCGGTGTCACCAGCTTCACGGCGAATCAGACGCTGACCGGTACTGGAACCTGGAGCGTGACCTCGCGCGGCGCGATCACTACCGCGGCACTGCAGGTGGCGGGAATTAACTTCACCACCAACGGGTCGGGCAATATCACCACCGGCGCAATCGGAACGGCCGGCATCCCCGCTTCGAGCGTGTCCATGGCGACCACGTCCGGCTCTGGTGGAAACGTACAGATCAACGGCCCGATGGAGGCCGATAGCCTCACGATATCGGCGCGCGGCAACGTGACGATCGGCACGGGCAGCCTGCCGACGGATCAAGCGAATCTAATCATCAACGCGAGCAATACCGACGCCGCCTCAATTGATCTTTCAACGCAGACAGGGACGATAACGGTAAATGGCGCCCTCAATGCCTCCAGTGTGACGTTTACCTCGCCGAGCGCAATCTCCACGGGTAACGTCAGCCCGACCGCCATTGCGCCTGCAAGCATCACATTCAATTCCACGTCGTCCGTGGACGTTTCAACAGGGTCACTCGACGCGACGAGTGTGGTTGCACAATCGGCGTGCAACTTTTACTGCCCGCCCGGAGACATCACGATCAACGGCGCCATTGGCGGAACTACAGCCGCCACCACCGTCTCCTTGGACGGTACAAGCGGTACGGTACTATCTGTAGCGGGACCGGTGACGCTCGATACGAGTGCCTCCACCAATTTGTTCATGCGGTCCAGCGGGGCAATTACTTTGGGCGGCGCAGTGACTTCCGGCATCGACCAGAGCTTTGGGATTTTCGCAGGCACGACCTTGACCGGCGCGAGCGGCGGCCCACTTAATGCGATCACGGCTGGCGACGGGTCAGGAATCACGCTCAGCGCTGGTACCGGTAATGTTCTGACGCCATTCCAGTTCACCCGTATCGATGCCGGCGCCACGGGGTCGGTCACTGTCACCGCGCCCGCGGGGATCAAGCAAAACACGGGCGGGGCCTTCGATGGCATTACGGCAGGCACCGTTACGCTGAGTGCAACCGCTGCGGGTTCCGCCATCGAAGGGCCGGCCAGCACGACTCCTTTGCCACTTGTCCTGCGCGAAACCTCCGATCTCACGCTGAATACGGGTGGCAGCGTGCGCCTGGATCGCACGGGTGCGAGCGGCCCTCCATTGCTGTCCAACCTGAATATCACGCGTAGCGACAGCACCGCACTCTTCGACTTGGCGGGGTTTGCAACCGGCCAGAATGTGACGGTCACCAACGTTGCCGGCGGTGTGGACCTCGGCGTTTCCAACACCACCGGGACGCCGCTTAACTTCACTTACCGGAATACCGATGCCGCAGTGGTCGGCAATGTGACCGGCACTGGGATCACGACCGGGGGCGGAGCGGTGGTTCTCAGTGCGACTGGCATCCTCACGACAGGCGCGATCGATTCGAGGTCTGGGGTAACCACCACGCCGGATGGCTTTATCGATCTGGCGGGCGGCGCGTTGCTGAATGTCAACGGCACGGTGAACTCCGGTGCCAGCAGTATTGACGGTTCAGCCAGCGCAGTCTCAGGCACGGGCCAGTTGATATCGACCTCGCCCAACAGCGTGAGCGTGACCGCATTTTCTGGAAACATAGGCACCAGCGGCACGCCGCTTGCGATATCCGCGCCGACGGTAACGCTTAGGGCGTCTGGATCCAATCCGAGCGGCAACGTTTTCGCAAACTTGACTGCAACGAACAACTTGACGCTGGACGCGGACGACGGTTTCACGGTTACGTCTTCAGTTCCCCTGAGCACGCTTAATCTCACTACGTTTAGCACCGGCGTGGGACCGGTGAGTCTCGGTACCGACACCAGCCAGAATTTCGGATTTGTGCGCAATGGCACGACGCTGGACGTTACCGGGGTGACGTCCACGGCGCCGCTCACTTCGTTCACGCTCACCACGATCGGTAGTCTCACGGCGAAGGGCAGCATCGCCGCCGACAACCTTACCCTCAACGCCAGCGGCGGAACGCTGACACTCGACGGATCGACGAGCGCGCTGATGCTTTCCAGTGTGGCCCAGGACTTGGACGGCCAGAACGTCGTTATCACGGGTACGGTAAACGCCAGCGCGACGAGCAGCCAATCCATTTTCGGCAGTTCAAGCGTCAATTTTACCGGCACGGGGACATTATCAAGTGGAGGCAATCAGAGCATCGACAGTTTTGGAAATATTGACATCACGTCCCAGGGCGGAGCGATCAATATCACCGGCAGCAGCCAATCCATTACACCAAACGGCAATCTCACCTTCTCTGCGACGGGCGGCTCGATTGCCGTCAGCGGTGTAAATCAGACCATAAGGGGCGATGGTTCAACTTCCGCGGTCACGCTGCAGGGCGGCGGCACGGCGGGCCAGTCCGTAACGGTTTCGGCGTCGGGCAGTCAACTCGTCCAAACCCCAGATAACACGACCAGCTCCATTAGGCTGCTCGGCGGCGGAGGAACGGATGCCGCGGTGAGCATCGTCTATACGGGCACGGGAACACAGAATGTCCAGGGTGGCGATGTCATCCTCACGGCCGGCATGGCCGCGGGCGCCGCAGCGACCATCAGCACGGCAACCGGCAGCCAGCTCGTCCGCGCCAATCGCGACATCAAGTTGACGGCCGACGCCGCGGAAGCGAAGATTGCCAGCACGAGCGGGCTCGAGCAGCAGGTCGGCGAGAGTAGATGTTTCGGTTTTTCTTGCACGCCTCAGCCCTATCAGACAAACAACATCGTGCTGCAGGGCGGAACGGGAGCGCAGGCGGCAATTACGGCATCCGGCGAGCAGAGAATCCAGGCCGACCAAAGCGCTCAAGTGCTCGGAGGTTCGGGAGCAGGCGGCAAGGCGAGCATCGAGACCAACAGCGCGACCAATGAGCAGCGCATAGGCTGCGGCGCGAGCGGCTCGGGCGAATCTTGCGCCACCACATTGAATACGTTGACGCTCACTGCGGGTGCCGGCGGCGCATTTGCCGAAATCGTCACACCCGGAACCCAGCGCATGCGCGGCAGCTCGAACCTGACGCTCACCGGCCATGCCGATGATGGCGGTTACGCAAGGATCAGCAGCGGGGGATCGCTCCAGACTATTCAGTTCGGCAACACGACACTAACCGCCGGCCAGGGGATGAGCTCGAACGCCGAGATCCTTTACAGCGGAACCGGGTTGGCGAACTTCGATTCACAAACGCTCGCCCTCGGCACTATGGACCTTACGGGAGGCGGCACGGCCGGCGGCAACACCGCTGTCGCGCGCATCTCATCGTCCGATTCGCGGACAGATCGAAATGCCCAGAGGATTACCGCCAGCAGCGTTACGCTGACCGGAGGCGCTGGTCCCAATTCACTCGTGGAAATTACAACGCTCGGCCGGCAGGACCTGAGCCTCGGTGTCACGATAATGGCGGCGGGCACAGGGGGGGGCTCGTTGGTCCGGATCAATACCCCGGCAGACCAGAGTTTGAGCTTCAGTTCACTCTCAATGACCGCCAATGGAACAGACGTTGCCCCGATAGCCAATGCTAGCGCGATTGTCGAAGGGCAGAATCAGAGCATATTCGCTGGCGCGATTACACTTAACGGCGGCTCCGGTATCAGCGGCAGCACTTCCGATTCCGTCATCCGTAACCTCGCCGGCAACCAGTTTGTGAGCGTAAACAACATCACGATGAGTGGAGGACACACCCTCTCGACAGCCGGCATCCTCAACCAGGGAACGGGGACGCAAACCGTCAATGCGAGCAGCGGCATCACGATGCAGTCGGACCCGCTTCCTCCCACTGGCACAGGACCCGCTCTCGCCGATGCGTTCGTGCTGATCCAGAATACTCCAGCCACCGACCAGGTCATCAATGCCTCGTTATCGCTCACCAACTCCGGGCTCGGAACCGTCGCGGTGACGACACCAGCGAAACAGACCATCATCGCGAACAATGGCGGCATTTCCATTAACACGCTCAGCACCAACCTGAATTCGGTGACCGGCGTCATGGCTGGCGGCGACCAGTTGATCCGCGCGCGATTCGTGGATGTGCAAACGGCGGCGGGCTCTGCCGGCAACGCGACGCTTTCCGCAGCGGGCAACCAGTGGATTCACACTACCAGCGGCACTTCGAGCAGTAGCGGCAACAGTATGCGGGTTGCAGCGCTGGGCACCGGCACGGCAAGCGTGACGGCAGGCACGAGCCAACTGCTGGAACTCGATTATCCAGAGCAGATGCAGGGTGGTACGGGTGGTAACCTCATGATCGGTGACGTGAACGTTTCCGGCACATCCCGCGTAAAAGCAGCCGATCAAAACATCTTCGCTCGTTCGATCACGATTCAAAGCGGCCTCGTGAATTCGGTTTCAGAACTCAAGGCGGGCACTCCTGCAACCGGCACACAGACCGTCAGCACGCTTCTTGGAGGTATTTCTGTGCTCGGCGGCAGCGGCGACAATTCGCTCGCGCAGATCGATCCTCTGACACAAACGATTCTTTCCAATGGCGCGCTCAACGTTCAGGGCGGAGGCGGCGTAAACGCCGTCGCGCAGATCGTATCAGGGAGCGCGCAGACGATTTACACAACCAATGGCGACTTTACCCTCAGCGGCGGCGGCGCGAGCGGCGCCGCGGCTTTCATCACCAATGGCGGCCCCGTCTCGATACTTGGCTCCACAGGTGATGTCATTCTCACGCCGGGCACGGCGCCTGGCGCGGACGCCCTCATTACGGTTGGGCCTGGCGGAAGCGGGACTCTGTTCCTCGCCTGCGGGGGAAGTTGCATACTGCCTGTCGTGGGGTCTTCTCCGACGGCTGGGGCGCTGGCATCAGGAGGTGTCGTCATCGGCCCCGCCCTGCCCACTGGCCCGCTCCCAATTTCGACAGCGACCGTTACGAACGCTGCCCTTGCCACCGACGCGGCAAACGACACGATACAGTCGCTGCTGGCGCTAGAGGAGGACCAGGACGACACGCGGCTTGAGGCTGAGCCTGAAACCGCGGATGCCAAAAGCACGTCGCAACCCGGGGTGCCGATATGCACGTGAACCGCCCCGAGTGCGTCGCTCCGATTTGCGGGGTAGATGCCTTTTTATTTGCTTAGCATTACACTTGCGCGTGTTGCCATTGCAGTATCAGGGGGACGCAGCGAGTCGCGGCGCCCGAAAACAAAGCAACCGCGCCAATAAGAGCGCCAAAATGCCGCTAAGTTTCAAGCCACAGTGGTTGTCGGGGAGAACGCAACGACGCACGCTGACGGCTCTGATATTTGCGCTCGCTGCGGCGTGCTGCTCGGTGTCAGCCCTCGCGCAACCGGTGGGGGAGATTAGCTACGCGCACGGGCTCACCAGCGTGCAACGCGCCGGGGAAGATCCTCGCTTCGTGCAGAAGGGTGACCCGCTGAACCCGCGCGACGTGATCAGCACCAGCAATCGGGGCTTCGCGGTCGTTTCCCTCAAGGACGGCACCAAGATCACGCTGCGTCCCAACACCACGTTCGCGGTCGACAGGTTCAGCCACGGAGCGGGCGAAGAGTCGGCGCTGTTTCGATTGGTGAAAGGCGGAATTCGCGCGTTCACCGGTCTCATCAGCAAGCGCAATCCGCAAGGGATGCAACTGACCGCGCGCGCCGCTACGATGGGCATACGCGGCACTTCGTTCGACGTGCGTGCGTGCGAAGGCGACTGCGCGGAGGAATTAAAGGCCGGCCGCAAGAAGGAGGGCCTCCCGTCGGACCTGGTCGTCGCGCGTGTCGCCGTAGCCTTGGGAACCGTGACAGTGGTTGCGGCGAACGGGCAGACTCGCCCCGCGGCCAAGGGCACGCCGCTGGTGAACGGCGAGTCGGTGCGCACCGGAAAGGGCAGCCACGCCATCATCGCCTTTCGCGACCAGACCAAGGTCACAGTTACCGCGGAGTCAGAATTCAAGCTGGAGAACGTGAAATTCACCGGGGCAAAGGCGGACAGCGGAAATTTCGTGGTGCGCGTCGTGCGTGGGGGCGCGCGCGCGCTGACAGGACTGCTGGCGAAGAGCCAGCCGGAAAACGTTCGGGTCAACATGCTCACAGCGGTCGTCGGCGTGCGCGGGACCGGCGTAGACGCGATGTTCGGGCTGGATTGCGTGGCGCCCAGCCAGTGCGCCCAGAGCGCCTTCGTTCACACTTGGGAGGGGGCGGTCGCATTGGAGGCCGGCGGCCGGTCGCTGCTCATACCGTTGGGCCAGACCGGTGTATTCAACCCGAAATTCGACAGGCTCACCCTCGTTGAGCAGCGGCCGCAGTTCATGATCGACGAGCCGGCGCCGCGTCCCGATGCCGTTCCCGTGGATTTCGAAAACCTCTTTGGCGTATTCCGCCTCGATGGTTTCCCGACGGGACTTTACGCCATCGTGCGCGACGGGCACATAGAGTTCTTCGGCCGCGCCGGATCCATCGATCTGGGCCCGGGTGAGTCCGGTTACCTGGCGGACGGTCAGGATACGCCGGTCCGGCTGGCCGACCAGCCTCCGTTCCTCCTGAATGATCCGTATCCGTTGCCGGATCGGTTTGATGAACAGACCATTCGCCTGCTCGAAGTCCTCAACCCGGGCGGTAGTGCCGGTGATTTAATCTGCGAGGTTCAATGACAGCGCGCGGAAATCGGATAATGCGCCACACCTGCGCAGTGGTCGCGGGGGCAGTGCTGGCGTTTGCCACCACGACCGTATTCAGCCAGCCCTCGCAAGCACCGGGCGGTGTGCTGCTCGAGATCAAGCGCTTCGTGGTCGAGGGAGACGCCAACCCGTTGTCGCAGCAGGAAACGGATGCCATCCTCGCCCGGCACCTGGGCACGCACAAGAGCCTGGACACCATCGAGGCGGCCGCGCGCGCACTCGAGGACGCGATGCGCGAGCAGGGCTATTCGTTTCACCGCGTCATCGTCCCGGCGCAGCGGCCCGCGGCGGGCGAACTCAGGCTGCGTGTGCTGCGTTTCAATATCGCGCAGTTGACGGTCTCGGGCAATCAGCATTTTTCGAACGAGAATATTCTTCGCGCGTTGCCGGAATTGCAGGCGGGGCAATCGCCCGACGTGCGGGAACTGTCGCGGCAACTGGCCCTCGTCAACGAGCACCCGGCAAAGCGCCTGTCGATCCAGATCAAGGAAAGCCAGAAGCGTGACCATCTCGATGCCGAAGTCAGGGTGCGCGACGTGCCGGCGATGCAGACCTTCATCGGGCTCAACGGGGACACGCGCGACCACGACAATACGATCAATCGCAACACCGGCTACACGCGGCTCACGATCGGGCATCAGCAGAGCAATCTGTTTGACCGTGACCACGCGGCGACCGTGGCGTATACGACATCGCCGGATCACCTCGATGACGTGACGCAGATCGGAGCGTTTTACTGGCTGCCGCTCTACGGTTACCACACGACGTTGAACGCCTACTGGACATTTTCGGACGTGGATACCGGTACGGTTGGCGTGGGCGGGCAGAACTTCGACGTGAGCGGGCGCGGCGAATTCTGGGGTTTGCGCGGCACCTACGCGCTCCCGAAGTTCGGCCTGATCAGCCAGAACGTATCTCTCGCGCTCGACGACCGCTATTTCAAGAGCGATTTGGGTTCCCAAGGTGCCGCGATACAGACCACGGTCGTGGGCAGCCGCCCGCTGTCGCTGCGCTACACGGCTCGCCACGAACAGGCCGCGGGGGGCATTGGTGGCTATGTCGAGTACGTGCACAATCTTCGCGGCGCACGCGCGGACGACGATCTCGCATACAGTACTGCGCGCGTCGGCGCGGACCCGAACTGGAACGCCTGGCGCTATGGCATCGATGCAAGCTATTCGTTCAGTGGAGGATGGAATCTTTCGGGGCGCTTCCGTGGACAGTACGCGGACGAGGCGTTGATTCCCGGCGAACAGTTCGGCATCGGCGGCACCGGTTCGGTGCGCGGCCTGCGCGACCGTGAAGTGACGGGCGACCGGGGCCACAACTTCATCGCGGAACTGCAAACGCCGGAGATCTACGCAGGCGTGACGCCATTCGTGTTCTTCGATTTCGGCAGCCGCAAGCACGTAACGCCGGTGGTCGGCACCAGCACGTCGGATAATGCCTCGAGCGTCGGCGTGGGCCTCAAGTGGAACTGGCAGCGCAAGCTCGAGGTGAGCGCGGCGCTCGCCAATGTGCTCGACGGCGTCTCAGACGGCACGCCGCAAGGGCACGTCAAGCTGCACTTCTCGGCTTTTTACCGCTTCTGACCATTCAGCGGCTGGTGACTGGTAAAGTCGTGGGCATCGCCCACCGGTGCTTTTCTGGTGCGCAATGCGCACGAATCACGAATCACCACACACGAACCACGATACACGAGCCACGAATCACGAATTACAATAGAGCAGGAACACGGTCGGCCGGCGGTTGAGGGCAGGCGGCGCCCGCGCCTTCCACTCGGCGATCGTCCGCGTCCCGATGGCTTCCGTGGCGAGGGTGAGATCGGTCGCCAGGCAGAGCAGGGCGTCGCCGCGGCAAGCGTCGAAAATAGCGCGCAGTAACTGCATGTTGCGGTACGGCGCTTCGATGAATATCTGGGTCCGCCGCGCGCGCCTGGAATCCCGCTCCAGCTCGATAAGGGCAGCGCGGCGCGCGGACGCCTCCACCGGAAGATAGCCGTGAAAGGCAAAGCGCTGGCCTTCCAGACCTGACGCCATCAGCGCGAGGAGGATGGCAGAGGGCCCCACCAGCGGCACCACGCGAATATCGTGCGCGTGCGCGAGCCGCACCACTGCGCCACCGGGATCGGCTACGGCAGGACAGCCGGCCTCGGATACGAGGCCACAGTCCCTACCGTCAAGCAGGGGCTGAAGCAGGCCGGCAATCTCGCCGCCCCTCGTATGCTCGTTGCACACCCGGAATTCGGCGTCCTGCAATGGATGCGGGTAACCTGCCGCCTTGAGAAATGCGCGCGCCGTGCGTGGCTTTTCGACGATGAACGCGGTGAGCTGCGCGATGACGGCCAGGGTGGAAGGCGGCAACACCCGCATCGCCTCGCCCCCGCCAAGCGACGAGGGAATCAGATATAGCGTTCCGGGCCGGGACATATCCGGGTTGTCCTAGTGTGCCGTCCCGCAAATAACCTGTATAAATTACCGGTCGTTCCGGCGAACAGGACCGTAACCAGGATACGCCTTTCCTGTCATTGCGAGCGAAGCGAAGCAATCTCGTTGCAGGCAACGCAACCGCGGCCAGCCGCGAGATCGCGGCGTCGCCCACTCCTCGCGATGACAGCGGGGTCCGTGCCCGCCGCCGATATTTGAAGGTAGTTTACGGGACACGACACTAGAAAAAGCTTTTCACCGCGAACGACGCCAAGGACGCGAAGAAAAACAAAATCAAGTTCTGGATTAGGGTTAAATGACCGCGACCCCTTCGGCCTGGAGCATGGACACGAGGGCGATGAGCGGCAGGCCGATCAGTGCCGTCGGGTCGTCCGCCACGATGCGTTCCACCAACGCAATGCCCAGCATCTCCACGCGCGCGCTGCCGGCGCAATCGTAGGGCTGCTCCAGTTCGAGGTAGCGCTCGATTTGCGCATCGCTCACGGAACGGAACTTCACCATGGTCGGAACATTCGCCGTTTGCACCTTGCCCGAGCCGGCGCTGTACAGACACACGGCCGTATGAAAGATGACTTCTCGGCCGCGCATGGCGCGTAGTTGCCGCACCGCGGTGCGGTGGTCGCCGGGTTTGCCGAGGTGCACGCCATCGAGTTCGGCAACCTGGTCCGATCCAATGACCAAGGCTGGCGGCCAAACCGCCACCGCTCGCGCCTTCGCTTCGGCCAGGCGCAGAGCTGCCCGCGCTGCAGTCTCGCCGGGTAGCCCCGTTTCGTCCACCTGGGGCGCGACCATCGCGAACGGCAATCCGAGGCGTTCGAGCAACGCGCGGCGATAACTGGAGGCCGATGCGAGTATGAGATTGGGTGTGGGCAACTTGAGCGCAGCGTGGCATCCGGCACGGGCGGGGCAATGCCGCCTAAGTCCCTGCCGGAACAACGTTTTCCGTGATTTTACTTTGACAGCCCGGCGCAAAAATACTATCAT
Organism: Betaproteobacteria bacterium; assembly: GCA_016199545.1. Lineage (GTDB taxonomy): Bacteria > Pseudomonadota > Gammaproteobacteria > Burkholderiales > SG8-41 > DSOT01. The sequence continues at coordinate 47,765 of JACQGN010000031.1, read as the reverse complement.
GCCCCGCTTATGTCTGCACGGACTGTCATCGATGGTCTGGAATTCAGCCGGGCAGAAGACGAGTTACAGGGGCATCTTCCGCTCGCAGGTTTTGGCCGGTTGCAGGACTGCCTGTTTGATGCGGACGGCGGGATAGACTTCCTGCTCAAAGGCGGGAGGGACCGCCAGAGGCGGCAGGTGCTGCATCTCGAAGTCACTGGCCTGCTGCATCTGCAATGCCAGCGCTGCCTGGGCGTGCTCGCGTACCCGCTGCGGATCATGAATACGCTGCTGCTGGTGAGCGCCAACGAAACGCTGCCCGCCGAAGCGGATGAGCCGGACGCCCCGGATTGCATCGTAACGAGTATGGACATGGATGTCGCGGCGCTGATCGAAGACGAAATACTGTTGAGCCTGCCGCTGTCGTCCCGCCATCCTGATGGCGCGTGCGCCGCGCGCCCCGGGGTCCCGCGCATCGGGGGCGCCGCCTCGCCCTTCGACGGGCTGGCGGCACTCAGGAAATGAATCGTAAAGGAGTTACGAGATGGCTGTTCAGCAGAACAAGAAGTCACCTTCAAAACGCGGAATGCACAGGTCGCACGACCGTCTGAGCGGTCCGGCCCTCGCCGTGGAACCCACGACGGGCGAAGTGCATTTGCGCCACCACATCAGCTCGAACGGTTACTACCGGGGCAAAAAGGTTATCAAGACCAAAAGCGAATAGCCTGCCGGGGGACGGATCACGCGACTGGAGATACGCCGGCAACCATCCATGAGTCGGGAGGCGCGGATGGGAGGTAGTTTGTGGACGTGACTGTCGCCATCGATTGCATGGGAGGGGATCGAGGCGCGGAAGTCACCGTTCCGGCCGCGCTTGAGTTCCTGAAGAGCGACCCTGGGGTCACTTTGATCCTGGTCGGTTTGAGCGAGGCCATCGACGCCCAACTGCGGCAGGCCGGAGTCAAGCCCGGGTCCCGGCTGCAGGTTCGCTACACGACCGAAGTCGTGGCCATGGACGAGCCGCCGGCGACCGCGCTGCGCAACAAGAAGGATTCGTCGATGCGCGTGGCGGTCGATCTGGTGAAGGAGGGCGCGGCAAACGCCTGCGTCAGCGCCGGTAATACGGGTGCGCTGATGGCGATCGCCCGCTTTGTTCTGAAGACATTGCCCGGGGTCGACCGCCCTGCGATCGCGAGCATCCTGCCAACCCTGAAAGGGCAGGCCTGCATGCTCGACCTGGGTGCCAACGTCGATTGCACCGCGGAGCACCTGCTTCAGTTCGGCATCATGGGCTCGGAACTGGTTGCCTCACTGGAGAACAAGGATCGGCCCACCGTGGGCTTGCTCAATATCGGGCAGGAAGATATCAAGGGCAATGAGGTCGTCAAGCGCGCAGCAGAACTTCTGCGCACGAGCGGGCTCAATTTCCACGGCAACGTCGAGGGTGACGATATCTACAAGGGCACGACTGACGTGGTGGTATGCGACGGTTTCGTGGGCAACGTCGCGCTCAAGGCCTCGGAGGGCGTGGCGCAGATGTTCGCGACTTACCTGCGCGCGGAGTTCAACCGCAATCTCCTGAGCCGGATGTCCGCATTTTTCGCATTGCCGGTCATCAACGCCTTGAAGCGCCGTCTCGACCACCGCCGCTACAACGGCGCCACGCTGCTGGGGCTGCGGGGTATCATCGTCAAGAGTCACGGCTCGGCGGACGTGTTCGCGTTTGGATTCGCCATCCGGCGCGCGGCGGAAGAAGCGCGCAGCGCGGTGCTCGCGCACATCAGCGCGCGGCTCGCCTCGCTGCAGAAAAGCGTCGCGTGACGATCCATTCGCGCGTCGCCGGCACCGGCAGCTACCTGCCGCAGAAGGTGCTCACCAACCGCGAGCTCGAACGCCTGGTGGACACCACCGACGAATGGGTGCTCACGCGCACAGGGATACGCCAGCGCCATGTCGCGGCGGACGATCAGAATGCGAGCGATCTCGCGCTCGCGGCGAGCCGCAAGGCGATTGAAGCAGCCGGCATCCCGGTCCAGGACATCGGACTCATCATCGTCGCCACAACCACGCCCGACATGATCTTTCCCAGCACAGCGTGCCTGTTGCAGGCCAAACTCGGCGTGAGGGGTTGCCCCGCGTTCGACGTGCAGGCGGTATGCAGCGGCTTTGTCTACGGTCTTGCAACCGCGAACCAGTTCATCCGTTCCGGCCAATGCCGGAACGCGCTGGTGGTGGGCACGGAAGTGTACTCCCACATCATCGACTGGAGCGATCGCTCGACCTGCGTGTTGTTCGGTGACGGCGCAGGGGCTGTGGTCCTCACGGGCGACTCGGCGCCGGGCATATTGTCTTCGCACCTGCACGCGGATGGCAGCTATGCCGAGATGCTGTCGGTGCCGGGCACGGTTGCGGGCGGCAAGGTGCGCGGCAGGCCGCTGCTCAAGATGGAAGGCAACACGGTATTCAAGTTCGCCGTGCGGATTTTGGGAGAGGTGGCGGAAGAGGCGCTGGCGGCAAACCATATGGACAAGTCACAGATCGACTGGCTGATTCCGCATCAGGCCAACATCCGCATCATCCAGGCGACGGCAAGGAGACTCGGGCTGAGCATGGAAAAAGTCGTGACCACGGTGGACCGTCACGCCAACACTTCGGCTGCGTCGATTCCGCTCGCCCTTGACGAAGCGGTGCGTGATGGGCGCATACGTGCCGGTCAGCACGTCCTCCTCGCGGCCGTAGGCGGGGGATTCACCTGGGGCTCGGTGCTGATCCGATGGTGAGAGTTCCAGCATGAGGTTCGGGATGGTTTTTCCGGGGCAGGGCTCGCAGGCGATAGGCATGATGCAGCCGTTCGCCGACAGCCGCGCCGTACGCGATACGTTTACCGAAGCGTCCGAAGCCCTCGGCCAGGATCTGTGGAAACTGGTCGCTGAAGGCCCCGCCGAGGAGCTGAACGCGACCGTCAATACCCAGCCGGTGATGCTTGCGGCCGGCTACGCGGTGTATCGGGCATGGCGGGAAGCGGGTGGCGTTGCGCCGGCGATCGTCGCAGGGCACAGCCTGGGCGAGTACACAGCGCTGGTCGTAGCCGAGGCCCTCGCGTTCCGCCATGCCGTGCCGTTGGTACGGTTCCGGGCGCAGGCCATGCAGGAGGCCGTGCCGTTGGGCGCCGGGGCAATGGCGGCAATTCTCGGCCTGGACGACGATCAGGTCCGTGCCGCGTGTAACGAAGCCGCCCAAGGCGAGGTCGCCGAAGCCGTGAACTTCAATGCTCCGAGCCAGGTCGTCGTCGCAGGGCACAAGGCCGCGGTCGAACGCGCGGCGGCGGCGGCGAAATCGCGTGGCGCGAAACGCGCAATGATGCTACCGGTGAGCGCGCCATTTCACTCCACACTGCTCAAACCGGCGGCCGATCGACTTGCTGCGCGGCTTGCGGGCATCGCGATTTCGCGGCCGGGCATTCCAGTGATCAACAACGTCGATGCGACAGCCACCGAGGATCCGGCGCGCATCAAGGACGCGCTGGCGCGGCAGGCGTGCAATCCGGTACGCTGGGTCGAGGTGGTGCGACAGATGGTTGCATCAGGTGTCACGCATCTCGCCGAGTGCGGCCCGGGCAAAGTGCTGGCAGGTCTCACGAGGCGCATCGCCGGCGACGTTGAGAGCTACGCAATTACGGATCCCGGGTCTCTGCAACAAACATTGCTGGCGCTTCGATGACGGGCCTCGACGGCAGGGTCGCCCTGGTTACCGGCGCGTCGCGCGGCATCGGCGAGGCCATCGCGCTGCAGCTTGCCCGCGACGGGGCAGTGGTCGTCGGTACCGCGACTACCGTCGAAGGAGCGGCGGCAATCGCACGCTACCTGTGCGCGCAGGGCAATACTGGCACGGGACTTGCGATGAACGTGAACGATACGGCGCAGGTCGATGCGGCGCTCGAGGGAGTGCGGGCGAAGTACGGCGACGTGTCGATTCTCGTCAACAACGCCGGGATCACGCGCGACAACCTCTTGTTGCGGATGAAGGACGAGGAATGGGACGATATCATGTCCACCGACCTGCGTTCGGTGTACCGGTTGTCGAAGCGGGTGCTGCGGCCGATGGTGAAAGCGCGCTACGGGCGCATCATCAACATCACCTCGGTCGCCGGCGTGATGGGCAACCCGGGACAGACCAACTATGCGGCGGCCAAGGCCGGTATCGTCGGTTTTTCAAAGTCGCTCGCCCGGGAGGTCGGCGCGCGCAACATCACCGTCAACTGCGTGGCCCCGGGTTTCATCGATACCGACATGACGCGCGCGCTCGGCGCCGAGCAGCGCAGCGCCTTGATCGGCCACATTCCGCTCGGGCGTCTCGGGGAGGCGCGGGACGTGGCGGCCGCGGTCGCGTTCCTCGCTTCGCCCGGCGCATCGTACATCACGGGAAGCACCATCCATGTGAACGGCGGCATGTACATGGATTAGTATGATTGTTCTTGATTTTCAGATCGTTGGAAGTTTTCAATTCTGGTAAAATACGCCGCCAATGCGCCAGCGCTGCCCGGTTGCAGCTCCCGCGATGGTGGTCGACGGCAGATCGATAAACAAGAGAGGAAAGTTTGATGGATACGATCGAAACCCGAGTCAAGAAAATTGTGGCGGAGCAGCTGGGGGTCAACGAAGGCGACGTCAAGAACGTGTCGTCCTTCGTCAACGATCTGGGCGCGGACTCTCTGGATACCGTGGAACTCGTCATGGCGCTCGAGGAAGAATTCGAGACCGAAATTCCCGACGAGGACGCCGAGAAGATCACCACGGTGCAGCAGGCGATCGACTACATCAAGGCCCACGTCAAGTCCTGAGCCAGGGCCCGCTCCGGAGCCAGTTTGTCCAGACGCAGAGTTGTTGTCACCGGGCTGGGGATCGTCTCGCCGGTGGGGATTGGCGTGGCCCGGGCCTGGGCCGATATCATCGAGGGTAAGTCAGGCATTACCCGGATTTCGCGTTTCGACCCGGCGGCCTTCAGTTCGCAGATCGCAGGCGAGGTGCGCGGGTTCGACGTTACACAATATCTGTCGGCAAAGGAAGCGCGCCGGATGGATACCTTCATTCACTACGGCATTGCGGCTGCCATCGAGGCCATCAAGGACTCGGGTATTGAAGCCACGCCGCAGAACGCCGAACGCATCGGCGTCAACATCGGCTCGGGAATCGGCGGGTTGCCGCTGATCGAAGATACGCACGCTGAACTGCAGAAAAGCGGGCCGCGCAAGATTTCGCCCTTCTTCGTGCCGGGCACCATCATCAACATGGTGGCGGGCAACGTGTCGATCATGTACGGTTTCAAGGGACCGAACCTCGCGATCGTCACCGCTTGCACCACGGCGACCCATTGTATCGGAGACTCGGGCCGGCTGATCGAATATGGCGATGCCGACGTGATGGTCGCGGGCGGCACCGAGTCCACCGTGTCGCCGCTGGGCGTGGGCGGATTCTGTGCGGCGCGGGCGCTGTCCGGGCGCAACGATGATCCCGGGAGCGCGAGCCGTCCCTGGGACCGCGACCGCGACGGCTTCGTGCTGGGTGAGGGCGCAGGTGTGCTGGTGCTGGAGGAGTACGAACACGCGAGTGCGCGCGGCGCGACGATTTACTGCGAGCTCGCTGGTTATGGCATGAGCGCGGACGCCCACCACATTACCGCCCCCCGAGAGGATGGCGACGGCGCACTTCGATGCATGGCGAACGCGGTGCGCAACGCGGGCATCAACCGGGAAGACGTCGATTACGTCAATGCGCACGGGACGTCGACGCCGCTGGGCGACATCGCGGAAACCGTGGCGGTGAAGCGCTGCTTCGGCGACCACGCCGGCAAGCTCGCCATCAGTTCGACCAAGTCGATGACCGGGCACCTGCTCGGCGCGGCGGGCGGCGTCGAGGCGGTATTCACGGCGCTGGCGCTGCGCGATCAGGTCGCGCCGCCGACCATCAACCTGTTCAATCCCGACCCGCAGTGCGACCTGGACTACGTGCCGAATGCGGCGCGCCGGATGAAGATCGAGGTTGCGGTTTCCAACTCGTTCGGGTTCGGCGGCACCAACGGCAGCCTGGTTTTTCGCAGAGTCTAAGCTCGCGACGAAACAATCCCGCCCGGCGGCTTGTGTCGCGGTGATGGGGTGCGCCCAATGATCCTGGTCAACGGAGTCGCGATCGATACTGTCCCGGCCTCCGATCGCGGACTTGCCTATGGCGACGGTGTGTTCCGCACGCTTGTCGTGCGCGACGGGCAGCTGCGCTCGTGGCACCGGCAGTTCGGGAAGCTCGCATTCGACGCACATGCCCTGGGCATTCCGTGCCCGGAGGAGACGTTGCTGCGAGAGGAGGCCCGGCAGGTTGCCGGCGGAGAGCGGTCCTGCGCGGTCAAAATCGTGGTGACACGCGGCAGCGGCCCCCGCGGCTATGCAAGTCCCGCGCCGGTGCGTCCTATGCGTACCGTATCGCGTTCGCCGCTCCCGCAGCATCCTGCGGAATGGATCGAGCGCGGCATCACGGCGCGCGTGTGTGCGCTGCGCCTCGGCTGGCAGCCGGCGCTGGCCGGGGTCAAGCATCTCAACCGGCTTGAGAATGTCCTCGCACGCGCCGAGTGGGACGATCCCGGGATTGCCGAAGGGCTCCTGCTGGATTACGCCGGCAACGTGATCGGCGGGACGATGAGCAACGTGTTCGTCGTGGAAGGGGAGAGGATCACGACGCCCGATCTCAGCCAGTGCGGAATCGCGGGCGTCACCCGCGACCGCGTGATGGATGGCGCGCGGCGGCACGGCGTCGCACGCGCCGTGGAACGCATCGCTCTCGAAAGGCTCCTCGCGGCACAGGAAGTCATGCTGGTCAACACCCTGATCGGCGTGTGGCAGGTGCGGCGGCTGGACGGCAGGGCATGGGGCCCGGGTACGGTAACGGCGCAGGTGCGCCGCTGGCTCGATGAGGACGGCGATTAGCAACGCGCCGCGACGCGCCGCCATCCTGCTGGCGCTTGCCATCGCCATCGCCTGCGGCGGGCTCGCCTACTATCTCACGGCGGCTGTAGCACCGCCGCAGACGCCATTGCAGTTCGACGTGCGAAAAGGCAGCACGCTGACAGCGGTTTCGCGCCAGCTTGCCGATGCTGGAGTCCTGAACCACCCGGCGCTGTTCGTCCTTCTTGGGCGGGCGCTGAACAAGGCTGCCAGCGTCAAGGCCGGGAACTACGAAATCGAGGCGCCAATCACGCCGCTCCAGCTCCTGCGCAAGATCACCGAGGGCGACTACACCCAGGTGGCAGTCGTGTTTCCGGAGGGGTGGACGTTTCGGCAGATGCGCCGCGCGCTCGACGAGCATCCGGCCCTGCGCCATGACACCACCGGGCTTGCCGACGGCGAGATCCTTGCGCGCCTGGGCAGCAGCGAAGCATCCGCCGAAGGATGGTTTTTTCCCGATACCTACTACGTCAGCAGTGGCGGCAGCGACCTCGCGGTCCTGCGGCGCGCCCATCGTCTCATGCGCCGCCATCTGGCGGAGCAGTGGGAACGCCGCGCCAGCACCCTGCCGCTCGCGAGCTCCTACGAGGCGCTCATAGTGGCTTCGATCATCGAGAAGGAGACCGGTTGGGCCGAGGAGCGGCCGCTGATCGCGGCCGTGTTCGTCAACCGGCTGCGTGCCGGCATGAAGCTGCAGTCGGACCCGACGGTGATCTACGGTCTCGGGGACGATTTCGACGGCAATCTCCGCAAGCGCGATCTCATCGCCGATTCCGAGTACAACACCTACACCCGGAGCGGGCTGCCGCCGACGCCGATCGCCATGCCAGGGCTCGGCGCCATCCGCGCGGCGCTCAACCCGGCGCCCGGCGATGTGCTGTATTTCGTCGCGCGGGGCGACGGCACGTCACATTTCTCGCGGACGTTGGCCGAACACGAGCGGGCCGTGACAAAATACCAGCGATCGGGGCGGCGTTGATGTCCGGGAAATTCATCACCTTGGAAGGCATGGACGGAGCAGGGAAGAGCACGCACCTCGCGGGCCTTGCCCAAGTGCTCCGCGAGCACGGGCTCACCGTTCGAACCACCCGTGAACCGGGCGGTACCGCCCTTGGGGAAAAGCTGAGGCAGCTGCTCCTCGACCGCGACCAGCGCCTGCATCCGGAAACGGAGACGTTGCTGATGTTTGCCGCTCGGCACGAGCACCTCGACAAGATCATCCGGCCGGCGCTCGCGGCAGGCGCGTGGGTGCTGTGTGACCGCTTTACCGACGCCACGTTTGCCTACCAGAGCGGCGGCAGCGGTGTGCCTTGGGCCCGGATCGAGGCGCTCGAACGCTGGGTGCACGCCGACCTGCAGCCGGATTTGACCGTCTATCTGGACGTGCCGCCGGAACTCGGTCGTGCGCGCCGAGATCGGATCAAGGCCCCGGACCGGTTCGAACAGGAGGCCGAAGCGTTCTTCGAGCGGGTGCGGGCGGCCTACCTGCGCCGCGCACGCGAGGCGCCGGCCCGCATCCGTGTGATCGATGCCAGCGCAACGATTCCGGAGATCGCCAGGCGCCTGGAAAACATGCTCGATGAACTTATCAAGTAAACCCTCGAGTACTCGACTTAAACGCCTGTAAATGAGCTACTTACCTTGGCACAGATCGGAATTTGAGCGACTCCTGGCGGGGCGTGCGGCGCTGGGGCATGCACTGCTCATCCACGGCCCCCGTGGCATCGGCAAACTCGCTTTCGCTACGGCCTTGGCGCAAGCCCTGCTGTGTGAGGGATCCGGGCGCACCGGCGGAGCCTGCGAGGTGTGCCCCGCATGCGGGTGGTTCGGCGCCGGTAACCATCCGGATGTCAGGCGCGTTGAGCCGGAAAGCCTGACGGCGAAGCTTTCAGGCGAGGAGCAGTCAGCGGAAAAGGGGAGTAGCGACCAGATCGCGGTGGACCAAATACGGGCGCTGGCGGATTTCGTCGGCACGTCCAGTCACCGTGGCGGCGCCAAGCTCATCCTGATTCATCCGGCGGAAGCGCTCAACCTCAACGCCGCCAATGCGCTCCTCAAGAGCCTGGAGGAACCTCCCGCAGGCGTCATCTTTTTGCTGGTGGCGCACCGGCCGAGCTATCTCCCAGCCACCGTCCGCAGCCGCTGCCGCCAGGTCTGCCTTGCACGGCCGGATGCTGACGCCGCCGCTGCATGGCTGAAGGCGCAGGGAATTGCAGACCCGGCCCTCGCGCTCGCACACACCGGGAATGCGCCCTTGCTCGCGCGCGAACTGGCGCAAGCGGACTACTGGCAGCGCCGGAACGACCTGTTCACAAGTCTGGCTGACCCCGGCTTCGACGCGCTCGTCACCGCTGAGCGCGTGCGTGACTACGGCGTCGAGGAGGTCGTCGGATGGCTCCAGAAATGGAGCTTCGACATACTGCTGCAGCACTGCGTCGACGCCATTCGCTACAACCCGGACTTTTCCCGGCCGGTCGCGTCGCTCGCATCCGGCATCGACATGCTCGCGCTGCTGCGCTACCACCGCGAACTCATCCGCCTGCAACGCGTCGTGGAGCATCCCCTGAATGCCAGGCTGCTGTTCGAGAGGCTTCTCATCGACTACCAGCGCGCGGTCGCGCCAACCGCGCCCGACACGCGAAAGGCCGCGTGACATGTTCGTCGACTCCCATTGCCACTTGAACTTTCCGGAACTCGCGGGCGACCTGGAACGCGTCATGGCCAACATGCGCGAGAAGCAGGTCACGCACGCCTTATGCGTGAGCGTCACGTTGGAGGATTTTCCGGCGGTGCTGGAACTCGCCGAACGTTACCCGCATATTTACGCGTCGGTCGGCATCCATCCTGACTCACAGGGTGTGCGGGAGGCGGAGCCCGGCGACCTGGTACGGCTCGCAACTCATCCCAGGGTCGTTGCCATCGGCGAAACCGGGCTCGACTATCATCGTCTCAAGGGTGATCTGGAATGGCAGCGAGAGCGGTTTCGCCGCCACATCCGCGCGGCCCTGTCCTGCGCGAAACCGCTGATTGTCCACACGCGCGATGCTGCTGCGGACACGATACGCATTATGCGCGAGGAGGGCGCGGATCGCGCTGGCGGCGTGATGCACTGCTTCACCGAGTCGTGGGACACGGCAGCGGCGGCGCTCGATCTGGGGTTCTACATTTCGTTTTCCGGGATCGTCACCTTCAAGAACGCCACGGCGCTGAAAGAGGTGGCGATGAAGGTACCCATGGAACGCATGCTCATCGAGACCGACTCCCCCTATCTGGCGCCGGTCCCGCATCGGGGAAAGCTCAACCAGCCGGGATATGTCAGACACGTCGCCGAGGAAATTGCGCGGCTGCGGGGGTTGACGCTCGACAGCGTGGCGACATGGACAACATCAAATTTCTTAAGATTGTTCAAGGTCTTGGAAAATGTTCATCATACGACACATTAGGATTATTCTGCTCTTCAGCGCGCTCACTTTCGTTGCTGGAGGGGCGCGCGCCGACGCTTACGACGACATGATCCGGGCCATCGACCTGGACGACACCCGCACGGTCGCTTCGCTGCTTAACCGCGGATTTGAGGTCAACAGCGTGACGCGTGAAGGCGAGTCCCTTCTGATGCTTGCCGTCAAGGAGGGAAAACCGAATATCGTCAGGACCCTGCTTGTGGCCAAGCCGCGAGTGGACGCACGGAACGCCTATGGTGAGACGGCTCTGATGCTGGCCGCGTTGCGCGGGCACACGGAGATCGTCGAGATGTTGCTCGCGCACGGGTCCGATGTGAACCCGTCCGGCTGGACACCGCTCATGTATGCAGCGGCGAACAGCCATCTGGATATAGCTCGGAAGCTGATCAGTCGTGGCGCCAAGGTGGATGCAGCAGCCGAAAATGGCACGACGGCACTGATGATGGCCGCGCGCGAGGGACATCTGCCCATGGTGCTGCTGCTCATGGAGCATGGTGCGGACGTCAACTACCGCACTCCGCTCGGCTATACGGCGCTGGAAGTCGCGCGCGAGCGCGGGATGAAGGAAGTCTCTGAAATCCTGGTGAGGGCCGGCGCGAAGGACTAGGAGTTTGTCGAGCCTAAGTCCGACAAACTCCTAGCGCAGGCAGCCGAATACGGTCTTGCCGAGCAGTTCCCCAAAGCCGGCGATGAAGGTCCCGATACAGAGGAGGATGATAGGCAGCCGCCCGGTGGCAGCATCGGGGATAGGCTCCGGCTTCCCGATGAGGACATTCCAGCGCTCGATCACGATCCCGAGAATGACGCCGACCGAGCTGATGCGCGTGACCCAGTCCCATTCGCAATGCGTCCATGCGTAACGGCCCGAGAGGATGAGCACGATGACCAAGGTGTAGAAGACGATGAGATGACGTTTCATGTATCGGTCGATTCTCGTGAGCGCAGATTTATGGTGGATTGGCCAACGTTGCGAATACGTACCATGGATCGAACAGGGCGCCTGAAAGCAATCGCACTACTGGGGCAATACAACGCTTCAGAAATGGAAATAGCGATCCAAAGGCTTCCCCCCCTTCGTTTCCTTCGAGAGACTTTACACCGATCGAGCGGCGGCCGCAAACGAGCATGCAGCCCGACAGCTTTCACCATGCTGTAACTGCTTTCTCTAATCAGCACCGACATAATGGAGATCTGGCGGTCGCCCATTCAACCTCTCACAGCGGCCGCGGGCGTCAGATGAATGCCCGTACGTCCCGCAGGTGCGCGTTGTTCCGTGGTTGCCCTGTGAACCGCGTAAGCGTTCGGGGAAACCGGCGCCCAGGTTACGGCCGCTTTTGCAGTTCGATGCGGACCGGCGCTGGTGGAATGCGCGCCAGATGGTGCTGCGGGGTGATCTGTGAGCGTTCGGGTCCTCGAGGTCGTGGGCGTGATCTGCTACGGGGTCGGCTTCATCGGCCTCGCGTTCGTCGCAGGCTTCGGCCTCCGCGTCCTTCTCGTTTCTTGATTACGGGTTTGCGCCCGGCGCCGGCGCGCCGAGGGGTGCCCGGCACGCCGCGCAGCGGCGGGCGGGCTGGCGAGCGGTCTCCGGGCGTGTTCTTGATTTCCTGGTCGGTGATTTTCTCGATTACCTGCGGGTGTTCAGCGTAGTATGCTGGACGTGTGGCCGGTAGGTGGTAGTTTTGTCTGCGGGTTTCTGCGGTCGTTATCATACGGACATGGCAAAGATAAGTTTTTCAGTGGATAAGAGCGCAGAGCGCGCATTGGCAGAGCGCACGGAACGATTAAAGCCGCGGTGCGCGCCGATGCAGTTGGATCCATTGGGACGGGCAATTCACTTCCTTCGTGGAGTCAAGTCGCGGGCTACGCTTGCGTTGCCGGCGTTCTATCTGTTTCATGGAGCAAATGCGCATCGTGATCAAGCTTGCGCGGTGGAAGGGTATCCCGGCGTGGTCCTGAAGCACGCGATCGAGTTCTCTGCGAGCAGTACGGTTGCTCTTTCGTGCAGAAAGGCCTTCGACCACGGCGCCAATGGCCTAACCGGTGCAAACTTCGCGAAGAACTCGGATGAGATGTTAGAAAGAGTTGCGGAGTACTGGTCGACGCGTTCGAGCCGAAGGTGTGAAGAAGCGCTTGCCGCGCTTCACCTACTTAGGTCGATTTTCCGGGATTGCGCAAAAACAGATAAGGCGCTGTTGAGTGCTGCGGCTCCACTCGGCCGCCGGATCGGGCTGCTGAAGCAGTATGCGGATCGATCGGCCGCACACCTTTCTATGGAAAGCTATGAGTTTTCTATCATGGACTGTGTGCATGTAGTCGCAGCCCTTACGGTAATTGGGGAGGTCATCAGGAGCTTTGATGATCCGCGGGAGCAGCCAACTTATTTCGACTCGCTGGACGAAGCGTCGTTTATTGCCGCACGGCATTTGTTTCCGGCTATTCCGAACCATCGCCTTTTTGAGGATATGAAGATCGAAATGCAGTCTCGACTTTGCTGGCAATGGGGAACTGAGCCGGGGCGACAGATGTTGCTAGAGCAGCTGCCCTATGCGATCGGATGGTTTTGATGGGCGACTGGGATGGCTGCGCTTTGTAATGCGTGCCAGTGGGCGTGAGTGTTAGGGCTCATGAATCGCGCGACGATGGAAAGATGGTGGCCTTGGGCACTCACCGCCATAGTGATATTGGCCGGCATTGTCGCGCTGGTCATCGCGCCAAAGCTTGAAACACTAAGTCAAATAGGTGATTTCTTTTCCGGATTCGCCGGCACGCTCGCTTTTATTTGGCTGGTCGCGGCGTACTTTATGCAAGGTCAAGAGCTGAGGCTACAGCGCCAGGAATTGGCGATGCAGCGGCAATCGATGGAGCAGCAACGGAATGAATGGAAGAAGATAGGAAAGTACGCTGCCCTAGAACAGGTGGCGCGAATACTGGATCAATACGATGCATCGCTCTCTCGGGGCTCGGTTCAGGGCGTGCGCTCTATCACCGATCTGCCTACTGCATACATGAACGGGATGAAATTATGGAATACCATTACGGAGGGTAGCGACCCAAATGCGGTCTTTGAGGCGCATACGAAATGGCTGCCAATCGATAGTGGATGCGAAGAATTTCTGAACCGCTTTGTGTCGGCGGTGGAAATGTATGAAGGTGCAACTGATTCCGTAGTTCTTCCAGCGGCTGGCTCCTCAATTCAGCGCGTTTACTTCGCGCCCGATGCACTTTTGAGCATACCAATTATTCGACACTACTCTGGGACGGCAAAGTTGCTCGCAACTCACCTTTTAATCACGGAGCCTGGACGCGATTTGCTGAAACTGAAAGGGTTTGAGGCCACAGAAAAATTGTTTCCGGGAATCATGTTTGGCGAAGCGATCGCAGAGGTCCGGGCTCGTGTTCAGGCGCGAGAGGCGGAAAGGGCTAAGGCAAAGGCGAAATGAGCCTTAACGGCGCAGTCAACGCGGGCGCGCGCCGGTGGGTGCGAACGGTAGAGACTATGCGATCAGTCCCGGAGGCACGAAGTACGACAACGAAGAACTGGACGGCTTATTTAGGGCTGTCGGCTTCGTTGTTGTGCAGTGGGTGGCGGATCAATTACTTTTTGAGGCTGGGGAGCGAATTGAGAGTGTTGTGCCTTCTTTGGTGGAACTTTTCTTGAGGCCATAAGGTTAAGAAATGGGTGAGGCAAAGGTTAGCGGGTCGGGCCGCGCGGTAGAGCCGCTCGTTACTGAGGCCGGCGAGCGTTTCTTCGCGGAACAGATGAGGCTGCTTGAGTTCTATGTTTTCGTCGTGGAGTCGCAGATTGTGCTTTTCACCGACATGGGGGCACGCTCGAAGAATGGCAAGGTTCAGGCGGCAGATGGGTATCTAGTGGGGGAAATGGATTCGCATAACGAGTTGGTGAATGAAATGCTTGTATGTCGTGTGGTGGACAATGTTCTGACATACGTGACAGAGTTGCTGGCGCTGGTTTACGGCGCGAAGCCTGAAATGTTGCGCTCATCTGAGCAAGAGCGTGTTGAGTTCGTGTTGCAGTTTCAAACGATGGATGAACTGAGAAGGGCTCTAGCGGAGAAACGGGTCGAGAGGTTGTCCTATCTTGGCTTTAGGGAGCTGTCGGAATACTTGTTCAAGGAGATGGGATTTCAGCTGTTCTCGGTGCGACACGATGAGGAGAAGGCAGTGGTTCTAGTGGAGTTAAGGAATGCGATCGTGCATAACCGGGGAATCATCGGTAAGCGTGCTGGGGCTAGAGTGCCTGTTCTAAAAGACAAAGTGGGTAAACGTGTTGGGGCAGTTCTTGGGGGTTTTCTTGGCGAGAGTAAGTTCTTTTACGACGCAATGTTTGAGATCGATGCGCGTGCCAGCCAGAAATTCGGGCTGCCTGTTCGGCCGCTGAGGGTGATTCGGCGGGTTAGGCCTGTGGATGCTAGGGAGGCATCGCTAGAGGGGCTCCGAGAGCGCCTTCGGCGGGGAAGTGAGGTTCAAACCTAGGTCGTGTTGCTATTATAGTGCGGAATGCGTTAGTGCGTATAATGTATATTATGTTAAATAGCATCCTATTCCGCCGAGCACCAGTCGCGGTGTGCCTCTAGTAGGTGGCCTCCACCAGCGCCCGCCCCGGCGCCCAAGCTATACTTCGCCCTGACAGCCGCTACCGCAAAAACAAGGAGTCGCACGCAATGTATAAGGTCGTCGAAAAAGTGCTGATCGAGTACGTGTTCACCATGCTGAAGGGGAACACCAAGGTCAAAGGGCGGTTGTGCGAACGCATGGGCGGTGACGCCACGGTCAAGTACTCGTGGGCGGTGAGCCACTTCTACCGCCTCGCCGAAGGGGCGCCCCACCCGGCCAAACCCGAGAAGACGGAGTGCGCGAACCGCGAGGAAGCCGAGCGCCTGCTCTATGCTTACGTGCGCGCCTATACCGGCGTCGGCGTCGAACCTAACCCCGAGTACTAGAAGGCTCCGACGGCGCACCCGGCGCCGTTCGTGCCCAGCGCAGCAGCACCCTCAGCCGGCGAAAAGAGTCCGCGTCCACGCTGTCCGGCAGAATGACCACCTGCCGGGCAAACCGTGAACCCTCCGCGCGCAGATTCAACACTGTGAGCCACGGTGCGACGAAGCTCGAATTGAGTATCCGCACCTCTTGCCACGTCCCGGTGCGGTCACGGTAGGAGACTCGCCCGCCCTCCCCGATTACCAGTTCGATGATTGCGTGCGCGGTGCGTAGCAGTCCTGCGTGGCAGATCGACCAGGCGCAACTCGCCGCGATTACCGATCCCACCAGAAGCTTCGCCCAGACGGGTATGGTGACGATGAGAATCACAGCCAACGCCAGGGCGTGCGCCAGGCTCAACACAGCCGCCAGGATGCGCGAGGGGCCGAGCGCGATGCGCACCCGCGGCGCAGCAGTCACAGGCTATCTCTCCCGTCCCGCCTCATGGGCGACTTTCTGCACTGGTGAAAGCAGGTATTCCAGCACGCTGCGCGTGCCCAGGTGGATCTCGGCGTTGACCAGCATGCCCGGAACCAGCGCAAGGCGCGTGCCCTGGTGTTCCAGGAACGCAGCCTCAAGGTCGATCAGCGCGCGATACGCCGCGTCCTGAAACTGCCGTGCCTCGCCGGCATCGTTAGCCCTGTCCTGCGCATCCGCGCTCACGTGCTGCACCCTGCCCTCCAGCATGCCGTACTTCTGGAACGGATACGCGGCAAGCTTGATTCGGGTCTTTTGTGCCGGCTGCACGAAACCGGCGTCGGCGTTACGCACCCACACTTCGGCGACAAGCGGTTCTTCCCTGGGCACCAGTGTGAGCAGGATCGTGCCCGGCGCCACCACGGTTCCGGGCGTATGCGTGGCGAGATCCTTGACGACGCCGGCCTGTGGGGCACGCAGCTCGAGCAACTGCGAGCGGTGCTGGTGCTTGGCGAGTTCCTGGCGCAGGCGATGCCGGTGGGCGTCCGCCTCCACCCGCTCGTTCTGCAATTGCTGCCGGTAGTTCGAGGTGATCTGCGCCAGCCGCTGCTCCGATTGCGCGACGCTCGCCTTCAGGCTCTCGATGTTGTAGGCCTGGGCGCGCAGATCCTGTTCGTTCTCGATGTACAGGCGCTGGCGTTCCAGCGCCATCAATTTTCCCGCGAACCCTTCCCTGGCGAGCTGATCCCAGCCGTGTGCCTGCTCGCGGTAAATCGGAACGGTTTGCCTGAGCTTGCTTTCCACTTCCGTCGCGACCTGCAGCTCCTGCTGCGACTTCACGAGGAGCGCGCGTTCGGCGCCGACGGCATCCAGATACGCCTGGCGGCGGGCCTGGTACTGCGCTTCAACCTGCGCAAACGAGCCGGGCGAGGCCCCTGGGTGCTGTTTCAGCGGAGTGCCCGCAAGTTCCGCGTCGATGCGGCGCAACTGCAGCTCCCGCAATTCGAGGTCGTTCTCCACGACTTTTCGGTCCGCATCCTGCAGGCGCGTATCCATGCGCACCAGCACCTGTCCGGCTTCCACGAGATCGCCATCCTTCACCAGGATTTCGCGCACGATGCCCTGCTCGGCCGGCTGTACGATCTTGAGAAAGCTTTGCGGCACGATTTTTCCCTGTGCAACCGCGACCACATCGAGTTGCCCGATCGCGGCCCACGCCAGCGTCACCGTCAGGAGGCCAAGCAGCGCGCAGGCCACGATGCGCGGCAGCGGTGTGGGCGCCTCACGCTGCATCCTGAGCAACGCCGGCGCAAACTCCAGGTCCAGGGTGGAGACTCCGCTTGCATTCAGCTTATCGAACATCGTGCCCTCCTTCAGGAGACGCAACACACGCGTTTCGCTTACGCTTGTGGCAGAACGTTCATCCCCTCGCGTAGCCCCCGGAATGCCTTGAGCTGGTGCCCCGCGACGTCCTGCAAACCCACCACCGCGCGCGGCATATCGTAATACGCGCTCCCCGTGCCGAGCAGCGAAAGGCCGGACAGATCGGCGCCATCCGCGTCGGCGTTGCCGGCTTGGTTCCGGGCTTTCGCCTGCGCGGCCAGCCAACGGTGCGACGCTTCCCACGCAGCGGCCACAGAGCCGCTCGCGGGCGCGCTGACGGGCGCCTCGCCGCGCCATACATCGTCGAGCAGACTGAGGTCCTCGTGAAGAGAGCGGCGATTGAACCACTGCTCAACGAGTGCCTCTAGGGCGGAACCCGAACCATACTCCCGTTTCACCTGCCCGCCCGTGTCGCTGCGATGGGCTACGACGCTATCGCGATCGTCAGTCCCTGTGATGGCTCTACCGCCTGGCGCATCGGCAAGCAACGAAGCGTCGGGCGCCGCGGCGCTCGATCCCGCCGGGCGCTGCGGGGCGGCATCGTTGAATCCCGCTCCGCGCACGCCGGCGATCGCTGCTGGAGCGATCGTGCCTGTCGCCGGGCTGTTGAATTCCGGCATTGGAGAATCTCGCGTCGACCGCGAGATGGGACCATCGTGGAAGGCGCGTTGTTCGTCCGTGGCGCTGCCTCCCTCGATCGTCAGTCGTTCGGCATCGGCCTGGACTTCCGAACCTGCGGCCGGATCGGATGAATCCATTGCCGAGCTTTCAGCGGCCGCCGCGCTGCCGAATGCAATCGGTTGTACGGACACGGCGAATTCCGGCGCACTGATGACCGCGCGCATCTGATCGTAGGTCAGCGCACCGAGCGAGCCTGACCGCGCGTACTGGTAGGCGATGGCGCCGCCTATCGCCTCGGTGTCGCTGCCCGCGATGTAAGCGCCGGGAAGATTGGCGGCGACATTGAAGTTGCTGGGTCGTCCCGCCGCGTCGAACGCCGCAACCAATCCAAGGAAGTCGAACCTCTGGATCTTGAGGTTGTTCATCGGGTTCGAGGAGCTCGTCTTGTAGTCGCGCGTGCCCTCGATCACGATCTGCAATGTCGAGACCGCCTTGTTGGCAGGCGTCAGGTACCAGTCGCCGAGGGAGATGTAGTGATTACTTCCGGTCTTCAGTCGCAACGCGGTATTCTGTGCTTCGAGTGCAAGGTTGCTGTAGAGCGTGCCGCCACCTATGCTGATAGTGCTTCCGCTGGCGAGGCGCGACACGAGGTCCTGGCCATCCGACTTGTTGAAGGCGAGGATGTCCCGGCCGCGCAGGCCATCGAGGTCCGAGTCGCCATCGAAGGAGTCGAGTCCCGCCCCACCGATCATCAGATCGTTCTGGTCGCCGCCGTAGAGCTGGTCGCTTCCACCCTGAGCGTCCAGCAGGTTATTGCCCGAGCTGTCGTTCATGATGCTGATGCCATTGCTGCCTCGGAGAATGTCGTTTCCCGCATCGCCGTAGAGGAAGTCCGTCTTGGCGCTCGCGAGCAGCACGTCGTCCCCTGAACCGCCATAAAGGTAGTTGTTCACCGTCGCGTTCTTCGCGTCGCCGCTGCCTGCGGTCAGGTGGTCGTTGCCTTCCTCGCCGTAGAGCGTATCGCTCCCCGAACCGCCATCGACCATATCGTCACCGGCGCCGGCATAAACGGTGTCATGGCCAGCCAAGCTGCTGATGGTGTCGTTGCTCTCGTATCCGATGATCAGGTCGCTTCCAGACGTGGATGAAGCCGCAAGCACTCTGGCCCGAACGGCGGCTGCGTCCCAAACGGTTGCGTCGGCGAAGCGGATCTCCTCTGTCTCCTGGCCATTGAAATAATTCTGTACCGTGACCTGACCGGTATTCCCCGTGACGTTCACGCCCAGCATCAGGTTCGAGCCGCTGCGAGTGGTGGAAACCGATGTGGTTGCGATGCCAGCGCCGAATACCAGCGTATCGAACCCGGCTGTGTCTGAAACGACGTCTTGACCATCGCCGAGCTCGTACTGGTAGTGATCGTCGCCCGCCTCGCCCTGGAGATTGTCGTTGCCCGTGCCGCCCGTCAGGGTGTCATTGTCGACGCCGCCAAGAAGCGTATCGTTGTCGGCGAGCGCGGTCAGTGCATCGTTGCCATCGAGGCCGTACAAGATGTCGACGCCTGCCGTGCCGGACAGGACATCGTCGCCAGCCGTGCCGCGAATATTGAGAAACTGGTCGAGGATGCTGGATTCGCCCGGTAGCAGGCTCCCGTCCGCGAAATTGAAGTCTTCGATCCTGAAGGCAGGATTGACGAAGTAATCAGTGATCGTGAGTGCGTCTGCGGTCGCACTGATCGTGAGGACGAGGCTATTCGCGTTGCGCGACAGAACGACGTTCGAGGCGGTCACGCCAGAGGAGAATTGCACCGTATCCACCCCGCCTGAGTCGATGATTGCGTCCTGCCCCGCTCCCGGACCAAATTCGTAGGTGTCGTTTCCGTCGCCGCCGTTGAGCGCGTCGGCCCCCGCGCCGCCATTCAGTTGATCGTCCCCCGTGCCGCCGCTTAACGTGTCGTTGCCGGTGCCGCCGTCGAGCAGGTCGTTGCCGCCCAGGCCGGAAAGGACATCGTCTCCGCCGTTACCGTAGAGCCTGTCGGCCTGGCTCTCCGCGCCGGTAAGCGTATCGTCGCCCTCCGTTCCGCGCTGGGTATAGGCAAGTTGCAGTATCCCGGCGGTATCGAGCTGCGTCCCGTCGCTGAAGGTGAAATAGTCGACGCGGTACATCGGGTTGCTCATCCAGTTGCGCAGCGCCACACGGTCGGTCGGTGTCACGTTCACGATCAGGTCGCTGCCCGATGGGACAGCGGACAGGCTCCCTTCGGTGATGCCAGGTCCAAAATTCAACTCATCAAATTGCGAGTAGTGCCACTGTGCGTTGCCGAAATACGGCTCGTCGACGATCAGGTCCTGACCATCGCCAAGGTTGAAGAAGTACTGGTCACCCGTCGCCCCGCCATCCCCATAAAGCGTGTCGTTGCCCGGCCCCCCATGGAAATATGTGACGAAACCGTCGTCGGTGTCGATCAGGGTTCTCGATCCGCCGTCGATGACGTCGTCGCCCGCTTCGCCATACAGGTAATCAACGTCGCGGCCGCCCTCCAGGGTGTCGTTGCCCGCCCCACCGTAGATTTCATCCGAGCCAGCGCCGCCGTAGACGGAATCGTTGCCTCCCAGCGCCTGCACGACATCGCCCCAGTCACTGCCGGTGAGCGTGTTTGCCGTGGCCGTACCGTAGAGTTCGAACTTCAGGATCGTCGATGAGAAATTGTTGAATATCCGGACGCTATCGGTAAGGCCGGTAAAGGTGATCAGGTTGCTGCCATCGGACGGGAACGTGCTGACCAACTTGTCAACCAGCCCCGGGCCAAACTGGATGACGTTGCCACCGCTGTTGTCTTCATTCACCCGGTCGGCGCCGTCGCCTGTAACAAAGTAGTAGCGATCGGCTCCCGCGCCTCCGTTCAGCGTGTCGTTGCCCAGGCCTCCGGTAATCTGATCCTCGCCGGCAAATCCGTAGATGACATCATTTCCGGCAAGCCCGTCGATGGTTTCGCCGTAAGCGTTTCCGCCTTCGATCGAATCGTTGCCTGCCGTCCCGTTCAGCGTGAGGAATGGGTCGGTGAGCTCCGAGTGAGTGAAAGTCTCGCCGGTGGCGGAGAAGGTCACTTGCTCGATCTGCTTTGCGACGTCGTCGAACCAGCCCTTTACAGTGACGCGATCCGAGCCGTTGACGTGCGTGAGAACCAGGTCAACGCCTACCCTCGATGTCTGGATGTCCGCTTTGGCGATCGCCGCGCCAAAGGTCAGCGTGTCGATGCCCCCCCAGTCCTCGATCAGTTTCGCCCCGTCACCCAGATCGAGCGTGTATTGGTGAGGAATGACCGTCGCCAGAGTGCTGAGTTGCGACAAGGAAAGCGTGGTCCCGTCACTTTCGAACGTGACCGACTGCAGCACATAGGAGAATCCGGGTTCGAACCAGTTATATACCGTGACGCTATCCGTACCGTTGGCATGGCGCATCACCAGATTGCTGCCCACGCGATCGTAGGTAATATCAGTACCCGCAACACTTGCTCCGAAGATAAGCGTGTCGTCCACCAGCCCGGTTTCCTGGATCAGGTCGGCGCCGTCGCCGAGCGCAACCCGGTACGTGTCCGCACCGTCGCCTCCAATGAGCGTGTCGCCGCCCGTGCCGCCGATCAACGTGTCGTTGCCGGCATTCCCGGAAAGCCAGTCATTGCCTGCCAAGCCGTACATCGTGTCGGCGGACGAATTTCCGGACAAAGTGTCGTCGCCGCTGCCACCACGGAACGAGGTCAACGCGCTGGTCTCTGCCTGGGCGGCCATGATCTGGGTGGCATCGGCAAAGTCAAAACGGTCGAGCCTGTAGCCGGCGCCCAAATACCAGTCAGGAATGCTGACCTGGTCCGTACCGTTCGCATGCCATGCGACAAGCGCGTTGCCGGTTCCGCGGGAAAAGCTGATGTCGGCCACCGTGATTCCGCTTCCGAACGCAAGAAAGTCGAGCACGGTATCGGGTTGCTCGTGAATCCGGTCTTCTCCATCGCCGAGATTGAAGATGTAGACGTCATCGCCGGCTTCCCCGGAAAGGACATCACCGTCGCCCATTCCTCCCGTGAGAGTGTCCGCTCCCGCGCCGCCCCACAGGGTGTCCGCACCGTCGCCGCCATCGAGGGCATCGTTGCCCGCTTCGGCCTCGAGCCGGTCGCTGTCCGCCCCGCCTTCGAGAATGTCGTCACCGCCGCCCGCGTTGAGCACATCGTTTCCGTCGCCGCCGCGTAGAGTATCGTTGGCGTTGTCGTCGAAATAATTCAGGATCGGCGTACCGAGCACCATGTAAAGCGCGTCGCCGTAGACGAAGTCGTTGCTCGTTCCTCCGTCGACGAGATCGGCGCCGTGCTCGCCGTAGAGGGTATCGTTACCCCCCTCGCCCAGTATCTGATCGCCACCGTCGAATCCGTAAACCAGATCGGTTCCTTCACCGGCGTAGATGACGTCCGCGCCATCGGGCGCCACCATGCCTCCGCTCTCCCCGTCGGCCCAAATTACGTCATTGCCCGACCCTCCATGGATCGTGTCGGCGCCCGCGCCCCCGACGAGCGAGTCAGCGTCATCGCCGCCGTCCAGCATGTCGTCGCCCGCCAAACCGAACAGCAGGTCGTTACCGGCGAAGCCCCATATCCGGTCGGTCACCCCTGTACCTACCAGATTTGGCGGTTCGTCGGGGTTGCTGTTGTCGTTTCCCGCCGTACCGTCGATATCAAACCCCTGTGCCAGGATCTCGGCGTAAGACATGCTCGTCCCGTCCCCGAACCGGATCTCGGTGAGCAGTGGCGTGGCGTCAGGATTGATCTGGTCGAAACCCTCGAAGTGGATGACATCGTGCGGCGAGTTCAGGTCCTCAGGGTTCGACGGGCCGAGGTCGATGCCGAGACTTCCCGGGAAGAACCGGACATTGCTGCGGAAGAAACCGTCTCCCAGCACCAACACGCTCGCGTCAGCCTTGGCCGGGTCGTCCGGCGTATCGAAGATGGTTTCCTTGCCATCGCCTTTGTTAAAAACGTAAATGTCCTTGCCGGCGCCTCCCGTCAGCGTGTCGTCGCCTGCGCCACCGATCAGAACGTCGTTGCCGCCGTCGCCCTGCAGGCGGTCGTTGCCCGCTCCACCGTCCAGGTAATCGCCACCGAACACGGCGGATGCCGGTCCGCTATCGCCTACCAGGAGATCGTCTCCCGCGCCACCGATCAACACGTCATCGCCATCCATGCCAAAGGCGACGTCGTTTCCCGGACCGCCGTCCACGAAATCATCACCCTCGTAGGCAAAGATCCAGTCCGACCCGCTGCCCGCATAAACGACGTCGTTGCCCCCCGCGCCGGCGCCGATGGGGCTCAGTTCACCGAGATTGATCTCGATCGAGTAGGTATTGGTACCGGTCACCGGATCGGTCGTGATCGTGCGAAGCGCCGTCCAGAGGGGCGTCAGGGCGATGAAGTCTCCATCACCGAAGACGTCGTCGTCCCCTGCTCCAGCGATCATCAGGTCACGGTCGCTGCCGCCCAGCAGGAAATCGTTTGCCGCGCCGGCGATCAACCAGTCTTCGCCCGGCCCACCGGAAAGAAGGTCACCCTTCAGGGAAGTGGGGATATTGGTATCGCCAGCATTGATTGCAGCCGCGAGCGCAATTTTTTCCGTGCCGTAGATCTCGTCATCGCCCAGCGCGCCGTAAGCGATGTCTCCACCAACTTCGTTCTCATAAACGCCGTCGGCGCCGGCCTCGATCAAATCGTTGCCTGCCCCGGAAACCAGGTCGTCACGTCCGGGGCCGCCTTGAAGCCAGTCCACGCTGCCGGTCGCGGTGGTTGCGCTATCGGTACCGTCTGAATAGGCCCCATCGTTGTTGTTACCCAGCATGAAACGCTCCACTTCAGCTGTCGGCGCGCCGTAAAAGAAATCGGAGCGGTCGGGCAATGCAACATCGTTACGGCCATCCTGTCCATCGGCTCGCAAGAAATTGCCAAACCCGTCCGGGGCCGGTTGGATACCGTCCTGGCTCGAATCCGCATCCCAGTTCTCCTTGTCGCCGTAGAAGGTCCGGACTACGGCTTGCGGCGCTTGCCGATCGCCCCAGAGGCGAATGCCGAAGTCGCCGTCGCGAAAGTCTTTGAGGGTTAGAGCGCCCCCGGCATCACCGTTGATGGTGACTTCCAAATCAATGCGGCCCTCTTCATTGGGCCTCACGGTATAGGTAAATTTGCCGTTCGCGCTGCGCCACTCTGTATCCGACTGCCTGCTTGAGGCATCGGCTATCACCGTGGTCTGAAGACTTCCGAGCAGGGGCGAGTACATGTAACGCAAAATACCCTTGCCATCGATGTCGCGGATCACGTCCGCGCCATCATTCGCGCCCCCGAGAAGCTGCATCGCTCCACTGTAAGCATAAACGTCGAGCCCCGTGCCACCCTCCAGGTAGTCGTTGTCAGCCTTGCCTTCAAGATAGTCGGCACCTCCGGCGCCATAAAGGCGGTCAGAAACCTTTCCGCCATGGAGTGCATCGCTGCTGTCGCCGTCGAAAATCGCGCGGTGGGTGAGCACCTCAATCGCGGTGCCGCCTGGGGGAATTATTGTTAACTTGTAGTTCAGAGGTAGATCGACAAAACGCCACGGCTCGGTAACCTGAGTACTTGGAAGCAGGCTTACGTTTGTTGTGTTCGCCTTGTTCCTGTGCGATAAGAAATCCACGCGGTCGGCAATCCACTGGGTGGTAAGCGTTCCAGTTCGATTGCCGGCGCTGTAGAGATCGAGCTGGCCTGCCAGGTTGTGCCAGGAGTAGATGGCGGCGTTGGCTGTGTCTCCCAATAGCGCAAATGGGTTGAGTTCGCGCAGTGCATAACGATAAGCCAGCGCATCGGGATTCGCTGTACTCTCCGACAACTGAGCAGGGGTTCTAGTTAAAAGCGAGTCAAATACAAACGTCTCACTTAAAGCTGTAAGTGCCGAAATTCTCTCGCGCAGGTCCACCAACTTTTCATGGAATGGAACTCGATATGCGCTCTGATGCCAAGTGTTACCCTCCAGCAGTTGAAGCATCTGATCCCGGTTGAACGTTGGATCCAGACTCGGCCCCAGCGCCAACCTGCGCAGCGCATCGAGCATCCTTTCAAGACTGTCGCCTTCCGCCTTGCCCTGAGTAAAAAGCAATTGGTCCGCCTTCGCATTTGACATCGCAGCAAGCAACTGACCAGCCATCTCGATCGTCAGGGTCGGGGCAAGCTTTTCCATCGCAGCCATCAGCGATAACGAGTCGACCAACAACACCAGACTATGAGTGTCAGCAAAGTCATTATCCGTCGGATTGTTGACTAGGAGCTTGATGCCCAGGTGCGTAACTGAATTGCCAATTGCCGACAACGGAAAATTTCCTCGGTATAGTGGTTGCGCTTCTATGTGGACTTGAACGCGATTGCCGTAGTGGATACCGCTGTTCGCTACGAACGAGGTGGCGAGACCTTGCGTCTCCATGCCTACGACGTCCACCATATTGGAGAAGCGTTGGTCTGTGGGAGCCAATAGCAGGTTACTGGAGATGAAGATAGGACCACCCACAGTCGGATAGTTGGAATCCAACGCCCCTACGGTGTCCCGGCCGACGACAAGCGCCGCGACCTGGTAGTCCAGGGACGTTTGCATGCCCAAAGGCGCGGTTGCGCCACCAAATGCTGGGTTTTGTAAACCCGAGAGCCCTGCTACATACGCCCATTCCGCGTTTATCTTATTTACGGCGAACTGAGCGCCATCTTCGATCGTCATGCGATCGGATTCGGAAAGAGCATTCCACTGCGGGCTTGAGCGATAGTCTGCGCGGATTTGATTGAAATCTGCCAACAAATCAGTCAATCGTCTTCCGTTCAATTTTTGACCCGTGCCAGCGCCATTGAAGGTGTAGGTCGCAAGGATCGGATTGGGTACACCAGTTTCCGTAGATTCCTCGCGTCGTAATATGTTGAATGCGGTCGCAAGGTGCGCACCAAGGGAGTACCCAGTTACATTAAAGTTTCGTACGTTTCCATCTCCAGCAGCCAAATGCGTTTGACGCAAGTCGCGGTACCAGGCTTCCATCTCGGCGATCTGACCGAGTGCCCAGCCGATGTCTTTGATTTCAAGATCGTTCGTCGATTTGTTATCGCGCACAGCATCATCGAGATACTCGGTTGACCGGAATGAAAGAGTTAGTTCGCCGCCCTCTCGCTTGCGAAACAGCGTGGCGGAGAACCCTGTCCCGCCGGGAAGCAGCGGATCGTTGCGGTATTGGGCGAGGACCTCGTATTGCGAGGTGAATTGCTCAGCCTGCACCAGCATGAACTTGCTGGCATGAGTGTTACCCTCGATCAACCGATCGCGAATCTCAGCCGCTGAGGGTACGTTAGGAGTAGTGTCGTTTACTCGAGAAAGGAACGCTTCCGCCGCCATCTGCATATTGGCAAATTCGAGCAATTGGTTTATTTGTCCGTTTGCCATCGTCATTCCCCTTCTTTTTGCTTGAATACGCTCGTAATAAACCACTGATCGGTCGCATC
This sequence comes from Betaproteobacteria bacterium, assembly GCA_016199545.1. Classification (GTDB taxonomy): domain Bacteria; phylum Pseudomonadota; class Gammaproteobacteria; order Burkholderiales; family SG8-41; genus DSOT01. Next base: position 21,379 of record JACQGN010000031.1, on the reverse strand, counting down.
ATGAGCGGCCGGACATGACTGTCCATTTGGTCCAATGCCTCTAGCCGTGAGCCACGGCCGTCGCTGACCTGATGTCGACCCGAATCCCGCCTCAATCAGGTAGCCAATCCGTTCTGCAACAACACTCTTGTCCGCAAGATCGATTACACGAAACCGACTACCGGCAACCCAATATTTTCGATCTCCCGACGTGGAAATATCTTCCCACGCGACCCCGAATCGGCTGATTGGTTTTTCTATTTGCTCTTTCACAGGAAGTTTGTCATTCGACTCGGCACGATAAATTCGTGTATATCCTTCTCCCGAATCATTCTTGATTTCGACAAAATCAAGACCTCGTTGTACTCCATTTCCGGTGCGATGTCTCCAATCTGCTGCGAGCCGACGGGCTGCACTTATCCCTCGGTCAGCGACTGGCGTCGCGTTGGTATATGGGTCCCCATACCAGAATTGGTCGTACAAATCTTTTTCTGTTGCCGGTGGGAGCGGCTTGACTACAAGGACGCTTTTCACACCGGTGTAAGTTTTGTAAATTTTTCCCCCAGCCTCGGTGTCACATTTTTTCTTGAAATACGCCCATGCCTCATGTGCGTAAGCGTCTTTCTGTGCTTGCTCGATCATGACCTTCGCTGGCAGGAACCCGAATGCCACAATCGCCAACCCAGCCCAGAAAGTCTTGCGTTGCCAGGTCTTCCCCTTCCAAACCGCGAGGCCCACCGCGCCGATCGCCAATAGCCAGTACAGGATGCCGATCCCGCGCAGCACACTGCCAAATCCAGTCAACTCAAGCATTCACGCATCCTTCCTCTCCCTCCCCACAGCACCAGACTGGTGTTACGGGTGAGACGTGGCGCACGCCCGTCGGCGTGATCCAGCCGTTTTGCCCCGCTTCATCCGACAATAGGCCGTGCACAAAATTGACCTTGCACTACATGCAACCGCCCGCTCGCGTTCCTTCGATCGTCTGGTGGAATCCGTCATGCACGCGGCGGTACTGCAGAGAAAATGAAGTCGGAGACGGCGAGGCAAGCCTTAACTCGGTCCTGCCCTCCCGCACCCGCATCGATCCATTCTTGCTCACGGCATCGGGACATTGGATCACCATGCTGATCGTTCGAGATGAAGAAGAGGTGCTCTGGACGCGGCAGCCTAGGCTTTCCATGGCGCGGATCCGCGAGGTTTCGACACCGATGTTCTCCAGCGGATCGCCGCAGTAGTCTTCGAGCGCAGGAGTGCCGCTGGTATTGCTCTTCAGCTTCCACAGCCCCCGCTCAACGGTTGGCAGCACCGGCACGGCCGAGGCAACGGACGGCGCGGCGCGAGCCCCTGAGGCAGCCTCGGTCGCCGCGAGCACACGCGCGCGCAGGTTCGTGCGCCGGTCAATATCCTCAAACGTCCAGCTCGTGCCGTCGTAGAAACGGAACTGCGCCTGGTGCGCCACCTGGCGTCCCGCGGGAGTGTAGAAGCCGCTGCACAAGAGAGCGTCGCGCGTGCCCTTGATGGCGATCCTGATGCTGTTGTGTTCGATATAGCGTACGTCCAGGTCCTGTGGGGCGATGCGCGGGCCGAAAGTCACGAATGTGCAGCCGCGCGACGCCGTTCCAGTTCCGCGAGCCAGAGTGAAAAGCCCGACAGCGAGTTCGTCCGCGACGGGCTTCGGCTTAAGCACGCGTGCTACGAACTCATACGAGTCCCGCGGCTGAAAGTCCGTATGGATTCTGTTTTCCTTGAGCCGGTAGTTGCGGCACGTTTGAACGAAATTCGGCGGGCCGCCCGCGCTCCAGCGCAGCAGCTGCAGCGGTTGCCCGCCCGCGTCCACCAGGCCAGGTCTCAGCACGTAGTAATACACGCGGCGCACGGCGAGGGCGTCTCCGGTCGCCACTTCAAAAACGATCATCTCGTCACCGTAGACGCCCTGGGCTCGCTCCTTGATGTCGCCAATCGCCCTCCAGGTCACGCCGTACTTGGCTGTAGGCCGTTCCAAGTACTGCTGCGGGAAGCTGACCAGCGGGCGCGCTTTACCTTGGGGGGTCATCACATAGCGGACCTGAGTGATTTTTCCACCCCCGCCCAATCGGTTCGACTCCCACAATGTGTAGTGCCGGCCGCGGACCGGATCCATGTACTTGTCCCACTGGCCGTCTTCGCTGTGAAACATTTCGTTTCCGGTCCCCGGCGGAGGTTCCTTGACGAAGACGCCTTCCACGTCCGTAACGGTACGCCTAATGCGTTCGCCCGCATCCGTGCACAGCGCGGCGAGGCGCGCCTCGCTGCGCTGGATATGACGGTCGAGGCGCTCGCAATCGAAGCGCTTTGTCGAATCCGCTGGTTGCTCTGGGGTGTCGCGACAATCAGAGAGAAGTTGCCGCGCGCTGGGTGGCAAGGCAAGCATATTGAAACGCAAGTCGGGCGGTTCGCCCGGCGCTTGCGGCGCGGTGACGGGTCGCACTGGCGTAAGCACGCGGGGGTTCGTGCTCGCAGCCTTGTCGATCTCCGCGGAGGTCCAGACACGGCCGTCGTAGAAACGGTAAAGCGCCTTCTTCGCGTATCCACCCGGCTGATAGAACGTCGGGCAGTACAACGAGTCGCCCGTTCCTCTCACAGTAATCTTGAGGCCATGGTCGTCCATGCGCACGAGCTCAACGTTCTCAGGGCTGATCCGCGGCCCAAACGAGGCAACCATGCAGCCGCCTTCCTTCCGTGCGGAGCCGTGCGCGAGATCGAATATCCCTAGCGCCGCCTCGTCGGAAATTACCTTTGGCTTGAGAACGCGCGACACGAACTCATATGAATCGCGGGGCCGCAGATCGATGTAGCCGTGATCTTCCCTGGGGCGATAATTGCCGCAAGGCTTGACGAATTCCGGGATCCGGCTGCGCCAATTTGGCGACGAGAGTGCCCGCCCCTCTTCGTCCACGACGTGCGGCTGAACCGCGTAGTAGTAGAAGCGCCGGACGGCAAGCACCTGGCCCGTGGCCACTTCAAATACCGTCGTCTCGTCGCCGTACAAGCCGCGTGCCCGGTCCGCCCGCTCGCCGAGAGTGCGCCAGCTCACGCTGTATTTCGCGCTCGGCCGCTCGATTTGCTGGTAAGGCTCGTTAACCTTCGCCGGTCCCCTGCCCTGCGGCACGATTTCGTAGCGCCGCTGGTCAATCTTGCCGGGAGCGCGCAACGCATCCCTCTCCAAGAGGGAGTAGTGCCGTCCCGTGCGCGGAGACATCCACGCGCGCGGCAGGTATTCGTTCTCATGGAAGCGCCCGAACGGTTCGTCGGCATCGCGTGGCGGTGCTTTCACGTAGACTCCCTCCACGTCGGCCACGGTGCGCAAGATTCGCTCACCCGCCTTGGTACATACGCTTTTGAGTCGAGTCTCGAGCCATTGAAAGTGGCGGTCAAGCCGCTCGCAGGCCTTCCGACTCTCGGAGCCCCCCGGCTGCCTCGTCGCATCGCGGCATTCAGGCGACAGCCCCGCCGCAGTGGGCACCGCCTGCGCCTCCAGAATTCGCTGCGCAAATGAAGGCGGCGATGGAAGCGACGTCACCAGAAACGCCGCCACGACAGTGCTTCGACCTGTTTTCCAGCGAGCGATCATGCGTTCCCTCAGTACGAATTGGTGAAGCCTTCCTGCGGGCTGATCGGAGTATCGGAGCGTAGTCCTACTGCATTCCTCATTCCCTCCTCTCCTCTCCCACGACCCCCATCTGTCGCCCGGGTGCGCCGAGCTGAAAGACATTGTCCACCTGCAGCCCTTTCGGCAACTGGTGCGCGATGAAAATCATCGTGACCTTGCCTTTGAGCCGGTTGACGGTTCGCGCGAACTGCTCGGCGGTGGGCTGATCGAGGCTGCTGGTTGCCTCGTCGAAGATCAAGATCTTCGGCCGTTTCAGCAATGCTCGGGCGATGGCGATCCGCTGTTTTTGGCCGCCGGAGAGTCCAACGCCGTGCTCGCCGATCTCGGTCTGATAACCCTTGGGGAGTTTCTCGATGAATTCATGGATCTCTGCGAGCTTGCACGCCTGCACCACACGCTCGAAACTTGCATGCGGATTCGCGAGGGTCAGATTCTCGTACACCGTACCGCTGAACAAGACCGTCTCCTGGGGGACGACGCCGAAGTGTTGCCGCAGTTCGTTGGCCGAAAGGTGGCGGACATCGAGTCCGTCGAGATGAATGGCGCCATCTGTGACGAGGTAGAACCCTTGGAATAGCTTCGCGAGCGTGCTCTTGCCGCTGCCTGAGGGGCCCATGATTGCGGTGCACGTGTGCGGCTTGATGGTGAAATTGAGGTTACGAAACAAATACGGCAGATTCTCCGCGTAACGGAAACCCGCTTCCCGTACTTCGATTGCGCCGTCTTCCCTCGCCTCGCGTGCCGGGATGACCGAGTAGGGTTCCGGCGGCGCATTCATGATGTCCCCCAGACGCTTCACCGCGATATCGGCCTGCTGGAACTGCTGCCACAAGCCGACGAGGTGCAACATGGGCTGCGAGAGCCGCGAGGCGAACATCTGGAAGGCGACCAGCATACCGACCGTGAATTCCTTGCTGGTCATCACCAGCCAAGCGCCCAGGCAGAGGATGGCAAGGGTCATCACCTGCTCCAGCGCGTGAGCGGCGACGTTGTAGCTGTTGGCAAGCTGGCGGGTCGCGAAAGTCGATCGGAGGTAGCTCGCCAGATAATCGCCGTAGCGGGCGTTCAACTGCGGCTCCATCTGCAACGACTTCACCGTCTCCATTCCCGACACGTACTCCGTGAGAAAGGCCTGGTTGCGCGCGCCGAGCAGAAACTGCCTGTTGATGCGACGCCGCAGGAGCGGCGTGATCGCAAGACTCAGCACCGTAATGGCAAGCAGCACCGAGACAGTGATAAGCGTCAGCGACACGCTGTAATAAAACATGACGGCCAGGAAGATCAGCAGGAACGGCACATCCAGGATCAGTGTGACCGCGGCGCTGGAGAGGAACTCCCGGATGGTCTCGACGCCGTGCACGCGAGCGACCAGCACGCCTGTCGGCCGGGCCTCGAAGTAGCGCGGCGGGAGTTTGAAGAGGTGCTCGAATACCCGCGAACCGAGCACCGCATCGATGCGGTTGCCGGTGTGAAGCACCAGGTACTGGCGCACCCAGCTCAGGCTCGCCGTGAAGATGATGAAGACCGCCAGCGCAACGCCGATGACGGTGAGCGTGCTGGTCGTGTGGTGGACGATGACCTTGTCGATCACGACCTGCGTGAATATCGGCGTCGCCAGTGCCATCAACTGGATTGCGAGCGAGGCAAGGAGCACGTCGCGCCAGATCGCCCGGTGCTTGAGCAGTTCCGGCACGAACCAGCGGAAACCGAACGTGCTGCTGTCGGCAAGCGCCGCATCTTCGCCTTTGAGATCCGGCGCCGCGGGCACGCACAGGAAGGCCTTGCCCGCAAAGCGCTGCTCGAAGTCGGCAAGAGAGCACGTTACCGGAGAATCTGAACCACGCTCGAGGCAAGTGATCCCGGCCGGAGTGCATCTGACGACGATGGAGAGCAGAAAGTGGGTGTCGCCTTCCGCGACCGGCCCCGCGCCCTCGGCGCGCGCATCGCTGGCGTCAGGGGCTTCCGGGCGCAGCACCGCAATGAACGGCGCCGCGAGTTGTGAAAGGCGTGCCGGGCGTACATCGCGTATGCCGCTTTCGAGCCCCAATGAACGCGCAGCGTGTTGAAGCGAGTAAAGATCGTAAGGAGGCGGGAACTGCTGCAGAACGAGATCAGGCGCACAGGGGATCCGGTGAAGCTGGCAGATATTCTGCAGCCCCCAGATAAAGTTCTCCGCCGACAGCGTGAATTCGCGTGCCAGAGATGCCTCCCCCGGACCACACCGACAACGCAGATCAGAGCGTGTTTTATTGCTTATTGCCAATTACGATAAGCGCGACTGCCAGTCTTGGCAAGGATTAATTTCCACATGAAATCATTATGTTAGCCTTCAAAAAATCTAACAAAACGGTAGATTTTCGTTACACATAGTGGACTTTTCTTGATTTAAGACAGTGTTTCAGCGGGTTACATGCGCGGACGTTCGATTGAAAGTCGATCGACATGCAGGGGCACGCCCGCGCAATCGATCGTCAAGTAGACCGATTGCGTCAGAAAGTAAACCGGGAAAGCCGAGTATCTGTCCTCTCCTTCCGACGCCATTTGTCGCCGACAAGAGGTGGGGAGGGGCGCGATATTCTCGACGACGGAATGCGCGCTACGCTCCTTTCGTTTCCGAGTAAGATCGCCTTCCGGTTGTCGCTGGAGGGGTCAAGACTGGTTGGCACGATGCAGGCGAAACCGGACGCGGCGCCGGCTCGACTGGTGTTCGACAAGGTCTTGCGACGGGAGGTGTACGAAGCGCGCGCGAAGCACCCGCCCGCGAACATGCGCGCCAAGGCATCCTCCATGATACGGCTCCTTTACCTGAGCACCGAGGACTGCGCCGACTGCCGGAAATGGGAGCGCGACCACCTTCAGGGCGGACGCTTGACGGAGATGCCCGAATTCAAGCACATCGAGTTCGTGACGGCGACGCGCTATGCCGCCAAGGATCGATTGACGAAGGGCGATCTGCCGGATAAGGTCGCCCACCTTTTCGACAAATTCGACGCCAACAGGAACTATGCGCCCATATTGCTCAAGGCGCCGGCCTTCGTGCTGCTGGTCGATGACCGGGTTCGCGTGTGGAGCACAGGCCTCTTTCTCGACTCTCCCATTTACCCGATGCTGCGCGCGGCGGTGCGCGAGAAGACGGAAAGCGCCCGTTGAGTGTTGCGCGAGTCGGGAAGCCCGGGCATTCCCGGTATCGCTATTTCCCGATCAGCCGTGCGGCAACTCGGCGTTGGCCGCGTAGATGTCGCGAAACACCTGCGCGCTGCGACGGAATGCGTCGAGCACGGCGGGATCGAAATGTGCCGGCTGGGTGCGGCCGTCGCCCTTGACCATGACGTTGACCGCCTTGTCGTGTTCGAACGCCGGCTTGTAGGGGCGCGCCGATCGCAGTGCGTCGTACACGTCGCATACCGTCATCACCCGCGCTGCAAGCGGTATTTCATCGCCCTTCAACCGCTCCGGGTAACCGGTGCCGTCCCAGCGTTCGTGATGCGCGGCCGCGATCTGGGCGCCCATCTTCAGGTAGGGCGACTCGCCGTCCATGAGCATGCGCGCGCCGATCTGCGCGTGCGTGCGCATCACCTCCCATTGCTTGGGTGTAAGCGGCCCCTTTTTCAGCAGGATGGAATCCGGGATGCCGATCTTTCCGATATCGTGCATCGGGCTCGCGTGGTAGATCCGTTCGCAGAATTCGCCATCCATGCCGAGGGCGGCGCCAAGCTCGCGCGAATAGATGCTGATGCGCCGGACGTGCGCGCCGGTGTTGTCGTCGCGGTACTCCGCCGCGCGCGTCATGGTCCTCAGCGTTTCGTGATAGCTGCCGGTGAGGCGTGCCGTGCGCTCCTTGACTTTGTGCTCCAGATCCCCGCTGTAGGCATGCAGTTCGCGATACAGCAGCCGCACCTCCAGCAGGTTCTTCACGCGCGAGGTCAGTTCGGCGCGTTCGAACGGCTTGGCGACGAAGTCCCTCGCGCCCGCCCGCAGCGCTTTCATTTTCTCTTCCGGGTCGGCGGTGATCACGAGCACGGGCAGGTAGCCTTCGGTCTCTATCTCCTTGAGCGCCGACATCACCTGATAGCCGTCCATCTCGGGCATGCGCAGGTCCAGCAGGATGAGATCGTAACGGTGCTTCCGGTAAAGCTCCACCACCTCCCTGGAATCTCCGCAGAGGGTCACATTGCCATAGCCCGCCGCGCGCAGTTCCATGCCGAGCAGGCGCCTGATCCCGGACTCGTCATCGACCACCAGGATTTTTGACTGGCTGTAGTCGAGTTGCTGATTCATGCCCCCCTCCGTCGGAATCGAACCGCCCTCGCCTGTCCAGCCGCGCTCGCGGCCCGCGACTTCCACCGCAGCCTATAACACGTGGCGTTCGCGGAATCCGGAAATTTCGGCGTCCTTGTAGCCGAACTCCCGCAGGACTTCATCCGTGTGGTCACCGAGATCAGGCGCGGGGCTCCTGACTTCGAACGGCGTTCCTGATAGTCGCACGCCTTGCGAAACCAGTTCGATGTCACCCAGGACGGGATGGCGCGTCGGCGCGGCCATGCCGAGGTGCCGCACCTGGGGATCGGCGAAGGTTTCGTTCAACTTGTAGATCGGCCCGCACGGCACGCCCGCCTTGTTCAATTCCTCGATCCATTCGGCGGACAGCCGCCTGGTCGTGCTCTCCTCGATCGCCGCGACCAGCGCGCGCCGGTTCTTGTGCCGCAGCTTGAAGTCGCTGAAATCGGGGTGCGTCAGGAGTTCGGGCCTGCCGATCACCTTGCAAAGGCGCGGATAGAGGTTGCCCGAGCCCGCGATGTTGATGTAACCATCCGCGGTCCTGAACGCACTGGTGGGCATGTACATCGGGTGATCGTTGCCGACCTGCTGCGGCACGTCGTGCGCCACCAGCCAGCGCGCGGCCTGGAAGTCGAGCATGGAAATCAGCGCCTGCAGGAGCGAGGTGCTGACCCACTGCCCTTCCCCGGTTTCTTCCCGTTCGAGTAGCGCGGTGACGATGCCGAAGGCGAGGTAGATGCCGGCGCTCGAATCGCCGATCGCGATGCCCGCCCGCATCGGGCCCTCGCCCGGCACGCCGGTGATCGACATCAGCCCGCTCATCCCCTGCGCCACCTGGTCGAGTCCGGGGCGGTCGGCGTACGGCCCGTCCTGGCCGAAGCCGCTGATGCTCGCGTAGACGATGCGCGGATTGATCTTGCGGATGGTCTCGTAATCGATGCCGAGGCGGTGCTTCACGCCGGGACGGTAGTTCTCCACGATCACGTCGGCGGTCTCCGCCATGCGCTTGAAGATCGCCACCGCCTCGGGCGTCTTGAGGTTCAGCGTGATGCTGCGCTTGTTGCGGTGCAGGTTCTGGAAATCCGGCCCATGGCGGCGGTCGTCCATGGGACTTTCGCGGCTCGTCGGCTCTTCGATCTTGATGACGTTGGCGCCCCAGTCGCTCAATTGCCGAACCGCGGTCGGGCCGGAGCGCGCGCGCGTGAGATCGAGCACGGTAAAGCGGGCGAGCGGCCCTTTGCGCGGCTTCGTCGCCATGTCAGCGGCCCCTGAACACGGGTTTGCGTTTTTCCATGAACGCGGTCTGGCCTTCCTTGTAGTCCTCGCTCGCGAAACAGTCGTCGATCAGCTTCTGGCACAGGTCGAGATCACGCACAGCCGGGTCCTTGTGAAACTCGATCAGCGCGCGCTTCACCGCCGCGATCGTGAGCGGCGCATTGACCGCCAGGGTTTGCGCGAGTTGCAGCACCGTCGCTTCCAGCTCCGCAACCGGCACCACCCGGTTGACGAGCCCCATGTGCAGCGCTTCCTGCGCCGTGAACTGCCGCGCGCTGAAGAAAATCTCCGCCGTGTACGCGGGTCCCACCAGCGTGGCGAGGCGGCTGATGCCGGCGAAGCGGTAGCCCAGGCCGAGTTTCGCCGCCGGCACGCCGAAGCGCGCGTCGTCCGCGGCGATGCGGATGTCGCAGTTGATCGCGGTGCCCGTGCCGCCGCCGATGCAGTAGCCGCGGATCATGGCGATGGTGGGCTTGGGGCAGCCGCGCAGCGCGGCGGCCGCGGCTTCACCGGTATCGTTGTAGAGTTTGGACGCCGCCTCGCTCGAACGCTTCTCCTTGAACTGGGAGATGTCGGCGCCCGAGATGAATGCTTTCTCCCCTTCCCCCTTGAGGATGATGACCCGCACTTCGGGATCCTGCACGTAAGCGTCGAGCACCATGGGCAGCGACTGCCACATCTCGAGCGAGACCGCATTGTGGCGGGCGGGATTGTTGAAGATGATCCAGCCGATCGCGCCTTCCTTGCGGGCGACCAGCTTCTCGGTCAGCGTTTGCACTACGGTTCCGGGAGCATTCATGACGGGAAGTCCTGGTTGGAAATGGAGGGGCGTAGTCTACCGTAACTCCTCCCTTCGGGTCACACCGCGTCGCGGGTCAATCCGGGCTGGCGCGCCAGATCGGATGAAACCGGGTGCTGGCGCGAGGTCGTCGCAGTTGGTTAGTTTCTCCCGGTGAACGGCAGCTTTCAGGAAACGCGACCGGCAGGAGTCGACCCGCTGTAGCCAGTCAACCACGTCGTCATGAACGTCCGGTCCTCGGCCTAACCGGACGCTGACAATCTGCTCGGGAGGCAATCAGGGCAGCCCGCCGGAATGTCCGCTTCCCGAAAACGTGAATTGGTCCGTTCGACCCGTTGCTGCCGGTCGCGCTCCTCCGAAGCGGCCGTTTAGCATCCCGCTGGAGGCGCGCAACACGAGGTGCGCTGGTCGGACCCACGAGTTGGTGCCGGCATGCCAACTTGCCGCTCACCTGCCACCCGGTTCCCGAGATCGCCTGAGCTGCCGTACGGAAACGACCCCCTCGAGACAGCCATGCGACGGGAATGCACAGTCACTTGCGTTGCTCTGACCGTTGGGCTAGATTGCTCGGCAACTGAGCGCTGATTCTCCTCACGACTCGCGCCGATAGCTTTTCCTATCGTTATCGCCTAGATGCAACATGGGGGCTACGTCAGCCCGCAGCTTCGACCGGCCGCATTCGGCCGACTTGAGCCCGATAGCCACTTAGTACAATTTTCTCGAAGGCCGCTCGGGCACTGCGGTCACGCATGCTGGTGAAAGTCTGCATCGATGTCCGCAACCGCTGAGACTACTGAGGTGCTGTTCGCCCGCTACGGGCCACGCTATCGCATTTACGTCACTGTGATTGCGTTGCTGGGGACGATATCTGCAATCGTGACCAGCACGACAGTCAACGTCGCGTTGCCCAACATCATGGGGGCATTCGGCATCGGGCAGGATCGCGGCCAGTGGATAGTCACGGGAAATTTGGCGGGCCAGACGGTCGGACAGTTGCTAAGCGCCTGGCTGATCGACAGCTTTGGTCAGCGCAAGACCTTCGTTGTCGGGCTGTGCGTCTTTGTCGTTTCGGTGCTGGTGGCCGCGCTGAGTCCGAACGATCTGACGTTGGTCGCGGCACGGGTGGTTCAAGGCTTGATAGCCGGCGTGCTGCAATCGCTGACGATGTATACCTTGTTCAGCGTGTTCCCGCCGGAAAAGCGTGGGATGGCGATGGGATTCTTCAGTATCAACACAATCCTCGGACCTGCAGTCGGGCCGACTGTGGGGGGCATCCTGATCGAGCACTTCGACTGGCGCGCCGTCTTTTACATGGGGCTGCCGTTCAGCGTCGTCGGCATCCTCCTGGGCAGCCTGTTGATGCCGGAGCGCGAGGAAACAGCCAAGCGCGCGCACTTCGACTGGCTAGGCTTTGCGTTGCTGTGCACGACGATGTCTTGCCTGCTGATTGGGTTGTCCAACGGGCAGCGCGAAGGCTGGAGCTCCGATTTCGTACTGGGATTGCTCGCAGTGGCTGCGGGCGCGGGAATCGCGTTTCTTGTCTGGGAGCTGCACGTGCCGCAGCCGCTGGTCCATCTTCGCGTGCTGGCGGTCGGCCCCTTTGCTGCGGCAGCCTGCGTCGCCGTTGTCTTCGGAATCGGGCAATTCGGCACGACATACCTCATCCCCTTATTCGTACAGACAATTCAGGGATTGACGCCTCTCGATGCCGGGCTGCTGCTCATGCCGGGCGCTCTGCTTCTAGGGATATTCATGCCGCTGGGTGGATATTTGTGTGACCGGCTGGCGGCGCGCGCGCTCCTAATTACAGGCTTGTCGTCCTTCGCTGTCTCGACGTATTGGCTGCATGACGTCGATGTGAACACGGCATTCTGGTGGATGCTCACCTGCGTCGTGATAAGTCGCCTTGGGCAGGCGCTCATCAACCCGACGCTGAACGCCAGTGCGATGCGCTCGCTGCATACAACACAACTCCGGCAGGGCGCGGGTATGATCAATTTCTTTCGGCAACTCGGCGGTGCGTTTGGCGTCAACCTGCTGTCAGTCTCGCTTGATCGCCAAACCTTCTTTTACAGCGACAGACTGACGAGCATGCAAACTGCAGGTAACAGCGCGACTACGGAACTGCTGCATTCAGTGGAACGGCTGCTGACGCAGGCCGGGGCATCGTCTGAACTGCAATCCGCGGGCGCGCTAGATTTCCTCGGGCGCGTTCTGTATGCGCAGGCTCACACATTGGCATTTCGCGACTGTTTCCTGATCGTTACGCTGATATTCATGCTGGCATTGATTCCGGCATGGTTTATGGGGCGCAAGGCGCGATAGGGTGTTGGTGCGCGAACAAGATTGACACGTCGTGCGTGAATTGCGCTAACCACCTATTCCAGCCCATTTCCAAGTCTCGCTAAGCAATTGAAGGATGTTTCGCGCGGATTACACCAATCGCGCAGCAGGAGCGGCTTGCCACATTGTGTATCGATCGGCGAGCACCCCATTCGGTCCAATCAGTCGGTGAGTGACTCGGTTGTGCCGATCAGTGAGAGGCAGCAATTGGCCGGGAGTACGCGCTGGGCCAGGGTTCCGCATCGCGGACCGAAATCCGACCCGCGGACAGAAACCACACCCACCATCCCCTCCTCCGACTGTCGCCTTTACCGCGCCAAGCGGAAGCCTGCGGCGGCTGTGACTGACCGGCCCAGGCCGCCTATCCCCCTATAGGTCCACCGCAAAATCAGACTCCGTTTAACCGAAAAGGAGTCTGTAATAGAAACCGCTCAAACCCACGGACCTTGGAACAAGGGCAAGCTCGTCGGCCAGAAGGCACCCCTGAAACTGAAAGACATCTGGGCAATTCGCATTCACCTTCAGCTGGACCAGCGCATTCGAGAATTGGCGCTATTCAATCTCGCCGTCGACAGCAAGCTTCGCGGCTGCGACCTGGTTAGTCTTCGGGTTCGCGACCTTGTTCATGGCCACCAAATCCAGCCCGGGGCGATGGTCGTGCAAAGGAAGACTCAGCGGCCAGTGCAGTTTGAGCTGACCGAACAGACCAGAAATGCTGTCGCCGCATGGATTGCAAAGGCCAATCTCAAGCTGGAGCAGTACCTTTTCCCGAGCCGTACACACAATTCTCCTCACGTATCAACCCGGCAGTACGCCAGAATCGTGCACCGGTGGGTCGGTTCTATCGGCGTCGATCCCTCAGCCTACGGCACACACACGATGCGCAGGACCAAGGCAACCTTGATCTATCGTCGGACCAAGAATCTGCGGGCCGTCCAGTTGCTGCTCGGGCACAGCAAGCTTGAAAGCACCGTTCGATACTTAGGTATTGAAGTCGATGATGCTTTGGAAATCTCCGAACAGACTGAAATTTAGGGTGACGTAGCCAGGGTGGCTGGTGTCAAAGCTGGCCACCCCCTGCAATAGGCTGTGTTGCAGCAAATCACGTCTGCTATCGGGCTCTACCGAAACAATGCGGCCAGTGGTCGAAAAGCTTGGCCCATGGCCTGGGGCCGCTTTGTGAAACCGCGACCCAGTGCGTACTCCCGGCCAGGACCGGACATTCGAGCCGGTCGGCCTCGTAAACCTTGCAAATGAGCCGCGCCCAAGCGGCTCTTGCGCAAGATCAATAGCCGCTGCTGCGGCCGCTACCGCCGCCTGGTCGGAGCTGGCCGCGAATCTCGCCGCGTTTGTACTTCGCGCTGTGGAAGTTCACATACAGCCCGCCCGCTTTGTAGCTCTGATGCTGCGATCCGTTCAGCTTCGCACCCGGCGGCACCACCCATTCGTTGTCGGCGATTTTCTGCAGCGGAATGATAACCGGCCCGTTCCGACCTGCTGCACCTACATGTATGTGTGCCGCAACAATCTGTGCGGCGTTCTGCAACTTGAAGCTACCGCTCACCGACCCATCCTCGCTAACGGTGATGGTGCCGCTGCCTGAAGCGCTGGTATTTACGGGAGGCACTTCTTCCGCGCCGGTGATTCTCACCTGGAGGGTGTCACCCCCGCCCATCGCGGCACAGCCGGCCAGAAGAACCGCTGCACCAAACATCGACAAACGATGTATCACTTTCATGGCAACCTCCTTTATGGAATCGTTACGAATGGGAGACCTCTAAGCCCGTTGAGACCGGCACTGATGCGTTTCCACGAAATACGATGCCCCACCCAAGTTGCATGCAAGTATCTGCCAATCGGCAGCATCGCAAGAGGGGAAACATGATCCGGCAGCTTCGGGTCGAAAGGACCAATTCATGTTTTCGGGAAGCGGACATTCCGGCGGGCTGCCCTGATTGCCTCCCGAGCAGATTGTCAGCGTCCGGTTTGGCCAAACAGCGGTCGTCCGAAGCAACATCGGCGACCGTCGCTTCATGGCCGGTTCGCGACCGTCGGACGACAGGCACAATACGACCCGAAGCAGTTAGCCAATGTAGCGTGCCAGCCCCGGCCCGAGTGCTAACACATCACGAGCGCGCTACCCTTCGTCATGACGACGATAGCGTGGTACAGCTTCAAACTCTACCCCGTTCAGCGCCAATGCGGCGATGACCGCGCATTCGATGCCGAAGGGCAAATAGCCCGCGTAGCCCAGCACCGGCATCTCGAACAGCCGGCAGGCATCCACGTACGGGATGCTGTACTCCCAATGGGCGAGGCTGCCTGAGTTCCACATTTCCCAGAAGAACCCGCAGATCAGTGCTGCCGCCGAATAGGTCGCAACTCCGCGCCAGTCGCCGTCGGCTAGCGGCCCGAGCACAGTGCTCCGGTCGGCGAGCGCCTGAAGCGCAATGATGACAAGGCCCGGGGAAATCCACACGAGCGGATATAGGTACTCGCGGAAAGCGCCGAGTCCGGCAAGTGAAAGCGCTGTGACGATAAGCACAATAATGGCTGCGGCTCTCGGGTGCGGCACCTGTATCGGATGCCAGCGTCCAAAGGCCTGGCGAAACCGCGGCATCGTGTCCAACCACTCCGCGGTGCTCGCTACCGCCGGCAGGACCGTCGAGAAAGCGAGTGTGGCAAAGAACGTGTATTCAATCGGGCCCAATTCAGCGATGCCCACGTAGTACCAGTTGCCGACGAATCGGTTGAGGTACTCAAAAAACCACCAGAACAGGGCGCTCAGCGGAAAGAGCAGCGCAAAGCGCCATGGCCTTCGCGTGAGCAGCGCGCTCCCCTTGCGCTGAACCGTCAACGCGCTCACGACGGCGGTGTAGCCAAGCCACAGTGGCGCGAAAGTGTGTTGCTGGAACGCGTCGAACCACGTAAAGCGCGTCCAAGCGAGCGTCCAGGCCGCAACGAGCCAAAGTAGAGCCATCCAACCCCACATCGGGAACCGGTGCCGATCGATGGGTGCGCACGGCGCTCGCAGTGTTCGGAACATGCGCCAGGCGAAGGGTAAAACCGCAGTTACGATCAGCGCGGCAAGCGACCAGAATGCGATCCATGAGAAGACGGGCGACACACTCCGCCCAAGCTGTGGGGGAAATTCAAGGAAAGGGCCAAGGGGTTGGCCTGCAAACCATACCCCCGACAGCGGGGCGCCGAGGAGGAGCACCCCTGCGACGACAACCAAGACCGGCGTGCTCAATGTATTGCCGCTTGGCAAGTCAGGAAATGTAAGGGATGGCCCACGTAGATGCCCCCGGTTGGTCGAAACCATTGCGGGCACAGCGCATTTAGCCCGTGCCCGCCATGGAACGACATCACCAGAGCCACTTATGAATCCGCGCCATGTGCGCCTTGACCTCCTGCTCGGTCCACTCGACCGTGCGATAGGTGAAAAACCACGGTAGCTCGGAGTAGCAGTACCAGCCACCGCCGAGACTTTGGATGTGGGAATCCCGGTACTGCGCCGCAGGAAGCGCAATCTCGTAGAACGTAAATTCCAGCCTGGACGGAAAGATCGATCGTGCGCCGCCAATGCCGTCATTTCCGAGTATTGCGCCCATGCCCCGTAGCATCTGCTTTTTTTCACAAATGCTCAAGGCCGCGGCAGGAAGCGCGTGAATTCGCAACATGAGAATTCGCAGGGCTTCACAGGTTTGCCACCTGCCGTGGCCTCATTTGGTCACGTCACCGTGACGCATGCCGGTCTGTCGTTACCGGCTTCGGAATGCGATCGTCAGGTTCTCGCTGCGCGCGAGAACTGCTGGTCGGAGCGGGGAGCAGTTGCACGAGTCATGCCCTCGAGGCATAAATTTGACATAGGTCAATACCGCAATTGTCGTGTCGGAGTAACAGTCGAGTTCAACCCTATTCAGTCAAGGATGCAAGGAGAAGAATGATGAAATGTTCTCGATGTTTACTGATCGGTGGCATCTGCGCGGCCATTGCGGCGGGCGCGCAGCCTGCGGGAGCGGCTGAGGCCACGCCCTACCCCGTACGTCCCGTACGCGTGATCGTGCCGTTCGCACCGGGCGGGTCCGACATCGTCGCGCGCATGCTGGCGCCGAAGCTCAGCGAGAAGCTGGGTCAGTCGTTCGTCGTCGAGAATCGGCCCGGCGCCGCCAGCGTCCTGGGCACTGAGATCGTCGCCAAGTCGACGCCAGATGGCTACACGATCCTTTTTTGCACTTCATCGCTGGCGACGACGGCCGCCTACAACAAGAAGCTGCCATATGATCCGGTCCGGGATTTCGCGGGCGTGGCGCAGGTTGGCGCGGTGCCGTTCGTGCTCGTAACGCACCCTGCGCTGCCCGTGACTTCGGTGAAGGGGTTCATTGCGCTGGCGAAGAAGCGGCCCGGCGAATTGTTCTATTCCTCCCCCGGCACCGGCGGCATCGGCCATCTCGTGAACGAGTACTTCGCAAAACAGGTGGGCATCAAGATCACGCACGTGGCGTACAAGGGAACGGGCCCGTCCATGATGGCGCTCCTGACGGGCGAAGTGCAGTTCGGCATGCCCAACATCAGCGGGGCGCTGGCGATGGTGCGAGCGAAGAAAGTCAGAACGCTCGGGGTGGCCGCCGAGAAGCGGCTCACTTTCGCGCCCGAGTTGCCGACGCTGCGCGAGGTCGGTGTCGACCTCGTCGCGGGCCCCTGGTACGGGATGGTGGCGCCGCGGGGGACCCCGCAGCACGCCATCGACCTCCTCAACCGGGAGGTGAGTGCGCTGGTGAAAAGCCCGGAAATGGGCGAGAAGCTCGCCGCGCGCGGCGTGGTGGTGCAAACCAGGCCGCCTCAGGAATTCGCCGACTTCATCAAGGCGGACATTGAGAACTGGCGTGGCGTGATGCGTGCTGCGGGTATAGAGCAGGAATAGCCCGCGCACACCATGACCGGAATGGTCCCTGGTCACGCAATGACGTCGACCATTGCGGCGCCTGCGATGCGCGGGCTGAATCCCGGTCGCGGTCATACTTGGTCGGCTGCTCGATCGGCAAGTCGCCCGGCTTCGAACCGCGCCTAGATCTCCCCGTCGGGATACCAGTGGCGCCTTTCGCGGGTCCCCGTCAACTCACCGCACCGCTTCCCGCCGCGCGGATGCTACACCGGCGGCACGACCCGCGCCGTGTACCCGGCCGCCGTCAATGCGGCCACGATCTCCTGCACGTGCGCTGTATTGCGCGTCTGCAGCACGAATTCGACCGCCGCGACCTGTACCGGGAGCTGGGTAAACGTCCTCTGGTGATGCACCTCCTCGATATTCGCCTGCAACTCGGAGAGGAGCGCCGTCACCTGCGCAAGCGAGCCCGGCAGGTCGCGTAGTTCCACGCGCAGCCGCGCGAGCCGTCCGGAACGCACCAGCCCGCGCTCGATGATCGAGCCGAGCAACATGGGATCGATGTTGCCGCCCGAGAGCACCAGCCCCACCTTTCGCCCCTTGAAGTGCAGCCGGTGGCGCAGCAGCGCGGCGAGCGCCGCGGCGCCGGCGCCCTCGGTCACCGTCTTTTCGATCTCGAGCAGCATCACGATCGCCTGCTCGATGCCGCCTTCGTCGACCAGCAGGACGTCGTCCACGCATTTCCGGATGATCGGCAGCGTAAGCGCGCCGGGGTCTTTCACTGCGATGCCGTCCGCGATCGTGTTGGCGCCGAACACCGGCCGCACCGCCTTCAACGCGGCATAAAGCGACGGAAAACGCTCGCTTTGCACGCCGACGATCTCGATGCGCGGCTTGATGTGCCTCGCCGCAAGCGCCATTCCCGCGATCAGCCCGCCGCCTCCGACCGGCACCACGAGGGCGTCGAGCTGCGGCGCCGCGCCGAGCATCTCCCGCGCAACCGTGCCCTGTCCGGCGATGACTTTCTCGTCATCGTACGCGTGAACCAGCGTGAGCCGGCGTTGCGCCGCGAGTCCCAATGCGCGCGCCTGCGCCTCGTCGAAGCCCCCGCCCGCGAGCACGATCTCGGCGCCGAACGCGCGCGTGCGCTCCACTTTGACGTGGGGCGTGTGCCGCGGCATTACGATCACCGCCGGGATGCCGAGCCGCCGGCTGTGGTAGGCCACGCCCTGCGCGTGATTACCCGCGGAGGCGGCGACCACGCCTGCCTTGCGTTGCTCCGCATCGAGCGAGAGGAGCTTGTTGAGCGCGCCGCGTTCCTTGAACGAAGCCGTGAACTGGAGGTTTTCGAACTTGAGCCAGACTTCCGCGCCCGTCACCTCCGAGAGCGTGCGCGAATGCAGGCAGGGCGTCTCGACGATGCTGCCCCGTAGCGCGGATGCCGCAGCCTCAACGTCCTCTGCCGTTACGCTCATGTGATATCCCTCGTCTCCCGCACCCGACGGCGCGTGGGACGTTCCGGCCGGCGCGCCCCGGCAATGCGTCGTGCGTCAGCTCGTGATTTCGACGATCTCCGTCACCGGCAACGCGCCGATGTCCCGGAGCTTCTCGGTGCGCGCACCGTCCAGGTTCACCAGCGCCGAGACCTGGGCGAAGCTCGATGCCACGAACACCTCGCGGCCTTCCGGCGTCTGGCGCTTCACCCCGAAGCGCACCAGATTGCGCTCGTTCGCGGAAAGCTTGCCGATGAAGCTCTTCGTCGCCCATATTGAACCATAACGGGCGAAATCGCTGATCCGCGCCGCCTGGTTGATGCTGTCCCCGAGCACGACGAACTCGACGCTGGTGGCCGACTGGAAGGTGCCCAGCCATTCCTGCCCTTCGGTGAGCCCGACGTTGAGGTACAGCTCGTTCAGCCAGTTCTTGCGGATCTGCCACGCCTTGCTGATCTTCTGGATTTCGGACTTGATCTCGCGCGAGCAGCGCAGGGCATTGAATATATAGTTGGAATCAGGCTGCGGGAAGAAGTAATACATGAGTCCGTCGCCCACGTGCTTGCCGTGCGTGCCGTAATACTTGCGGAAGATCGGCGTCATGGCGCAGCAGATCTCGTTGATGAGTTCGAAGTACTCCTCGGGCGGAAGTTCGGAGCAGATTTTCACCGAGTTCTGCAGGTCCGCCACCAGCACCGCGAGGTCGGTGAGAACGGGCAGGCGCCGCCGCAGCAGCGACCGGATCACCTCGTCGCGCCGCGCCAGGAACTCGAGCAGGCTCTCGCTTTCCTGCCCCACCGGGATCATGATGACGAGGACGCCCTCGCGGAAAAACGCGGCATAGCTGCGATAGGTCACGATCTCCGCATTCGCGCCTTCGAGATCGAGCGGCGCGTCAAGGATGGGGCGCGCGTCCTCTTTCGCACTTTCGCCGTACAGGCGGTCGAGCAAGGCGATCCGCTCCGGCGAAGCCCCCTGGCACGCGGTCATGAGAGTGGTCTTGGACACGCGTTCCTTGGCGAGCGACAGGTGAAACCGCAGCAACGCAAGACGATTGCGGTTCGGCAGCTCGCGCGTGAGCAGCAGCCGAAAGAGATTGCGCGCCTCGCTGGTGGGGGGCAAAGGCGTGCCCGCGCCCAGCAACAGGTTGTGCGCGGGGTTGTTGAACCAGATCACCTCGAAGTTGTAGTTCACCATGAACGCCGGATGCGCGATTCCCTCGACAGTCAGTTTCGGGGCCTCATCGCCGCCCTCGGCGGCTGCTGCCGGCACCGCGCCACGCCCGGTGCTCACTGGTTCGGGCCGCGGCACATCCGCCGCAAACCTCGAAACGATCTCTGCCATGGAATAGCCCTCCCTCTTCATCTGCTGTATTCCGGCAATGCGTTCGATCGCACTGTCGGGAAAATATCCCAGTTGCCGCGCTCGACTGTCTTCGTCATGGCTAGGCGTGCTGACCAGTGGCCTGGGCAGTAGCCCCATGGCGATATAGTTGTTGAGAGTGGCTCTGGAAATACCCGTCTTATCAATGAGTTCCTTGCTTGATATCATTCTGGACTCAATCTTGTCGTGGTGCCTCTTTCGGTTCCTTTCATGGACAGTATAAGCAGTCTATTTATACAGTCAAACTTATTGACTAGGCAAATCACCTGGACACTCCAAATTGTTGTATTTCCACCACATAACGCGTTGTGTGCACGGGTTGCGTGGACGACAGGGGCGCCAGGCCCTCCGTATGCCGCGATCGCGGCGCGGTGCACGGGTCACCACCAGGGATATGCGCTCCGCGACAAAACGCAGCGCACCGCCTTCCATCCCGTCGAAGGGCGGATGCCGCCGCCGGCGGACGATCGTCGCGGCGACGAGGGACTCTACGGCCGGCTTGCTGGATTCGCTGGCTACGCGAACGGGTACGGCTGGGCAGGTCCCCGGTTCAGCGTACGGCCATGAATCAATGCGCCTTGCGTAAACGGTGCAATGGAATCGGTAGCGCGGCGACCTCGATGCCTTCCTCGCCGAGCGCCTCGACATCCTTTTGCGAGGCGGTGCCGCGGATGTGACGCTCCGGCGCTTCGCGGTAGTGGATCTTTCTCGCCTCTTCCGGAAACGCCGTACCGACGTCCTCGGTGGTCGCGATGATGTGGTCGATCAGTTTGGTGAGCAGATCGGCACCGAGATTGGCGTACTGCTGCGGCGTTTCCGTTGCGGGCGCCGGTGATGACGGCGGTGACCGCGCGTCTTCGCGGGCGCCGGTATTGATCCGCACTGCGTGCGGCACGCGGACGACGCTCTCGCTGCCGCATACCGGGCACGCGAGAAGCTTCGCGCCCAACTGGCGATCGAAGTCCTCGCCCGAGGCAAACCACCCCTCGAACCGGTGTTTCTTATCGCAACTTAAATCAAAAACAATCACAGCGTTTCGTCGCTTTCTCGGTCGAGGAATCGGCCGGTACCGCTGCAGGCTGCAACCCGCAGCCCGTTCAAGTGGTGGGCGAGACCGGAGTCGAACCGGCGTGGCTTGCGCCGAGGCATTTTAAGTGCCTTGTGTATACCAATTCCACCACTCGCCCGGATTCATGTCCTTACGCACGCAACTGCCGCCAGGATTCGTTCCTCGCAGGAGCGCCATGTCTCTGGAGGCGGGGGTCGGAATCGAACCGGCGTCCACGGCT